>CAUJDN010000034.1 GCA_963169195.1 Acidobacteriota bacterium | reverse complement strand
TCCAGCTGCGCGAGGGACCGGCCCCGGCGGTCCTTCGGCGCCCGGGCGGCCAGGGCCTCCGCGAAGCCCGGGCGCGGCTCGACTTCGAAGGCCAGTGGAGCCTCGTTGACGAAGAGCAGATAGTCCACCAGCTCGCCCACGCGCCCGGCCAGCGCGGCGTCGGTGGCCTCGGATCGGCCGCCGGCGGCCGCGACGCGCGCCTCCCAGTTAAGCCGCGTGAGCAGGTTGAGCGCGTGCATCTGGTGATCGAACGTCATGAGCGCGGCGAGATCGCTGTCCGACGCGAGGTACCTGTCCGTCTCGACCGGCCGGTTCAGCCACTCGATGAGGACGTGGTTCGAGAAGATGGCCGGTCCCGACGTCGGGTGGGGCGTGACGGTCGTGTTGCCGAGGTGCCCGAGCGGCCCGTAGGGCGGCATCGACGCGTGGCCGGTGACGAACCACCCGCCCCATCGCTGGGTGTGCGGCGTCTGGTGGTTCACCGTGTGGCTGCCGAGCGCCGGCATGGCGCTTCCGTCCGCACCCACCATGTGGCTGCGGACGATGAACCCCGGCACCTCCATCGTGACCGCCGACACATGACACGTGAGGCAGTGCGCACGCCGCTTGAACGTGGGTGCGGCGGCTTCCCTCTGCGCCAGCGAGTAGAACACGACGCCCTGCTGCGGATCGTGCGCGGCCAGTTCCAGGTCGGGCGCGCCGGGAATGTAGCCCACCACGACCGACTCGTTGAAGTAGAGGGCGCGGGGATTCCGTGGGCCCGTGTGCGCGCGCTGGAGGCCCGTCTTCGAGAAGACGAGCACCTGCGATTCGGCCGGGACGTTCAACGCGTTCAGCACCGGCAGCAGGTAGCCGGTCCGCTCGTCGCGCTCCAGGGTCTGGCGGCCGGCGGCGAGGGCGGCGTTCAGCCGCGTGACCACGTCCGTCGTGGGCCGGTTCTCGTACTGGATCGAGGGGTGTTCATCGAGCGTACCGACGAATTGCGAGAGGGGCTGGGCTCGTCCGGCCGGACCGGCGCTGCCGGCCACGGCCAGGGCCAGCGTGGCCCCTGAGGCGAGCAGCAGTCCTCCGCGCCAGGTGCTCGTCATGTGCCGATCCTACTACCGCGGCCCCCCGCCGGCTCCTGGCGCTCCCTCGCGGACGGAGGCCAGCAGGCCTTCCAGCTCGTCGCGGTGAATCGCGCGCGCCCGGGCCTCCTCGATATCGAGCATCCCCGCGCGCACCAGCTGCGCGAGCGACTCCTCGAAGGTGAACGACCCGTTCCGGCGCGTGATCGTGATCTCCTGGTGCAGGTGCTGCAGCGCGTTCTTCCGGATGTGCTGCCGGGCGCCGTAGCCCACCATCAGCAGTTCCGCGGCCGGGATGCGACCACCTCCGGCCTTCGGGAGCAGGATCTGTGTCATGACGGCCGCCAGGGCCATCGACAGCTCCTGGCGAATCGTCGGTTGGCGCTCCGCGGGGAAGGCATCCGACACGCGCGACACGGTGGATGTCACGTCGCTCGTGTGCAGCGTGGACAGGACGAGGTGCCCGGTCTCCCCTGCTGCGAGCGCGATGCGCATGGTCTCCGGGTCCCGCATCTCGCCGATCACGATGACATCGGGGGACTGCCGGACGGCGGAACGGAGCGCAGTAGGGAAATCCGGCGCGTCGATGCCGATCTCCACCTGCTCGACGACGCTGCGGTCGTGGACGTGCTCGAACTCGATGGGATCCTCGATGGTCACGATGTGCCGGGCGTCGCGCCGGTTGATGACATCCACGAGGGCCGCGACGGTCGTGGTCTTGCCGGAACCTGTCGGCCCACCCACCAGGACCAGTCCATGCGGCAGCCGGGTGAGCGCCTCGATAGCGGGCGGCAGGCCTAGCTCGTCGAGCCGCGGAGGGCGAAGGGGCAGCGCGCGTATGCTGGCGGCCGCGCGCCCCCGCTCCCGGTGCAGGTTGATGCGGAATCGCCCGCCCGGCCCGCTGCGGAGCGACGCATCGGCATGCCCATGGGCGCGATAGGACGCCGCCGCATGCGGAGGCAGCGCCGGGAGCACCTGCGCCTCGATCTCGTCCCCGTCGAGGACGGGCTCGTGGAGCCGGCGGATCACGCCGTGCACACGAACGGACGGCGGCACCCCTGCCACCAGATACAGGTCGCTGCCGCGTTGCTCGCGGAGGATCCGGAGCCACTCCTCCAGCCTGGGAGGAGCCTGCGCTCGTTCGCGGACCGAGGCGTTGAGCTCGTCGACGAACCGATCGAGGTCGTCCGGATCGTTCATCGCGGATGGCCCAGCATACCTTGAGGCCGCGCGGGCGGGATCGCCAGCCGCCTCACAGCGGCCAGCGCCACAGGATGACGGGCACCGCGGTGGCCACCACGAGCAGCGACAACGGCAGCCCCATGCGCCAGTAGTCGCCAAACCGATAGCCGCCCGGGGCCATGACCAGCGTGTTCGACTGATGGCCGATCGGCGTCAGGAACGCACAGGACGACCCGATGGCGACGGCCATGAGGAGCGGGTCGGCCGAGGCGTCGAGTCCCCGGGCCAGGTTGAGGGCCACGGGTGCGGCCAGAACGGCCGCCGCGGCGTTGTTCACGACGTTCGAGAGCAGCATCACCGCGCCCATCAGGATGGCCACCGTCCCGGCCGGCGGGACGGCACGGCCCATCGCCAGCAGGCCGTCGGCAATGAGCTGCGAGCCACCCGTGTCCTCGAGGGCGTGTCCGACCGGGAGGAGTGCGGCCAACAGGACGATGACCGGCATGTCGATGGCCTTGTAGACCTCGGAGGGCGCGATCAACCCGGTCGCCACCATGGCGACGGCGGCACCCACCAGCGCCGTCGCCGACGGCACCAGATCCAGGGCAATCAGCGCGAGCGCGGCCGCGAAGATGACACTGGCGAGGGCGACCTTCCGCGGCTTTCCGAGCCGCAGGCCGCGCGACGCCAGCGGCAGGGCGCCCAGGGCATTCAAGGCCGACGCGAGCGCGTCTTCACCGGCCTGGACCAGCAGGATGTCCCCGGCGAGAAAGCGAATCCGGCTGAGGCGTGCCCGCAGCCGGCGCCCATGGCGCGCGACCGCGAGGACGTTCACGCCGAAGCGGTCGCGGATCTCGAGGGCCGTGGCCGTCCTGCCGACGAGGATGGAGTCGGGTGTGACGATGGCCTCGGCCAGGGTCAGCTCGCCGGTCCTCGCCTCCCTGGTTGGCCGGTCCGCCTCCTCGTCGCGCGTCCCGGCTTCTTCCGCCAGCACGAGCCCGGTCCCGGCAAGGAACCGATCCAGGCTCTCGGAATCCGCCTCGACGAGCAGGACGTCCTCTTCGCGCAGGACCTCGAAGACGGACGGCATCGGCCGGAGCCGCCGGTCGCGCACCATGCCCACGACGACGATGTCGGCGTCCTCGACCGCCGTCACCAGATCGTGAAGCGTGCGGCCGGCGAAGCGCGCGCCCTCGGGCACGCGAAGCTCCGCGAGGTAGGCGCTGATCTCGAAGAGATCCCCGCCGGCGTCCGCCTCCTTCCGCAGGGGCGTCAGCCGCCAGCCGACCACCGCGATGAACAGCACCCCGGTCACCGTGATCGCCGCGCCCGCCGGGAGGAAGTCGAACATCCCGAACGCCGGCGCCTGCGTCTCCTGCCGGTAGGCCGCGATGATGATGTTGGGCGGCGTGCCGATCAGCGTGAGCGTGCCGCCGAGCAGCGAGCCGAAGGCGAGCGGCATGAGCAGCAGCGATGCGGACCGGCCCGCGCTGCGGGACATCCAGGCGGCCACCGGCATGAAGAGGGCCAGGGCCCCGACGTTGTTCATGACGCCCGAGCAGAGGGCGACGAGGCCGGTGAGCGACGCCACCTGGGCCCATGGCCGCTGGCCCGCCCGCGCGAGGTGGCGCGCCAGCACGTCCACCACACCGGCGTTGAGCAGGCCGCGGCTGAGGACCAGCACCGCGGCCACGGTCACCACGGCCGGATGGCCCAACCCCTCGAAAGCGCGGTCGGGCGGCACGAGGCCGGCCAGTGTCGAGACCAGCAGGGCGAGGAGCGCGACCAGGTCGAAGCGCCAACGGTTCCAGACGAAGAGGACGAGCGTCGCAGCGAGCGCGCCGAAGACGATCAGCTGGTCGCCGGTCACGCCCGCAGGTGCCATGAACATGAAGCACCCCCGGGCATCAACCTTGCACTATGCTGATCCTGGAGGCGACAGATGACGGAAACGCGGTACGGCCTGCAGGTGAAGCTGCCAATCCCGTACGACCAGGCGGTGGAGAAGGCCACGGCAGCGCTGAAGCACGAAGGCTTCGGGGTCCTCACGAGCATCGACGTGCAGCAGACCCTCAAGGCCAAGCTGGACGCGGACTTCCGGAAGTACGTCATCCTCGGGGCCTGCAACCCCCCCCTGGCGCACAAGGCGCTCTCCGCGGATCTCGACGTGGGGCTGCTCCTCCCCTGCAACGTCACGGTGTACGAGGACGCGCCGGGCACCTCGGTCGTCACGGCGGTGGCTCCGGTCGCCATGCTGTCGGCTGCCGGCGGTTCGGCAGCGCTGCACGAGGTGTCGAAGGAAGCCGAGGCGCGCCTCCAGCGCGTGATGGCGTCACTCGAATCGTAGGCAAGGCGATGGGCGGCGGCGATCCGGCCGCCTGCCCACGGTCCCTTCCCCGGTTCTCGTACCAGCGGACCTTCCCGCTGGCGCCCGTGCAGACCAGATCCGGGCGCTGGTCGGCGTTCAGGTCCGCGCCGACGCACCCGTTCATCGCCGCGGTGCCCTCGAGACGCTGGTACGGCCACGGCCCCGACGCGGCATCGTCCGGGGCGTAGAAGACGTGCACGCCGCCGAGGGGCGCGGACGGATTTCGCTCGGTCGGCCGGCTGTTGTCGTTCGCAATCACGTCGTCGCGCCCGTCGCCGTTGAGATCCAGGACGGCGATCTCGTGCCCGCTGCCGACCTTGTCGAAGATGACGCGGCGCCGCCAGCGGTCGCCCGTCTGCGTGTAGATCACGACCTCGTTGCCATGCCAGGGCTCGACGGACGCGAAGAAGCGCCGGCCGTCCTGTGTGCCGATGCCGACGTCGCTGGCGCCCAGGCGAGGCGCCTTCCCGACATGGCCCGGCGAGAGCAGCTGCTTCTCGAACCGCATGGCGGCACCGGCGCCGGTGGCCCGGTAGAGCGCAATCCCCTCGAAGCTGGCCACGACGATCCGATCACGCGCGCCGCCGTCCCACTTCACGACGCGCACGCGGTGGATGATGCCCGGGATGTCCTCCGTGACGACGTGGCGCGTCCAGTCCGGGCGGCCGTACCAGAAGATGGGCGCCTGGTCCTGATCGTACGTGGGCGCCAGGCCCTTCGGCCCGATGAGCGGCGCGTTCACCAGCTCGCGCGTCCCGTCACCATCGAGGTCCGCCCAGACCACATGATGGGACGTCGGGTACGCATCCACGCGCTCGACCTTCCACGGCTGGCGGGGGTCGCCCTGGTGGCGCGCGATCCAGGTGAGGCCCTCGCTCCTGGCCGGCTGCATGGCGAACGCGTTCTGGAACGCGATCTCGGGGATGCCGTCGCCGTCGATGTCCTCCATCGCCTGGTTCACGACCTGGAGCTGGTCCGTCACCACGACGTGGCGCGCCCACGACGGGTTCTCGTACCAGGCGACTTCGCTGACCGCCAGCGAGTTGGCGATGACGTCCGGGCGACCGTCTCTGTTGAAATCGGCCACGCCCACGGCATAGCCGCCCCGGAAGTCGGCATCGATGTCGTGCGGGGCCCACTGGACGGGGCCGGCCGCAGGCGCGCCGGACGGCGCGACGGCCGACATCAAGGCCAGGGCCGCGCCGGTCGCCAGGCATGCGACTTTCATTCGCCAATCATCGTCACCCCGCAGGCACTGTCAAGGCCGTTGTCGAGCTCCGACCCACCTGCTAGAGTGTCGCCATGCAGCCGACCCCTCCGTCCCGCGTCGTGCGCGTCAGCCTCTGCTCGCTCGTCGTCGGCGCCCTCTCGCTGCCGCTTGCCGGCCAAGGCGTGAATCCCATTTCGGCGGGGACGAAGAACGGGGAGTGGCCGACCTATGGCGGCGACCTGGCGAGCCGGCGCTACGCACCGCTGGACCAGGTGAACGCGGCGAACTTCGACAAGCTGGAGATCGCGTGGCGGTTCAAGACGGAGAACCTGGGACCCACCCCGGAATTCCAGTTCCAGGCAACGCCACTGATGGTGAAGGGCACGCTCTACTTCACGGCGGGAACTCGCCGCGCGGCGGTAGCCGTCGATGCGGGCTCCGGCGAGATGAAGTGGATGCACAGCATCGACGAAGGCCCGCGCGGCCAGGCGGCGCCACGCAGGCTCTCGGGCCGAGGCCTCTCGTACTGGACCGACGGGCAGGTGGAACGCGTCCTCTACGTCACCCCCGGGTATCAGCTCATCGCGCTGGACGCGAGGACCGGCGACCGGGTCCCGTCGTTCGGCAGGGACGGCATCGTCGACTTGAAGCTGGAGATGGACCAGGAGATGGACCTCGTGAAGGGCGAGGTCGGGCTCCACGCCACCCCGGTCGTGGCCGGCAACACCATCATCGTCGGCGCCGCGCACGTGGAAGGCGGCGCGCCCCGCAGCAAGACGAACCAGAAGGGATTCGTGCGCGGCTACGACGTGCGCACGGGCAAGCGCCTCTGGATCTTCAAGACCATCCCGTCCCCCGGCGAGTTCGGCAACGAGACGTGGGAGAAGGACTCCTGGAGCTACACCGGGAACACCGGCGTCTGGGCGCAGATGACGGTGGACGAGGAGCTGGGCCTGGTCTACATGCCCGTCGAGCTGCCGACCGGGGACTACTACGGCGGGCATCGGCCGGGTAACAGCCTGTTCAGCGAAAGCCTGGTCGCGGTCGACCTGAAGACCGGCCAGCGCAGGTGGCATTACCAGCTGGTGCACCACGGCATCTGGGATCTCGACATCCCGTGCGCGCCCGTCCTCGCGGATCTGACCGTCGACGGCAGGATGGTCAAGGCCGTGGCGCAGGCCACCAAGCAGGGCTGGGTGTACGTGTTCGACCGGGTCACCGGGCAGCCCGTGTGGCCCATCGAGGAGCGGCCTGTCGAGAAGGGCAACGTGCCCGGCGAGTGGTATTCGCCGACGCAGCCCTTCGTCACCAGGCCGCCCGCCTTCGAGCGCCAGGGCGTGTCGATTGACGATCTCATCGACTTCACCCCCGAGCTGCGCGCCGAGGCGGTGAAGCTGGTGGAGCGCTACAGGATCGGACCGCTGTTCACGCCGCCGGTCGTGAGCCGGTGGGAAGGCCCCGTGGCCACGCTGATGCTGCCCAACGTCACCGGCGGCGCCAACTGGCAGGGCGGGTCGCTGGATCCCGAGAGCAACTACTTCTACATCTTCTCGAACACGAACGTGTCCGCCCTGGGCCTCGCGCCGGGCGACGGGGTGAAGTCGGACATGCTCTACGTCCGCGGCTTCGCCAGCGACCCGAACGACAAGAGCGGTCGCCCGGCATTGCCCACCACCAGCGTCCAGGGACTCCCCCTCATCAAGCCGCCGTACGGTCGCATCACGGCTCTGGACCTGAACAAGGGCACCCTGGTGTGGCAGATTGCCCACGGCGATACGCCGGACGCCGTCAGGAATCACGCTGCGCTGAAGGGCCTGGACATCCCACGGACGGGACGCATGGGACGGATTGGCGTGCTGACCACCAAGACGTTGGTGATTGCCGGCGAGGGCGGCATGAACACCACGCCACAGGGCCGCGGTGCGATGCTGCGCGCGTACGACAAGGCCACCGGCGCCGACGCCGGGGCGGTCTACATGCCGGCGCCGCAGACCGGCTCGCCGATGACCTACCTGCTGAACGGGCAGCAGTACATCACGGTATCGGTGAGCGCCCCAGGTTTCGCCGGAGAGCTCATCGCGTACCGGCTCGGGAAGTAGGAGCCATCCGGACGCGACGGGACACGACGGACGCGACGGTGTCTGGGCATCCACGATTGCGGCGTGCCCCTTGTGGCCCGTCGCGCCATTGTGGTCCCCCTTCCGTCAGCCCTTCGCGTTTCCCGCCTGGCGCGCGTTGAGCAGTGCCACGACCTCGGAGTCGTCCACGGGCGTGAAGTCATCGTAGAAGTCGCCGAGCGCGAAGAACAGCCGCGGCATGTGGAGGCAGATCACGTCGTCGGCGTAGGCCTTCGCGAGGTCCAGGGCGCTCGTGGAGCCGACGGGCACCGCCGCCACGATGCGCAGCGGCCGGCGGCCACGAACCGAGCGGATCGCCGCGACCATCGAGGCGCCGGTCGCAAGCCCGTCGTCGACGACGATGGCGGTGTGATCCGTCAGGGGCGTGGAGGCACGCACGGCTGAGTACACGGCGCGCCTCCGACGGATCTCGGCCACCTGCTCGGCCACGTCGTCTGCGTAGCGATCGGGATTCGCCACGCCCTTCGCGCCGAACCTGAACACCTGACCGGCCTCGTCCACGGCGCCCATGGCCAGGTCCGGCTGGCCCGGCGTGCGCAGCTTCTGGACCAGGACCACGTCGAATCCGCACCCGAGGCGATCGGCCACGACCCTCGCCACCGGCACGCCTCCGCGCGCCACGCCCAGCACCAGCGGGTGCTGCGTCTTGAACCGCTGGAGCTCGCCGGCCAGCTGACGGGCAGCCGTCTCCCGGTCCGCGAATCGCATGCCCCCGGCTGCTACAAGGACTCTGCCAACACCCGCGCGGGGATTTCCTCGGGGAACGACGCCGTGGCGCCAGCCCCGCGAACGGGACTGACGGGGAGTCGGCAGAGGTGCGGGCGCCTCGCGACGCCGGAGCAGAGGAAGCCGCGTCACGCCCGGGCCCGTTCCCGTGCCCAATCGCACCCGATCGCACCTGCCCGCACCCGATCGCAACCGCCTCATCTGATCGGCAGCCAGAACGTGGTCTTGACCACGAAGAGGTTCGGCCCCGGTGCGGTGAGGGACCGGAACATGTCGCGGACGCCGACGTAGTCCCCGATGGTCTCGGTGCTCCCGAGGCTCTGCTGCCACACGACGAACAAGGTGCTGCCCGGGCGCCATTCCCACCGCAGGACGACGTTCGAGCGGAACGACAGGGTGTTGAAGTCCCGGTTGCGGAGCGTGAAGCTGGCGCCGTTGGCGGTCACGGTCTGACTGCCGTCCGGGTTCACGATCAGCGTGGTGCCCGCTGTGCCGTAGGTGAGGCGCTGCCGGCTGCGCGGCGCCATCAGCTCACCGTAGTCGTAATAGCGGCCCGAAGCGGCGAAAGGCTCGGCGTAGACGTCGATGTTCATGTCGGGCTTCACCGTGAGGCCCATCCGGAACTTGGAGGAGAGGGTGCTGCGGTCGATGAAGGCGAACACGTAACGCGAGCCGTAGGTCTCGGGGCGGCCGCCGCCCAGCGTTGCCACGTACTGCTGTGGCTCCGTCACGCGCTCGAAGAGCGGTTCCACGGAGAGCTGCCACCGCGGGCCGGGGCGGAACGACACCGCGCCGCTGATCCGTTTCACCGATGCCCCGTCCTCGTTCTGGCTGACGGTCCCGCTGACGGACACCCGGGTCTGCGACGCCGCGCGGTTGCCGACGCTCACCTGCGTCGTCCAGCCGGGGCCACGGGCCATCAGCGGCCCCCCACGCGTGAGGCTGACGCTCATCTGCGGCCGGTTTCGCGTCACCGACACGTCGGTCGTCCAGAAGTTCGCCCAGGTGAGGTTGGCCTGGGTCCTGATACTCCCGTCCTGGCGGAGCCACCGGAGGGTCGAGTCGTTCGAGACGTTGAAGGTGAAGGCGTAGCCGCGGAAGACGCGGCCCGGCTGGGTTTCGCGATACGTGAGCCTGCCGGAGACCAGCAGGCCATCCGCGCCGTTCAGGATGGCCAGGTCGTTGGTCTCGAAGTTCACGGAGTCGATCTTCGTGCTGGCGCTCCACAGCCAGTGCCGGCCGCCCGTCCGGTCTAGATTCGCCTGCACCGTCCAGCCGGCCAGGGAGGTCAGCGTCGGGTCGAGCCTCGAGTAGTCACGGTCCGGCCGCTGGGCGAAGTGCGCGCTCGATCGCTGGACGCGCTCCATCGCACGCTCGGTGCCGTTGATGTACGAGCCGCCCGCTGCCGCGCGGAACTCGTACTGGCCGCCGGCAAAGCGCAGCAGCGTGTTGCCGGCGAATGCCACGGCGTTCCGCGCATGGAGATCGGCGAGAGGATCCGCGTCCTCGAAGTCACGATGCACGAGGCTGGCGAACAGGCCCGCCGTCGATGCGTTCGCGCCGAACTCCTGCAGCACCCGGGCGACGCCGTAATAGGCGCGCGGCGCCACCCGGACGCTTTCCCCGGTTCCGAGCGCCTCGCTGGCGACATCCGCCGACTCTTCGGCGGTGGCCGCGCCCAGCAACGCCAGCGATGTCTTCGAGGGCAGCCGCCCGGTGAGCTTGGCGGCTCCCAGGATGGTGGTGGCCGAGGGGTAGTCCACGTAGTCGCCCGGGGCCGGGCCCACCGGCCGGGTGCCGACGCGGCGCGAATAGTAGAAGTTCGGGTGCCCGATGTTGAACAGCGACGAGCCCTCGAGGAAGAACGGGCGCCGCTCGGTGAAGCGCGTCTCGAACGCCGTGAGGTTCACCTCGGCCGGGTCGGCCTCCACCTGGCCGAAGTCGGGATTGATGGTCGCGTCGAGGGTGAGGTTCGGCCCGAGGCCGACCTTCACATCGGCGCCAGCCCTGGCCCCGGCGTTGGCGCCCTGCAGGAACGGGTTGCGGCCTGCGGCCTCGCCGTACACGGTGGAGGTGCCCGCCACATATGGGAGCAACTCGATGCGGCGGGCCGGGCGGACGTCGGAGACGCCCTGCAGGTCGCCGAAGCGCGACGACCACGCACGCACCGTGCGCGGGATCAGCACCCAGGTGTCCTCCTCGTTGATCGAAGGACGGAAGCGCTGCACGTTGAGGCCCCAGGTGAGCGCGTCCTCGGGGTTGAAGCGCAGCTGCGTGAACGGAATCCAGATCTCGACGCTCCACCCGCTGTCGTCGATGGACGTGCGCGCGCCCCAGACCAGGTCGTACGTCGTGTCGAAGCGGTCCTCGTCATCGGTGCCGTGGAAGCGGTCCACCCGGACGCCGGCGGCCGTGACCCCCAGCACCACCGACGTGCGCCGGTCCAGGAACGTGTCGAGCGCGATCAGGATGTGCTCCGCCTGATCGGTGTTGTCGCGGCGGCCGAGCGGCGCCTGGATCTCCCGGGCGTTCCGCGCCCACATCCGCGCCCCCACATAGAACGCGCCGTCGTCGTAGGCGAAGCGCACCTCCATGTCGTCGGTGGGTGCCGCGCCCTGCTCGGGCTCCTTCTGGATGAAGTCGGTGATCGCGGCGGATCGCACCCACACGGCCTCGTCCAGCCGCCCGTCCACGCGAATGGCGCCGCCCTCGACGCGCGTGGCCGTCGCCTGCTTCCGGCCGCCGGATGCCGGCAGCTCCTGTGCAGGAGTGGCAGCGGGGTCCTGGGTCTCGGCGCTCGCGACGAACGTGATCGGCTGACAGCAGGCGAGAAGGCAGCTGAGGAAGAACGCGCGGGTCATACCCTGCGGGACGGGCGGTGCACCATCGGGGGAATTCTAGTTCAGGTGCGGGCGGGTGCGGAGGGGCAGGGGTGGGAGCCGGCGCTACGGCTCGTGGAACTCGAACCGGCCGAGCGCGTCGGTCGGCATGATCCGATGGCGGGCCCGATCCTTCTGCAGCGGGACTTCGAGCCGGATCTCGACAATCGTGGACGGCAGCCAGGTCGGCGCATGATGCCCTTCTACTTCCTCACGCTGAGCGGCAGCCCCGCACCGCCCATCGCCAGGGCGAACAGCCCGCCAAGCACGGGCAGGCCGTAGCCATTCGTCAGGTAGCCGTACTGGAACATCACGCCGCTGGCGAAGTGAAAGTTGAGCACCATCAGCAGCGCGATGGCGGCGGCGGCGCGCGTACAGCCGCCCAGCAGGAACGCGGCGGCCACGGCGAACTCGCCAATCGGCACGAGCCGGGCGAAGACTTCCACACCCGGGATGCAGACCGCGTCCAGGTAGGCACGGCTCAGCGGGCCGACACTACCGATCCACTCGGCAAACCGCGAGCGCAGAACCGAGCTGCTGGCGAACCAGCCGACCTTCCCGAAAGCCTGGAAGAGGAAGAACACGCCCAGGCACAGCCGCAGCACGACCAGGCCCCAGGCCTGACGCCTGCCCACGCGCTACTCACGCTCCTGCGGCGGCACGCTCGTCATCGCGGTCGCCATTGTACCGCGGGGGCCGGGCCGGCGCCTCGAGGGCGGCGCCCGACGGGCGCGCACGCAACAGCGTGATTCCGCCCCCGATGATCATGCCCCCCGCGACCACCGCAAGCGATTCGATCAGCGAAGGCTTCAACACCATGACGTACAGCATGGCCATGTCACTGGCCAGCATCAGCGCGCCGGCGACCCGCCATCCCGGCGAGCGCCGCAGGGCGTCCACCCGTCCGTCAACAGGTGCCGCGTCCGGGACACCGGCCATCGCCGCCCCCATCGCCGCGCCGGCCGGCTTCAACACCCGCGCCGCCAGGACGGAGTTGGCCAGCCAGCTGGCCAGGGCCACGTAGAACCAGGCGTGCGTCCACCAGCCCCGGGAGCCGAGGTAGATGCCCGTGCCCAGCAGCGCGAGCGCGGCCACGGGGTTGGCCGTGGAGGACCGGTGCGCAAAGCCGAGCCATGCCCGCAACGCACCGATGGACGTCGCCTCGAGGATGGCGCGGCGCACGTACACGGAGGACACCGACGCGCCGACGAGCACCATGGCGGCAACCAGGTGCAGGAGGATGGCAAGCGAGTAGGCGGAGAGATGTGACATGGGTACCCTTCCTTCACCAGGAGGATACGGACGGGCGAGGCGCGGCGCCTTGACGACGGGCGACAACGAGTTGACCGATCACGTCAATCTTGACGCCGTGGCGGTCGGGGGAGTCTCCTAGTGCGGTGACTCGCGTTGTCGTGGGCGTCACGGGCGTCCGGGCCATCCTGGCCGCGTTCGCGGCCCTTGGCCTCGACGATCGGGCCTTCAGGACGGTCGTCGGCGTCACCGACGCCCAGCTGGCAGACCCCGACGTCGTCCTCCCCGCCACGTCGCTGTATCGGATGTGGGAGGCAGCCGTGCAGGCATGGGGCCGGCCGGGGCTCGGCCTCCACAGCGCCCTGCAGGTCCCATTCGGCGCCTACGAGGTGCTCGACTACCTGATCCTGAGCAGCAACACGGTGGGCGAAGGCCTCACCCACTTCGCCGAGTACTTCGCCATTGCCACGAGAACCTCACGCTACGAGATCCACCCACGGGCGGGGGGCATGGCGTTCGAGCTGGTGTGGCAGACCCCGCCGAAGGGCGTGATGTTCCACCTGCGCGACTACAGCCTGGCCGCGATCGCCGGTCGCGTGGCATATGCCGGAGGCCCGAGGCCTGCGTGCGTGGAACTGGCGGGACCTCCCCTGGCCGACGCGAGCGAATACGCGCGGGGATTCGGCACGGACGTGAAGCTGCGCGCGCGCCACAACGCGCTGCTGTTCTCGGAGGCAGCCTGGAACGTTCCCCTGCCCCGCCGCGACGCGGACCTGAACCGCACGCTCCGCCGCCACGCCCGCCTGCTGCTGGACCGCCAACCCCGCCCGGAAGCCGAGTCCACGGCGATGCACGTGCGGGCGGCGCTCCTGCAGGAGTCGATGGCAGGCCCGGTGAGCATGGAGCAGGTGGCCCGTCGCCTGGCAACGAGCCCGCGCACGCTGCAACGGCGGCTGTGCGAGGAGGGCACCTCCTTCGACGAGCTGAGGCGGGACGTGCGCGCGGGCCTGGCGCGCGAGTATCTCGCCAACCCCGGTCTCTCCATCGGCGAGGTGGCCTACCTGCTGGGATTCTCCGAGCCGAGCGCGTTCACACGCGCCTTCAGGCGATGGACGGGACAGGGCCCGCGGGCCTTTCGGGAAGCGCAGGGGCGCCGGACGTCCTCACCGCCGCGGCGGTGACGCAGGGCGAACCCATCACCAGGCGCGCCCGGAACCTCAGAACCCGGAACCCCGGAACCCTATCGCCTGCCCTCCTGGATCTCCCGGGCGATCTTCTGGACCTCGTCCATCACCCGCAGCAGATTGCCGCTCCAGATCTTCCCGATCTGCTCCTCGGTGTAGCCGCGGCGCACCAGCTCCAGGGTCACGTTGAACGTCTCATCCGCGCCGTTCCAGCCTGCCACGCCGCCGCCGCCGTCGAAGTCAGAGGAGATCCCCACGTGATCGACGCCAATCGTCTTCACGAGGTAGTCGATATGGTCGACGAAATCCGAGACCGTGGCCATCGGCGGAGGAGGAAACCTCCTGTCGACATCCGTCATGCGCGCCCGGAACTCGGCGCGGCGCGTCTCGGTCATTCGCGCCTGCCCGCCCCCGGGCCCGGCACCAGTCATTCCGAACTCCTTGCGCAGGGCCGCGATGGCTGCGGCGCGCTCGGGCGAATCCGGCGGCTTGATCTTGACGTAGCTGTCGAACGCCACCGTCTGGATGACGCCGCCGTTCTTCTTCAGCGCCATCAGCTGCTCGTCGTCCATGTTGCGGCTGTGGTCCGCGATCGCACGTGCGGCCGAGTGCGAGGCGATGACCGGCGCGCGCGAGAGCGCGATGGCCTGGAGGTTCGCCTGCTTCGAGGGGTGGGAGACATCGACCATGATGCCCCACGTGTTCATCTCCAGGATGGCCTGGCGCCCGCTCTCACTGAGGCCGTTGTGCAGCCACTTGCCGTCGCGCTCGCCGGTGTTGGAGTCGGCGAACTGGCTGTGCCCGTTGTGCGCGAGGGACATGTAGCGTGCGCCGCGATCGTGGAACTCCTTGATCCGCGAGAGGTCCGTGCCCACCGGATACGCGTTCTCCACGCCGATGAGCGCCACCTTCTTCCCGCTGGCAGCGATGCGTCGCACGTCGGCCGCCGTCAACGCGAGCTCGATCCTGTCCGGCGCAATTTCCTTCGTCAGGTGGTGGATCGCGTCGAACTTCTCGATGGCCTGCGTGTAGGCCCGGTCGTAGCCCTCGGGCGTCATCGGACCCTGCCCGACGTAGACGATGAAGAACGACGCATCCAGACCGCCGTCCACCATCTTGGGCAGGTTGACCTGGTTCTCCAGACGCTGGGTGTAGTTGCGCTCCCTCGTGAAGTCGCGGGGGTTGATGTCGTTGTGCGTGTCGAGCGCGATGACGCGGTCGTGGATGGCGCGCGCCTTGGCAACGAGCGCGGGATCGACGGCAGGCTGCGCGGAGAGGCCGGCGGCGAGGCCCGCGGCGGCCAGGGCGGAGAGGGCTAGGCGTCGCATCCGCGGATCCTACTACGGGGTGACCGGGTGCAAGGGTGCAGCGGTGCAAGGTGCAGGGGTGCAGGGTGCGAGGCGCCCGGATGGCGAAAAAAAGGGGCCGCGGTTGGCCGCGGCCCCACGCTGGAGGCACGAGAAGGAGACGGGAATCAGTGTGCGCGCGCGGTGGCGGGCACGCCCAGGGCGGCCGCCTCGGGCGCCAGGTCCGGCGCCTCGACCAGGCACCAGGCTTCCTGGTCGGCGAGCAGGGCGCGGCCCAGATCGGTGTGCATCGCGTGGCCGGCGCGGTGCGCCACCACATGGCCCACGACGGGATGCCCGACGAGCGCGAAGTCGCCGACCGCGTCCAGAATCTTGTGCCGGACGAACTCGTCCTCGAACCGCAGCGCGTTCAGCACGCCCGTGTCGCCGATGACGATGGCGTTCTCGAGCGACCCGCCGAGGGCCAGGCCCTGCTGGCGCAGCCATTCCACTTCCTTCAGGAAGCCGAAGGTCCGCGCCGAGGCGATGTGATCCGCGAACGTCTGCTCGGTGATGCGCTCGGTGCGCGTCTGGTGCTTGAGCAGCGGGTGGTCGAAGCTGATGGTGTAGCTGACCTTGAAGTGATCCGACGGGTAGATGGCGATGCGCTTGTCGCCGCTGGCGATCTGCAGCGGCTTGAGCACCTTGAGATACTTCCGCGCGGCACCCAGCCTCTTCACGCCAGCCTCCTGCAGCAGGAAGAGGAACGGCGCGCTGCTGCCATCCATGATGGGAACTTCGCGCTGGCTGAGTTCCACGGCGACATTGTCGATACCGGCCGCGACGAGCGCGGCCAGCAGGTGCTCGACGGTCTCCACCGTCGCGCCGTCCCGGCCCAGCACCGTCGCGTACTGCACGGCCGACACGTGCGCCAGGGACGCCGGAATCTCGATACCCAGATCGGTGCGGCGGAACCGGATGCCGGTGTCCGCGGCCGCGGGCTTCAGGGTGAGCGTCACCTTCTGGCCGGAGTGGAGCCCGATGCCGGCGCAGGAGATCTGGCGCTTGATGGTCTGCTGAACGTCCATTCGTCTCTGCTTATCGCGGGGTCGTGACGCCTGGTAGTGAAGCAAAGGCGGTGCCCGTTGCGTCCACGGCCGTAATAATTCGGCAAGTTATTGCAAATAAGACACTTGCTGGAACTCATCCGCCTGCGGCCTCTACGCAACTGTGTAAACCGGGCCACAGCCCTACGAGACCCCACTGTGTCAAAACTGCCACGGCCGCCCGATCCAGCACCCGAGAACCTCACCACCCGAGCACCCGGGGACATCAGAACCCGGCCCTCAGCACCTCCGCCAGGAACTGCCCCGTGGCCGAGCCCTCCGCCTTCGCCATCTGCTCCGGCGTTCCCTGCGCGACGATGCGGCCGCCGCCGTCGCCGCCTTCCGGCCCGAGGTCGATGACCCAGTCGGCCGACTTGATCACGTCCAGGTTGTGCTCGATCACCACGATGGTGTTGCCCTGATCCACCAGGCGCATGAGCACGTCCAGGAGCTTGCGCACGTCCTCGAAGTGCAGGCCGGTGGTCGGCTCGTCCAGGATGTAGAGCGTGCGGCCCGTGCCGCGCTTCGACAGCTCACGCGACAGCTTCACGCGCTGCGCCTCGCCGCCCGACAGCGTCGTCGCCGACTGGCCGAGCTCGATGTAGCCCAGGCCGACGCTCTGCAGCGTGCGCAGCTTGGTGGCGATCGGCGGAAAGTTCTCGAGCAGCGGCAGCGCGTGATCCACGGTCAGGTCCAGGACCTCGGCGATGGACTTCCCGCGGTACTTCACGTCCAGCGTCTCACGGTTGTAGCGGCGTCCCTTGCACTGCTCGCACGTGACGTAGACATTGGGCAGGAAGTGCATCTCGATGGCGATGACGCCGTCGCCCTGGCACGCCTCGCAGCGCCCGCCCTTCACGTTGAACGAGAAGCGTCCCGGCTTGAAGCCGCGAGCCCGCGCCTCGGGCACCATTGCGAACAGCTCGCGGATGAACGTGAACAGGCCCGTGTAGGTGGCGGGGTTCGACCGCGGCGTGCGGCCGTTGGGGGACTGGTCGATCTCGATGACCTTGTCGATGAGATTGGTGCCCTCGATGCGCGCGTGCGCGCCGGGCTCGTCCGCCGCCTTGTAGAGCTGCCGCGCCAGCGACTTGTACAGGATGTCGTTGACCAGCGTGCTCTTGCCCGATCCCGAGACGCCGGTCACGGCGACCAGGCGCCCCAGCGGGATCTTCACGTCGATGTCCTTCAGGTTGTTCGCGCGCGCGCCGCGGATGACGAGCTCGCCCTGCCGGGCCGTGCGGCGCTTCGCGGGCGCCTCGATCCGGCGATGCCCGCTCAGGTACGCACCGGTCAGCGAGCCGTTCCCGTTCTGCGCCAGCACTGCGGGCGTCCCCTGGAAGATCACCTCGCCGCCCAGGTCGCCGGCGCCCGGCCCGAGATCGATCACGTAGTCCGCCATGCGGATGGTGTCCTCGTCGTGTTCGACGACCACCACCGTGTTCCCCATGTCGCGGAGGCGGGCGAGCGTGGAGAGCAGCTTCCGGTTGTCGCGCTGGTGCAGGCCGATGGATGGCTCGTCCAGCACGTAGAGCACGCCGGTGAGGTTCGATCCGATCTGCGTGGCCAGGCGGATGCGCTGGCCCTCCCCGCCCGAGAGCGTGGCGGCCGACCGCCCCAGCGTGAGGTAGCCGACGCCAACGTCGTTCAGGAAGCGCAGCCGATCCTGGACTTCCTTGAGGATGCGCGCCGCGATGAGCGCCTCGCGTTCGCCCAGCGCGAACCCCTCGAAAACCGCCAGCGCGTCCGAGACGGGCAGATCCACGTACTCGGCAATCGTCCGGCCCTTGACGGTGACGCCCAGGCTCTCGGGGCGCAGTCGCCGGCCCTCGCACGCCGCGCACGCGGCGAGCGCGCGGTAGGGATCCAGCTCCTCCTGCACGGCCCACGAGCCCTCGTCGAAGCGCCGCCGGAGGTTCGGGATCACGCCCTCGAAGTCGCGGCCGAACGGGTCCGGCGCCGCGGCCTTCTTCCTCGACGCCGCCGACCCCTTCGCCGCCTTCTTCGGCCGGTCGTCCTCGACGCCCCGCGCACCGGCCGACGGGCCGAAGAGCAGCAAGTCCCGCTGCTTCTTCGGGAGCTTCCCGAATGGCACGGCGGTCTCGATGCCCCAGTGGCTGCCGATGCGCGCGAGCGCTTCGCCCACCAGCGCCGCGTCGCCCCGCGCCCAGGGGGCGATGGCGCCCTGCGCCAGCGACTTCGAGTCGTCCGGGACGATGCGCCGCGGGTCGAAGTCCCAGGTGGCTCCAAGACCCTGGCAGGCCTGGCAGGCGCCGTGGGGCGAGTTGAACGAGAAGGCGCGCGCCGACATCTCCGGCACGCTGATCCCGCAGACGACGCACGCCAGCTTGCGCGAGTACAGCCGGTCGCCCTGCTCCAGCGACTGGATGGTCACCACGTCGTCGGCGAGCTGGAGCGCCACCTCCACCGACGCGGCCAGCCGCCGCTCGATGCCGCTGCGGACGATGAGCCGGTCCACGATGACGTCGATGTTGTGGTTGCGCCGCCGATCGAGGCCCATGTCCTCCTCGAGCGAGCGCAGCTGCCCGTCGACGCGCGCCCTGGTGAAGCCGCGCGCCGCGAGCGCCTGCAGCTCCTTCTTGAACTCGCCCTTGCGCCCGCGGACGAGGGGCGCCATCACGGTGATGCGCGTGTCCTGCGGATACGTCATCACCAGGTCCACGATGCGCTCGATGGACTGCGACGTGATCTCGCGCCCGCAGCTCGGGCAGTGCGGCACGCCGATGTTGGCGAAGAGCAGCCGAAGGTAGTCGTAGATCTCGGTGACCGTGCCGACGGTGGATCTCGGGTTCGAGCCGGTCGTCTTCTGTTCGATGGAGATGGCCGGCGACAGGCCCTCGATGAGGTCCACGTCGGGCTTCTCCATCTGCTCGAGGAACTGCCGCGCGTAGGCCGAGAGCGACTCGCCGTAGCGGCGCTGGCCCACCGCGTACAGCGTATCGAAGGCCAGCGACGACTTGCCCGAGCCGGACAGCCCCGTGATGACCACGAGCTTGTCCCGCGGGATGTCGACGTCGATGTCCTTCAGGTTGTGGACGCGGGCGCCCCGGACGGAGATCCAGTCGTGCGGCATGGGTACTGCTGGTGTCCTGGCGAACACCCCAAACGCCTATTCTACAGGGTCGATGTCGCGCGCTCAAAGCGCAAAGACATCACGAAGGAGCCACGACGCGCACGAAGCGTCCGTGGTTCGCGAGGGAACGCCCTGCGTGCCGGCCCTCGTGCCCTTCGGGCCTTCGTGGTCTCGTCTTCACGCCGCGTCGAAGCCGTACAGCGTGTCGTTCGACGAGACGACGAGCGCGCCGTCGGGGGCGAAGGCCAGGCCAATCAGTCCCGGCCCCGAGACGATCTGCTCGCGCGGGCGCCCGGGCCGCAGCGCGTAGACACCGCTGCTCCCGGCCAGCGCTTCCACCACGTGCAGCGCGCCGGAGGCATCGAAGGCCAGCCCCTGCGGCCGGCCGAACGACCACTCCAGCGACTCCACGCGGCCATCCGGGTGTACTCGCCGCAGCGTGTCGTAGGTGGAGAGCGTCGGCGCCGACACGTACAACCACCCGTCGGGCCCCCAGGCCAGGTGAAACGCCGCCATGCTGCCCGTCAGGGTGGCCACCGTCTCCGTGCGCCCGTGGGTGTCGATGCGGAAGATCGTGCCCGAACGATCGCCGACATACAGGCTGCCGTCCGATCCGAACGCCAGGCCCGTGGCGATACCCAGGTCCGAGCCGACGACCTCGTAGGCGCCGTCCTCGTGCACGCGATACACGCGACCCTCGAAGCGGCTCGACACGTACAGCTTCCGGTCCGGCCCGATCGCCAGCGACGTCGCGTTGACCAGCCCGTGCACGAACGGCTCGCGGGCGCCGTCCGGGGTCACGCGGAACACCGAGACGGTCGCCTGCTGCCCTCGCGACCCCGAGTAGGTGACGAAGATGTGGCCGTCGGCATCCACGACCGGGTTGTCCACCTGGTGAAGGCCGCGCGCGAGTACGCGGCCGACGCGCGCATAGAGCGTGGCGCCGGGGGCCCACGATACCTTGACGGGCGTCTCGCCTCCCTCGACCCCTTCCGGGACGACCACCGCCACGCGCGTGGGCCCCGCAAAGGAAATGCGCGCCGGCACACCGCCGATGGTCACATCGTCTGCGGAGGCCGTCGGGGCAGGGAAGCCGTCGCCATGCACCCAGATCCGGCCGCCGTGCACCACGCGGATCGGCTCCAGGCTTCGAAGGACGGGCACGGGGTCAGGTCTCGTCGAGCTCGAGGTTCCAGTAGAGATAGTCGCGCCAGCTCTCGGGCGCCTGGCGCAGACCGATCGTAATCCGGATCGCCGGCGCGGCGTTCGGACGGCGCGGCGCACGCACGAGCGTCATGCCCGCCTCGTGCGGCGTGCGGCCGCCCTTCCGCCGGTTGCAGCTGACACAGCAGGTGACGATGTTCTCCCAGTCCTTGCGGCCACCCTGCGACACCGGGACGACGTGGTCGAACGTCAACTCGGGCGTCGGATGGACGCGGGCACAATACTGGCAGGTGAACGCGTCCCGGGCATAGATGTTCGCGCGCGAGAACGGCACGTAGTCGAAGCGCTGCTTGATGCGGACGTAGCGAAGCAGCCGGATGACCGACGGCAGCTTGAACGAGAACGACACAGCACGGACCTCGCGGTCGTGATGCGCAATGATCTCGACCTTGCCCTGGCACCAGAGCGTGACCGCCTTCTGCCAGTGAACCACCTTGAGGGGTTCGAACGTCGCGTTGAGCAGGAGCGTCTGCTCCATAAGTCGTCTTACCCCGGTATTTTGCCCGGTTTCGCACGTGTCTGTCAAGCGACCGAACCGTGTAAACCGATGGTAAATAGGTAGTTACGCCGTTTCACGGGTCCCTGCTGAACACCTGCGGCTCGGACGCCGATAGGAAGGGCAGCCCCCATGGGACGTGGAGACACCTGCAGCCGGGCCGTGCTCGCGGCCGCGCTGGCGGCCACCGTCTCGGCGTGTGCCTCGACGGGGGCCGTGCCCCAGCCGTTTCCGGGAGCCGGCGCCACGGCCGGAGGCCGCATGGGCGAGCCGCCGTCTCGGGCCGGGGAAGCCGTCCCCCCGGCGGATGCGGCGCCGCCGGCGCGACCGATGCCGTCCGGCGAGGTGGATGGCTACGCCCTGAGCAGCACCGCCCTCTCGCTCCGCGGGGCCCCGTACCGGAATGGCGGCACGACCCCCAGGGGGTTCGACTGCAGCGGGTTCGTCCAGTACGTCTTCGGGCAAAACGGTGTGGCCCTGCCCAGGGAGACGCGGGATCAGTTCCGTGTGGGCCGAGGCGTGGGCCGTGATCAGCTTGAACCCGGCGACCTGGTGTTCTTCACGACCATCGCCCCGGGCGCGTCGCACGTCGGCATCGCGATTGGCGGCGACCAGTTCGTCCATGCGCCCAGCGACCGTGGCGTCGTCCGGGTGGAGCGCCTGTCGGCGGCCTACTGGCACCGGCGATACGTGGGCGCCAGGCGCCCACGCTGACGGCCGAACTCGTGGTCCCCTCGACCGGTTTCATACGGCCAGGCATGTAAGAACTTCGCGAGTCCAGCCAGGCCTGGGCCCTTCCCGGTGGTCGAGTGGCCCAATCGACCCCGGCCGCGGCCCATTGAGTCTGGCACCCCGATTGCTCAAACTGAAGGTGAGCAAACGAGCCAGCCATCGGCCACCGTCATGTCCTCCCCTCTCACCCGCTCGAACCGCTTCCTCTGGGCTGTCGCCGTCGTCGGCGCCATGGCGCAGATTGGGGTAACCTTCGCCCCCCAATGGGTGCTCTATGCCGTCCTGGCCGGCGTCCCCTCGCGGGACGAGCTGGGACACCTGGGCGAGATGGCCGAGGCGACGGTCCTCTACGACGCGGCCGACCAGCCGGCGTTCTCCATCTTCGAGGAGCAGCGGCGCGAGGTGCCGCTCGGCGAGATGTCACCCCACCTGGTGTCGGCCATCGTCGCCGTCGAGGACCAGCGTTTCTTCGATCACAACGGCGTGGACCTCGTGCGCATCGTCGGCGCCGGCCTCGCGAATCTCCGGGAGGGACGTCGGGCCCAGGGCGGCAGCACGCTGACGCAGCAGCTGGCGCGCCAGAGCTTTCTGACGCTCGAGAAGACCTACACGCGAAAGATCCAGGAAGCGCTCGTCGCCGCGCGCATCGAGCGCGAGTACACGAAGGAGCAGATCCTGGAGCTGTACCTGAACAAGATGTACTTCGGAGCCGGCCTCTACGGCGCCGAGGCCGCCTCGCTCGGGTATTTCGGCAAGCCGGCACGCGACCTCACCGTGGACGAGGCCGCCCTCATCGCGGGCCTCGTGAAGTCCCCGTCGACGCTGGCGCCAACGGTCAACATGGACCGGGCCGTGGCCCGACGCAACGTGGTGCTGAGCACGATGCTTTACACCGGCGCCATCGACCGGCCGACCTACGAGCGCGCGCGGGCCGCGAAGGCGGTCCTGCGCGACGCTCTCCGCAAGGACGAGCCGTTCGGGCAGTACTTCAAGGAGCTCGTCCGCGTCGAGCTCGTGGAGCGCTTCGGCCGCGAGCGGGTGTACGAGGGCGGCCTCAGGGTCTACACGACGATTGACCTCGCGGCGCAGAAGGCCGCCGACGCGGCGGTCGGCACCTCGCTGAAGGAACTGGACGCGCGCCGGGCGGCGGCGCTCGAGGCCCGGCGACGGACGCCGGCGGACCCCCAGGTTCCGCTGCAGGCGGCCTTGGTCGCCATCGACCCGACCAGCGGCCACGTGCGCGCGCTGGTGGGCGGTCGCAGCTTCGCCGAGAGCCACTTCAACCGGGCGACGCAGGCGAAGCGGCAGCCCGGCTCCGCGTTCAAGCCGTTCGTCTACTCGGCCGCCCTGGAGACGGGCTACACGCCGGCCAGCCTCATCACCGGCCTCGACGAGCCCATCGATCTGCCGTCCGGTGCGTGGGTCCCGGAGGACGGCCACTCCACCGAGCCGGAGCTCACGATGCGCACGGCGCTCCGGACCTCGAGCAACCGCGCGGCCGTGAGGATGATCGAGACCATCGGCATCCCGGCAGCGGTGTCGTACGCGCAGAAGCTGGGCATCGGATCGCTGCCGGAAGTGCCTTCACTGGCGCTGGGCTCCGGCGAGGTCACGTTGATGGACCTGACGGCGGCGTATGGCGCGTTCGCCAACGCCGGCGTGCTGCACCACCCCGTGCTGATCCGGCGCGTGGAAGACGCCGCCGGTCAGGTGCTGTACTCGACGGAGCCGCACGCGGAGCAGGCGGTCTCGCCACAGACCGCGTTCCTGATGGCGACGATGCTGGCCGATGTCATCAACTCGGGGACGGCGTGGAAGGCCCGGCAGCTCGGCTTCCGCCTGCCTGCCGGGGGCAAGACCGGGACGACCAACGACTACCACGACGCGTGGTTCGTCGGCTTCACGCCCAGCCTGGTGAGCGGCGTGTGGGTGGGATACGACACGCCGCAGCCCATCCTGCCCGGAAGCGCCTACGCGGGCGACGTGGCCGTGCCGATGTGGGCCGGCTTCATGAGGACCGCCACGGCGGGTGCGAAGCCCGCCTGGATCGAGAGACCGAAGGACATCGTCACGGTGAACGTCTGCCGGCTCTCGGGCAAGCGTCCCGCCGGTGGTTGCGACTCCGCGCACGTGGCGCTGGAGGACGGCTCGACGGAAGTGCGCTCGATGCTGATGACGGAGTACTTCGTGCGCGGGACCGAGCCGACGGACACGTGCCACCTGCACGTCGGTCGGTCGCTCTTCGCGCGCACGGGCGACTGGTTCCGCGGCCAGCCGGTGGCGGCGGCCAGTCACGCGCCGGGCAGCGTCGCCGAGCCGGAGGCACCCGCCCCCGCCGTGGCCCAGCGCAGCGAGCCCGCAGCGCCAGCCGCCGAGCGGGACGAGCCGAAGAAGAAGCGCGGCTTCTGGTCGCGTATCTTCGGTCGGCGCGACAAGGACGAGGACAGGAAGAAGACGGAGCCGCCACGCAGATGACGCGACGCAGATGACGCAGATGGCGCAGATCGGGAAGGCGTGGCAGGGTGCGTCGGCGCGCAGATCGTCATCTGGCCGAATTACGCCACCTGTGCAGACGACCCCATCTGCGCCATCTGTGCCATCTGCGTTCTGCGTTCAATCGACGTCGCCCATGCGGCGCAGCACGATCTGCTGCCGGCGCAGCAGGCGGCGAGTGGGGCGGTCCACCCGGAGCTCCCGCGGATTGATGATCGCGCCCGCCATCAGCGCGGCCTCCTCGCGTGAGAGATCCGCGGCGCTCTTGCCGAAATAGGCCCGCGCGGCCGCCTCGCAGCCGAAGATGCCGTCTCCCCATTCGATGACGTTCAGGTAGATCTCGAGGATGCGGCGCTTGGTGAGCGCCGCCTCGAGGCGGCGCGTGATGAAGAGCTCGCGGAGCTTGCGCACGGGATTGCGCGACGGCGACAGGTAGAGGTTCTTCGCCAGCTGCTGCGTGATGGTGCTGGCGCCGCGCGCGAACCGCCCCTCCTCCCAGTTCCGCTCGAATGACGCCTTGATCTCGTCGAGGTCGATTCCCTCGTGGTCGAAGAACGCCGCGTCCTCGGTGACGACCACCGCGCGCTTCAGGTTCTGGGAGATCCGGCCGTAGGGAACCCAGCGGTGGCGGATCGCGAACCTGCGATCCTCGTCCTCGGCCTCCTCGATCCGCAGTTGCATGAACGCGGTGGTCTTCGGGTTCTCCTTCGCCAGCACGCGGACGTCCGGCAGCGTCAGGTAGACGTAGGAGAGGTACAGGAAGACGAGTGCCGCGGCGGCCACGAGGCCGCGCCCCAGGCGACGCACCCCGCCATTATGGACTAGCCCCGGACGACGATCTTCACGCGGTCTCCGGGCTGCGGCTGCTCGGCGACGTCCACGCCGTTCATGATGGCGAGCGTCGCGGCGCTGGTGATGCCCTGGCCCGCCCGCTGGGCGATGGACTGCCAGCTGTCGCCCGCCTGCACCGAGTAGAACGCGAGACGGTTCGGCCGCACGTCCGCGGCTTCGCGCGCGCTCAGCTCCCGGAAGGTCCTCAGCGACGAGGCGATGGCGCCGTCCACCTGGGCGAACTCGGCCTCCGGCGCGAAGCCGGCCAGCACGTAGACCTGCCGTCCCACGGCCACGTGAGCCGCGCGCATCCGCACGCGACCCACGCCGCTGACGGACCCGCGATAGAGGCCGATGTAGGCGTCCAGGCCGGACACGGTCTCGCGCCCGCCCTCGATGCGCGAATAGCCGGCGCGCCGCATCGCGTCGGCCGCCACCTCCTCGATGCCGCGGCCTCGCGGCTGTTCCACGCGCTGCAGCAGCATGTAGTGCTGGGTACCCGGCTCGCGCGCCATCACCTGCTCGGCGCTGTTGAACACCTCCCAGCCCTCCGGGAACTCGAGGCCGACGCGCAGCATGGGATGCAGGAACACGTGGGCGCGCACGATGCCCTGTTCGATGCTGTCGCCCACGACGACCCCGTCGACGGCGCGTCCGTACGCGTCGCGATTGCGGGTGACCGCCGTTTCCGAAGCGTACTTGGCGACGAGCGGCTCGATCTCGACCACGCGCGCGGCCGGCTCGGGGTGGGTCGAGAGCCAGTTCGGCACGCCCCGCTCGCTGGTGGCGCTCACCCGCGCCAGCGTCGAGAGGAAGCGCGGCACGCCGGACGGATCCCAGCCGGCCGCCGACGCGTACTCCATGCCCAGGCGATCGGACTCCAGCTCGTCGTCGCGCGAGTACTTCAGGAAGAGCACGCCGAGACCCATGGACGACAGGTCCTGGAACGGCGCGGTCTGCGGGACGAAGATGCTGAGGAGCACGAGGCCGATGCTGCCGCCCATCTGCCGCGAGTACTGCTGCGCCGCATGGCGGGCGGTGACGTGCCCGATCTCGTGTCCGAGCACGCCCGCCAGCTCCGACTCGTCGTCCAGGTACGGCAGGATGCCGCGCGTGAGGTAGACGTACCCGCCCGGCACGGCGAACGCGTTGATGGCCGGGCTGTCCACGACGGTGAAGGTCCACGGCAGGTTGGGACGATGTGAGGCGCGCGCCAGCCTCATCCCGATGTCGGAGACGTACCGCTGCACGTCCTGATCGTTGTAGACGCCCATCTCCCGGCGGATCTCGGCGTCGGTCTGCTGGCCGATGGCGAGCTCCTCGGCCTCGCTCATCAGGTTGAACTCGCGCCTGCCGGTCACGGGGTTGGTGGCGCAGGCCACCAGGAGCGACAGGACGAGGGCGGCGACGGTCAGGCGCATGTCAGGCACCTCTGCACGGTCCGTGGCTGCAACGGCCATGCCACCGGGCGGTGGCCGTTCCGGGTGACACCCGCACGCCCGGTCAGGCGTGCGGGCCGCGGCCGAGCGCGTCCCCGAGGGCTGCCAGGCAGAGCGCGACATGGGCCGGCGTGGAGCCGTGGCCCATCAGGCCGATGCGGAAGATCTGCCCGGCCAGCGGCCCCAGCCCCGCGCCGATCTCGATGTTGAATCGCTGCAGCAGGTGCCGGCGCACGGCCGCGTCGTCCACGCCGGCGGGCACCCGGACCGTGTTCAGCGTCCAGAGCCGCGCCGCCTCGGGCACGAGCATCGAGAGCCCGAGCCGCGTGGCGCCATCGACGAACGCGCGATGGTTCCCCTCGTGCCGCGCCCAGCGTGCCGCGAGCCCTTCCTCCTCGACCATCGCCACGGCCTCGGCCAGCGCGTAGACGAGCGACGAGGACATGGTGTGGTGGTACTTCCGGCGCACCCAGTAGTCCTCGAGCAGCGAGAGATCGAAATAGAAGCTGCGGCACGTCACGCGCTTGGCGAGCGCGCGCGGCGCAAAGCAGACCGGCGCGAGGCCGGAGGGTGCGCCGAGGCCCTTCTGGCTGCAGCTGTAGACGGCGTCCAGGTCCCACCCCGCCACGTCGAGCGGCATGCCGCCGAGCGAGGTGACCGCGTCCACGACGACCAGCGCGCCGCCCTCATGCGCGATTCGCGCCACGGCCTCCACCGGATTCAGCACGCCGGTGGAGGTCTCGGCGTGCACGACGCACACGATGTCGGCGGCCGACGTCTCCAGGGCCTTCCGGACGTCGTCCGGATCCACGGCGCGGCCCCATTCGACATCGAGCCGCCGCACGTCCGCGCCGTACCGCGCGCACATTTCGGCCAGCCGATCCCCGAAGTAGCCGGATACGATCGCGAGCACGCGCGTGCCGCGTTGCACGAGGTTGGCCACCGCCGCCTCCATCCCGGACGTGCCGGTGCCGGAGATGGCCAGCGCCAGCGAGCCGGCCGGCGCGCAAAACACGCGCGCCAGGCCCGCGCGGAGGTCGTCCATCAGTCCCAGGAACTCCGGGTCCAGGTGGCTGAGCACGGGCGAGGCCATCGCACGCATCACGCGCGGGGACATGACCGATGGCCCGGGACCGAGGAGGATGCGTTCGGTGGAGGGTAGCGTCATCGTCGGAAGTCGGGAGTCGGAGTCGCCCTTCGACCAGCTCGGGGCGACCCTGAGCATAGTCGAAGAGTGGGGACTCGGACGGTGAATCAGCGCGGGGCGGGCTCTTCCACGAGCAGGCCGAGCGCCGTCAGCTGCGACCTCAGCGTGTTGCGCACGGCCGGTGGCGCCGGCCGGAGCGGCGGCCGCGGATCGCCCGTCTCGAACCCGATCATGGCGAGCGCGGCCTTCAGCGCCGGGACACCGTGCTGCACGCCGATGGCACGCGCCAGGGGCAGCAGCGACGTCTGCAGCGCGCGGGCGTCCGGATAGCGGCCGTCGCTCACCAGCCGCCTCAGATCCACGCACCTGTCCGGCACGATGCCCGAGAGGGCCAGCACGGCCCCGTGCACGCCGAGGGCCAGCGCCGAGAAGAGCGACGTCGCGGATCCGCAGAGCACGACGAACTCCTCCCCCGCCGACGCCGAGAGGTAGTCGGCCAGCAACTGCATGTCGTTGCCACTCTCCTTGACGCCGACGATGTTGGGGTGGCGGCTGAGCAGGCCGACGGCGTCGGTCTGGAGCGTGACGCCGGTGTAGACGGTCACGTTGTAGAGGAGCACCGGCACGGGTGAGGCGTCCGCCACCTCCGTGTAGTGCCGCACGAACGCGTCGCTCGTCATCATGTTCTTGTAGAACGACGGCGTGCGGACCATCACGGCGCTCGCGCCGAGGGATGCGGCGCGCCGGCACGCGGCGATGGTGGCGCGCGTGGACTCGCGTGCCGCGCCGGCCAGCAGCGGCCGATCCGCCGGCACGACGTCGCGGACGGCCGCGATGACGCGGTCCGACTCGTCCTCGTCGAGCTGCGGCGACTCGCCGTTCGAGCCGAGCACGACCAGGCCCGCGAGCGGCGAGGTCAGCAGGCGCCGGGCGTTGCGGGCGATGGCGCCCGGGTCCACGTCGCCGGCGGGGGTGAAGGGGGTGACGAGAGGGTGGAAGACTCCGGAAAATCTCATGATGACGCGACCTCTTGCTCTGGGAATCTTATCCGGTCTTCCCCCCGCGCCTGGAGTGCGGCATTGGTGGCGAACGTGACCAGGAAGATGGCGCCCGCCGGCACGAGCGTCCAGGGGAAGTGCGCCAGGTTGTTGACGTTGCCCGCGTCGGCCAGCATGCGGCCCCAGCTGGGCAGCGGGTCCGGGAACCCCAAACCCACGTAGGAGAGCGTCGCCTCCGCCAGGATGAAGGCTGGCAGCAGCAGGCTGGCCTGGACCGTCACGTGGCCGGCGCACGCCGGCAGGAGGTGGCGCCACAGGATGCGCCACGGGCCGGCGCCGAGCGAGCGGGCCGCGAGCACGTACTCCCGCTCGCGCTCCCGCGCCACCAGCGCGCGGACGCCGCGCGCGACGAATGGCCACCCGACCGCCGTGAAGATGACGGCCATCAGCGCGAAGACGGAGGACGGCGCCAGCACCAGGGGCAGCATCGCCCGCAGGACCAGCACGACGTAGATGACGGGCAGCACGAGGAGGAAGTCCGCCGACCGCATGACCGCCTCGTCCCACCATCCGCCGCGTGACGCGGCCCAGGCGCCCAGGAGCGAGCCGAGCAGGGTCGCGCCGAGCACCGACACCAGCCCGACGCCGATCGACAGCCGCGCGCCGCTCAGCGTGCGGGAGAGGACATCGCGGCCGTCGCGATCGGCCCCCAGCAGGAAGACCGGCTCCTCCTGCTCGCGCCAGGGAAGGCCCAGCGTGCGGGTCCGGTCCTCGACGAAGCGCTGCGCGACGCGATCCTCGAGCACGAGGGGATAGACGCCCAGGCCCCTGGACGGGCGCGGGATCATCGGCGGCGCGTGGACGAAGCCACGGAACGCGCGACCCGCGTCGTACGGCGCCAGCCAGGGGCCCACCAGTGCAAGCCCCGCGAGCACGACGAGGAGCACCGTCGCCCGGCGTGTCACGGCCGACGGCGCTCCCGCACCCGTGGGTCGAGGCGCGCGTGCACGAGGTCGGCCGCGAGGGTCCCCGCTGCGAGACAGGCCGCCCCTGCCGCGGCCGTGCCCGCCACCAGGTAGAGGTCCCGCGCGCGCAGCGCGTCGAACATCAGGCGGCCCAGCCCCGGCCAGGCCGTGACGACCTCCACCACGAACGACCCGCTGAAGAGCGATCCGATCATCACGCCGTACACCGCCAGCACCGGGCCCAGCGAGGCCGGCCAGGCGTGACGCGCGAGCACCTGCCGTGCCGGCACGCCGCGGGCACGCGTCGCGTGCACGAAGGGCTCGCGCACGGCCTCGGCCAGCGCCTGAGACTGGAGGCGCTCGAGCGTGGCGCCCAGCGGGAGCGCCAGCGCGAGGGCGGGCACCGGCAGGTGAGCCAGCACGTCGCGCACCCAGGCCACCCAGGTGGCCGCGCCCCCGACCGAGGTCATGCCGCCGGACGCCAACCAGCCGGTACGCGTGGCCACGAGCAGCAGCACGAGCGACCCGACCAGCGGTGGCAGGGACAGCAGGAACGTGGACGCGCCTCGCACCACGGCGGCCCCGGCGCCGGACGGGTGCGTGCCGGTGTAGATGCCCAGCGGGATGCCGAGCAGCGTGGCCAGCGCCAGGGCAGCCACCGCAAGGATGGCGGTGTTCAGCGCGCGCTCCCCCACCATGTCGGACACCGGCCGCGAGTAGAGGACCGACTCGCCGAAGTCCAGCCGGACGGTCCCGGCCAGCCATCTCACGTACTGCTCGGCCAGCGGCCGATCCAGGCCCAGCCGGGCGCGTTCGGCAGCCCGTTCCACGGGATCCAGCAGCCGGCCTTCCCCGACCCCGTCGCCGGGCGCCAGCCGCGTGAGTACGAGCGCGCCCGATGCCACGCCCAGCACCAGCAGCGTGGCCATCAGCGCTCGGCGGAGGCAGAACGTCAGCACGTCGCCAGCATCCTATCCCCACCGCCCAACCGGGTGAACCGAGGGCTGGCCCGTCACGGTCTCACGGCGATGGTGTCGGCCGCCCACAGCAGCTGCGGCCGCAGGATGGCGGGCGTGAGGTTGACGACGCGCGCGTTCGCGGCGGCGTAGAGGCGCGGCGCGACGAAGTAGAGCGCCGGGACGTTCTCGCCGAACACGCGCTGCACGTCCGCGAACAGGCGGCGTCGCTCGGCCGGATCCTGCGCGGCGGCCTGCCTCCGCATCAGATCGTCGATCTCGGCTTCCCAAGGGGTGGCGGGCGTGGGCTGCGCCAGGTTCCAGATGTGGGCGGGGCCCGAGCTGAACCAGAAGTCCTTCGAGAGGGCGGGGTCGAGGTCCGAGGCCAGGTACTGGAAGAAGATGGCCTCGAAGTCGCCGCGCAGCATGCGGTCCACGAGCGCGTTGGCCTCGAGTGCCACCACGTCCACGGCGATCCCCACCTTCTTCAGCTCGTCCCTCAGGAACGCGGCTTCCCGCTCGAGCACCAAGTTGCCGCGATACGTCAGCACGGTGAAGCGGGCCTCCGTCCCCTGCGCGTCCTCCCGCCACTCGTCCGCGTCGCGATTCGCGAGGCCGAGTCCCGCCAGCAGCTGTCCCGCGGTCTCGATCGAGTAGGGATACCGCGGCACGTTGGGCGAGAACCACTCGCGGTTGCCCGGCGTCACCGGCCCCCAGATGGGCACCGCGGTCCCGAGGAACACCGACTCGGCCAGCGCTTCGCGATCCACGGCATGCGAGATCGCCTGCCGCCACTCGCGCGCGGTGATGAAGGCCCGCCGCGGATCCTTCGCCCAGTAAGGCCCGCGCAGGTTGAAGAAAAACACGTCGGGATCGGTGGTGACGCCCAGCTCCAGCAGCTGGAGCGTCCCTGCGCCCTCGAGCGGCCGGAGGGTCGCCAGGTCCTCGGCGCGGACGGGCGACTGCATCAGGTCCACGTCGCCGGACTGCAGGCGCAGGAGCTCGGCGTTCTGGTCCGGCACGATCTCGAGCACCAGCTCGTCGAGGTACGGCAGCCGCGTGCCATCGGGCGCCGACCGCCAATAGTGCGGGTTGCGCTCGAGCACGAGCCGCTGGCCGGGCTCGTAGCGCGCCAGCCGGAACGGTCCCATGCCCGCCAGGTCCGACGGCGGCGTGGCCGCGTTCCAGGCCTGGGCGAACGTGCCCGCCGCGAGCGCCCCCTCGAGCCTGTGCCTGGGCAGGATGGGAAGATTGTCGAGCAGCCGCAACCCCGGGCCGAAGGAAGCGGGGAACTCCACACGCACGGTGCGCCCGTCCACCATCGTCGCCGACAGGGGCCGGCCGTCCACCTGCAGGGTCGAGCCGAGGACGCTGCCGGCCCTGGCGTCGTACACCGCGCGAAACGTGAAGGCCACGTCCTCGACGCTGAAGGGTGTGCCGTCCGACCACTGGAGCCCCTCGCGCAGCGTGAGGGTGAACGCGCGACCATCGGCCGAGGCCTCCCAGCGTTCCGCCAGCCAGGGCTCGAGCTCCTGCGTCGCCCGGTTGATGCGCACGAGCTTGGCCTGGGCCAGGAGCGAGTACAGCTCGGTGACCACGTTGGCCGATACCAGGCGGTTGAACGAGCGCGGTTCGCTCCTGAGCGTGGCAACCAGGCGGCCGCCCCGCGAGGGGGCGACGTCGGCCTTACGGGAGGCGCCGGGCTCGCCGGGCAGCGGTGCCCGCAGATCGCGATAGAGGAAATAGCCGGTGCCGGCAATGGCGCCGATGAGGAGCAGCGTCAGCAGTGTGCGCGGTTGTCGGTTCACTTCTTGACCGGGTGGCCAATTTCTTGGCCGGTTGAGGACTTGCACACGATCGTCAATTCCTTCGGAATGCGTGCAACTTCTGCGAGGCGTGGTGCGATAGACACAACTGAGGCAATGCGCTGGCCAGCCTCCTGCCCGCGGGCCCGGCGCGAGCCACCGGCATCGTAGACCACCAAGTCTCAAGCGTGCAATGAGTTAGACCCCATCCGTCCGTCCTGGCCGGTTGATGGCACCGCCTTCGCCACTGTATCGGGCGGAGGTTAGAGGTTCATGCAGACGGCGCCTTTTGCCACGAGCTTCATGTCGACGCCGATGTTCCAGCCACAGCTGGGGCGCAGCGTCACCATCGACCAGGCTGCCAGTCTTCTCGGCGTCTCGCGCCGGACCGTGTACTACCGGATTCGCGAGGGGCGGCTGCTGACCGTTCGGACGATCGGCGGTTCGCAGCGCGTGCTGGTGTCGTCGCTCGACGCGGCACGGGCCTGACGTCATGCCTCTGTTCCCGTACGTCTCAGCCACCGCAAGTTTCGCCAAGGACATCCCCATGACTCTGCAGCCGACTGACGCGAGGCACACCGCCCCCCCGGGCGTGTTTCGGTCGACCTGCCGGTGTTTCACTGCGTTCACGCTGATGCTTGCCCTGATGGCGGCCGCCACGCCGGCCGAGGCGCAGCGTCGGGCACGGCTCTCGTCCGACCTGCAGGCTCGCCTCGGTTCGGGCGGGACCCAGGCGGTGGACATCATCCTCAGCGGCACGCCGGACCGCATTTCGCGGCTGGCGGCGCGGCATGGCCTGTCGGTGAAGAAGGCGCTGCGCTCGGGCGCGGTGTTGACGGCCTCGCCGGCGGCGATCGAGGCGCTGGCGGCCGACGCCGAGGTGGACGCGATTTCGAGCGACGCGCTCGTGCGCTCGCAGATGGCCGTCACGACTGAGACGACCGGCGCCGAGGCGGCGTGGTCGGGCCTCATCGACACGCTGGGCGCGACGACGGGCCGTGGCATCGGCGTGGCCATCATCGACTCTGGGATCGCCGCGCATCCCGCGCTGGCGGGCCGTGTGGTCGTGAACATGGACTTCACGGAGGCGCGCGGGCGGGGCGTGGATCGGTATGGCCACGGCACGCACATCGCCGGGATCGTGGCGGGCCGCAGGTTCCGGCAGGACATGGCGGGCGCCGACAGCGGCATGGCGCCGGGCGCGCACGTGCTGAACCTCAAGGTCCTGGGCGCGGACGGTTCGGGGCAGGCGAGCGACGTGATCGAGGCGATCGACTGGGCCATCGAGAACCGGCAGCGCTACGCGATTCGGGTGCTGAACCTGTCGTTGGGTGCGGCGCCGACACAGAGCCATCGCGACGATCCCCTCTGCCAGGCGGTGGAGCGCGCGGCGCGCGCGGGCCTGGTGGTGGTGGCCTCGGCGGGCAATTTCGGGCAGACCGCGGACGGCCGGACCGTGCTCGGCAGTGTGACCTCCCCCGGCATCTCCCCGTTCGCCATCACGGTCGGGGCCCTTCGGACGCAGGGCACGGCGGACCCGGGCGACGACGTGGTGGCGCCGTGGAGCTCGCGCGGTCCGACGATGGTGGACCACATCGTGAAGCCGGACCTGGTGGCGCCGGGGAGCGCGGTCGTGTCGACGGCGGCGGCGGGTGGGGTGCTGATGGCGCAGCACCCGGACCGGCTGATCGACGGCCCGGGGGCGCTGGACTACTTCCGGATGAGCGGGACGAGCATGTCGGCGGCGGTGGTGAGCGGGGCGGTGGCGCTGTTGCTGGAGGCGAAGCCGACGCTGAGTCCGCTGCTGGTGAAGCTGGCGCTGCAGGGGAGCGCGGAGTTCCTGCCGAACGACGGGTTGGTGGCGGGAGGTGCTGGGCGGCTGCGGCTGGAGGGGATT
>CAUJDN010000033.1 GCA_963169195.1 Acidobacteriota bacterium | reverse complement strand
TGCTTCGAACCTTCCGTGCTTCGAACCCTCCGTGCTTCGAACCCTCCGTGCTTCGAACCCTCCGTGCTTCGCACCCTCCGTGCTTCGCACCCGCCGTGCTTCGCACCTTCCGTGCTTCGCACCCGCCGTGCTTCGCACCTTCCGTGCTTCGAACCCTCCGTGCTTCGAACCTTCCGTGCTTCGAACCCTCCGTGCTTCGAACCCTCCGTGCTTCGAACCCTCCGTGCTTTGAACCTTCCGTGCTTTGAACTATCGTCTCCCCATGTCGAACTTCTTCGATGAAGTCAACCGCACCTTCGACGAGGCCGCGAAGTTCACCGAGTACCCGCAGGGGCTGCTCGATCAGATTCGCTGCTGCAACGGCGTCTACCGTTTCGATTTCCCGATCCGCCGCGCCGACGGCACCATCGAGGTCATTCACGCCTGGCGCGCGGAGCACAGCCACCACAAGATGCCGGTCAAGGGCGGCATCCGGTACAGCCCCGAGGTGTACGAAGAGGAGGTGATGGCCCTGGCCGCGCTGATGACCTACAAGTGCGCCATCGTGGACGTGCCCTTCGGCGGCGCCAAGGGCGGCATCAGGATCGAGCCGAAAGACTACACCGTCGACGAGCTGGAGCGCATCACGCGGCGCTACACGCACGAGTTGGTGAAGAAGGGCTTCATCGGCCCGGGCATCGACGTGCCCGCGCCGGACTACGGCACGGGCGAGCGCGAGATGGCGTGGATCGCCGACACCTACCAGGCGCTCGTGCCGGGGCACCTCGACGCCATGGGCTGCGTCACCGGCAAGCCCGTCACCCAGGGCGGTGTGCGGGGCCGGCGGGAGGCCACCGGCCGGGGCCTGTTCTTCGCGCTGCGCGAGGCGTGCGCGCACCCCGATCTGATGGCGCCGCTCGGGCTGGCGACCGGCCTCGACGGCAAGCGGGTCATCGTCCAGGGCCTGGGGAACGTGGGCTACCACGCCGCGAAGTTCTGCCGCGAGGGCGGTGCCGTGCTGGTGGCGATTGCGGAACGCGAGGGTGCCATTGTCAGCGCGAAAGGTCTCCACGAGGACGAGGTCTTCCAGCACCGCAAGACGACGGGGTCCATCCTGGACTTCCCCGGCGCAGCCAACCTGCGCGACACGGCGGCGGCCCTCGAGCTCGAATGTGACGTGCTGCTGCCCGCGGCGCTCGAGGGCGTCTTCACGGCGGAGAACGCGCCGCGCATCCAGGCGAAGATCATCCTGGAAGGCGCCAACGGCCCGACGACGCCCGAGGCCGACCCGATCTTCCGGCAGAAGGGCATCCTCGTGATCCCCGACATCTACTGCAATGCCGGCGGCGTCACCGTGTCGTACTTCGAGTGGCTGAAGAACCTGTCGCACGTGCGCTACGGGCGCATGTCGAAGCGGCACGAGCAGGCCAACGAACTGCAGATGCTGCGCGCCATCGAGTCGGCCACGGGCAAGCGGTTCACCGACGCCGAACGCGCGGAGCTGGCCAGGGGGCCGGACGAGGTGGACCTCGTCAACTCGGGCCTGGAAGAGACGATGATCACCGCGTTCCACGCGCTCCTCGAGACGAAGCGGAGCCATCCGGGGATTCCCGACCTGCGCATCGCCGCGTTCGTCAACGCCATCCACAAGGTGGCGCGGAGCTACATGGAGCTCGGCATCTTCCCCTGATCGCCCGCGCGCCGCAGTCCGGAAAAACGCACAAGCCACGGAAGCGTGGAAGTCGGCCGGCTCGAATGCCGTCCTGGTTCCGCGGTTCCGTGGCTTGTACGCGGCGCGAGCGCCGAAGGTGCTACTTGAGGTGCTTGCCCACGAGCTTGGTCATGTCGAACATGCTGACCTGGCTCTTGCCGGCGAAGACGGCCTTCAGCTTGTCGTCGGCATTGATCATCCGCTTGTTCTTCGCGTCCTGGAGCCCGTTCTTCTTGATATAGGCCCAGAGCTTCTTGGTGACCTCGGTGCGCGGCATCGGCTTGTCGCCGATCACCGCCGCCAGCGTCGGGCTCGGCGCGACCGGGCGCATGAACGCGGCATTCGGCTTGCGGGCCGACTTCTTCGCCGCCTTCTTCGCGGCCTTCTTCACGACCTTCTTGGCGGCCTTCTTTGCGGTCTTCTTCGCGGCTTTCGCCTTCTTGGCTTTCTTGGCCATCTGTTCTCCTTCGACGCCAAACCCTGACGGCGTCGTCCGTCCCCCGGTTGGGTGGTAACAGATACTAGCGGTTTCCGGGGGCGGAGTCACTACATATTGTGCCCCCATGCGACGGTGTGAACGTCACGCGCCCCCGGGAAATCGGGCCTCTGACCGAGGAGGCGCCGCCTTGCGCCGGCCTTCGGAGGGCGCGCCAATCCAGCCGTCGGTGGCGCGCCCCTCCCGGGCGCGTGGGCCGCGCTCCGCGCGGTGGGCACGCCTTCGGCGTGTGACGCCCGCGGCGCGAAGCGCCCGCCGACCGAGCCGCGTCAGCGGCGAGGCCCTGTCACATCGCCCCGTAGTGCGCCATCCACGGGCCGATGGCGCCGGCCGCGTAGAGCACCGTGAGACCGGCCAATGCCCGATGCACGCCGTGCGCATAGAGGAGGATGCCACCAGCCGCCGCGCCGAGCTTGGCGGCGAGCAGCGTGGGCGCGGGACCGATCAACACCATCCAGCCGGCCAGGATGGCATTGCCCTCGGCCGCCACGCCGTGAGCATCGACGGCCACCCAGGTGAAGATGCCGTCCCACATCTGGGCGACCAGGAACAGGAGCAGAACCAGCCGGGGAAGCTGCATGACCGGCGAGGCTGCAAGTTCCGCAACTCCTCCAGTCCCATCAGTATCAACAACTTACGGCGATCGAGTCTGCCGGCCAGGTGACTTCTGTCTCGATATCCGGGACGCTCCCCCGGGTGGCTCTAGTCGTCCTTCCTGGGCCGGAGGTTGGAGGCCAGGACCTTCTTGCGCAACCGGATGCTCTTCGGCGTGACCTCGACCAGCTCGTCGTCGTTGATGAACTCGATGGCGGTCTCGAGCCCCAGCACGCGTGGCGGGACGATCCGGATGGCCTCGTCCGCCGTGGACGCGCGCATGTTGGTCTGCTTCTTCTCCTTCGTGATGTTCACGTCCAGGTCGTTGGTGCGGGAATGCTCGGCGACGATCATCCCCTCGTACACCTCGGTCTGCGGCTCGATGAGCATCGTGCCCCGCTCCTGCAGGTTCGACATCGCGTAGGCGGTGGCCACGCCCGGCCGGTCGGCGACCATCACGCCCGAGGTCCGTGCCGGGATGGGGCCCGCCCAGGGGTCCCAGCCGGCGAAGAGGTGGTTCAGGATGCCGGTCCCCTTCGTGTCGGTGAGGAACTGTGAGCGGAAGCCGATGAGGCCGCGCGCGGGAATGCGGAACTCGAGGCGCACGCGCCCACTACCGTGGTTCACCATCTTCGTCAAGGTGCCCCGCCGGGTGCCGCACATCGAGATCACCACGCCCTGGAATTCCTCGGCCACGTCGATGACGAGTTCCTCGACCGGCTCCATGCGCCGCCCGTCGATCTCGCGCGTGATGATCTCCGGGCGCGACACCTGGATCTCGTAGCCCTCCCGGCGCATCATCTCGATGAGGATGGCCAGCTGCAACTCACCCCGGCCCAGGACCTTGAACTGTTCCGGCGTGTCGGTGTTCTCCACGCGCAGCGAGACGTTGCCGAGCAGCTCGCGGTCCAGCCGCTCCCGCAGGTGCCGGGACGTCACGTACTGGCCCTCGCGCCCCGCGAAGGGCGAGGTGTTGATGCCGAACACCATCGACACGGTGGGCTCGTCCACGGCGATGGGCGGCAGGGCCTGCCGGTGCTCGGGATCCGCGATGGTGTCGCCGATGTTGATGGCCTCGATGCCTGCGAGGCAGATGATGTCCCCGGCGGCGGCTTCCCCGATCTCGACGCGCTTCAGCCCCTCGAAGGCGAACAGTTTCGTGACGCGCGTCTCCTGCGCCGACCCGTCGGGCTTCAGCACGACGATCGGATCGCTCAGCCGGACGCGCCCGTTGAAGATGCGGCCGATGGCGATGCGTCCGAGGTAGTCGCTCGAGTCGAGGTTGGCGACGAGCATCTGCAGCGGCGCGGTCGGATCGCCCGTAGGAGGCGGCACGGACGTGACGATGGCGTCGAAGAGCGGGCGCAGGTCCTCGCCGGGCACGTCGAGGTCGGTCGAAGCCGTTCCCGCCCGCCCGCTCGTGTAGAGCACCGGGAACTCGATCTGCTCCTCGGTGGCGTCCAGGTCGATGAAGAGGTCGTAGACCTCGTTGAGCACCTCGTTCGATCGCGCGTCGGCCCGGTCGATCTTGTTGATGACCACCACGGGCGGCAGGCCGCGCTCGAAGGCCTTGCGGAGCACGAAGCGCGTCTGCGGCAGGGGCCCCTCCGCGGCGTCCACGAGCAGGACCACCCCGTCCACCATCGACAGGACGCGCTCCACCTCGCCGCCGAAGTCGGCGTGGCCGGGCGTGTCCACGATGTTGATGAGGATGTCGCCGTAATGGACCGCGGTGTTCTTGGCGAGAATGGTGATGCCCCGCTCGCGCTCCAGCTCGTTGCTGTCCATGGCGCGCTCGGCCACCCGCTCGTTGGTGCGAAACACGCCGGCCTGGCGGAACATCGCGTCCACCAGGGTAGTCTTCCCGTGGTCGACGTGGGCGATGATGGCGACGTTGCGCCTGAGCGCGTTGGCGACGCCCTGCGGCGTCGTCTGGTCGGTGGGCATCCTTCCAGTATAGGGCTTCGGCCCCCGGGAGGGTGACGCCGGCCTGACACGCGATGCGCGCCGACGGGGCGCAAGGCCAGGGGACGGGCGACAGGCGCCGCGCCTCCTGCCTCGGTATCAGGCCCGCTGGCGCGGGTCGACGAGCGCTTTCGGCAGGCGCATGGCCTCCGCGTCGGCCAGCGCCTCGTTCAGGCGGTTCAGCGCGTAGACGCGCGCGCCAATCGCGCGCCAGGGGATCCGACCGGCATGCTGCTCGAGCACGCTGAGCGCGCGCAGGAAATGGCCGGCCTCGCTGCCCCAGCATCCCCGGATCTCCAGGTGCTTCCGGTTGATGTGCTCGTGCGCGTTCACCGTGCTGGGGCCGGCATTGGTGTAGTGCCCCGCGATGACGTATCGGCCGCCGTCGCGGGCTAGGGTCAGCCCCTCCTCCACGGCCCTGGGCGACCCCGACGCCTCGATGACGATGTCGGTCCCACGCCCCCGCGTCATGGCCAGCACGAGCTCGCGTCGCTCGTCAGCGCTCGTCTTCGAGATGTCCAGCGCGAGGTCGGCACCCATCTGCCGCGCCAGATCGAGGCGGTCGGTGGGCGCCCCGGTGGCGATGACGCGGGAGGCGCCCGAGAGCCGCGCCAGCGCGATGATGCTCAATCCCACGGCGCCGGTGCCCTGCACGAGGACGGAATCGGCGAGCCGGGTGGCTGCCCGGTCGATGGCGTGCACCGCGGTGATCAGGCCGCAACCGCCGCCGATGTAGTCCTCGGGCTGCACCGTGTCGGGAAGGACAGCCGCCACCACTCCGGGTTCGAGGTAGATGGCCTCGCTCCAGCCCCCGAACAGCCCGTCGGCAGCCGCGTCGGTGATCCCGTACACCCGGCGCGTCACGCACCTGGTCGGCGTGCCGCTCACGGCGCACGCATAGCAGCGCCCGCAGGTACGGTGCACGTCGAAGAAGACCAGCCGATCGCCTTCACGCGCCGTGCGGCCGTCGGCGAGCGTGATGCGCCCGCGCGCCTTCTCGAGCGTGCCCACCGAGACGTGCCCGGGGATGATGGGATACGGCACGCCGCTCAGACGCCCGTGCCACAGGTGAACATCCGTGCCGCACACCTCCGAGAACATCGTCCGCAGCAGCATGCCGCCCGGCTCGATCCTGGGCTCCTGGAACTCCCGGAGCTCGATGGGGGCGAACGGCTTGGGCATGACGGCGGCGATCACGGTCGGCATGGCAGTAATACTAAGACAGGGGTGCACGGGCGCATCCGGCACCCCTGCCCTGGTTTATCCTGTTCCCATGCCCCTGTACGAGTACGAGTGCCGCTCCTGCCACCATCATTTCGAGCTGCTGGTCCGCGAGTCCACGGCGCTCGAGTGTCCGTCGTGCCATGGCACCGAGCTCGAAAAGCAGCTGTCGGTGTTCGCCGTGAGCGCCCAGGGCGGCCCGAGGGGCGGGCGGGCGATGGGACCGGCGCCGTGCGGCGCGTGCGGCCATCCCGACGGTCCGGGCTCCTGCAGCGCCAGCTGATGGTGTCGCTCGACGCCCTGTTCCGCCCTCGCGCGGTGGCGGTGATCGGCGCCTCCCGCGATCGCCGCAGCGTGGGCGGGTCCATCCTGCACAACCTGCTCACCTTCGAGTTCCAGGGCCAGGTGTTCCCCGTGAACCCGAAGGCCTCGGTCGTGCACAGCCTGAAGTGCTACGCGAGCGTCGAGGACATCCCGGATCCGGTGGATCTGGCGGTCATCGCCGTCCCGAAGCCGCACGTCCTGGGCGTGCTCGAGTCCTGCGGGCGGAAGGGCGTCGGCGCCGTCGTCATCATCACCGCCGGCTTCAAGGAAGTCGGGGAGGCTGGCCTGGCCCTCGAGCAGGAGGTCGTCCGCCTCGTCAAGCGGCACGGTATGCGGCTGGTCGGGCCCAACTGCATGGGGGTCATCAACATGGACCCGGCCGTGCGGCTGCAGGCGTCGTTCTCGGCCAACGAGCCGCTCCCCGGCCCCGTGGCCTTCTCGTCGCAGTCCGGGGCGCTTGGCGAGGCCATCCTGGCGCTGCTCCGGGAGCGCGGGCTGGGCCTGTCGATGTTCGTGTCGCTCGGCAACAAGGCCGACGTGTCGGGCAACGACCTGCTCGAGTACTGGGAGCAGGATGCGAACACGCGCGTGATCCTGATGTACCTGGAGAGCTTCGGTAATCCGGAGCGGTTCCTCGAGATCTGCCAGCGCGTCTCGAAGACGAAGCCAGTCATCGCGGTGAAGTCGGGGCGCACCGCCGCCGGTGCCCGCGCCGCCGCCTCGCACACCGGATCGCTCGCCGGCGCGGACAACGCCGTCGAGTCCCTGTTCACGCAGGCGGGTGTCATCCGCGCGGCGGGCATCGAGGAGCTGTTCATCTACGCGTCGGCCTTCGCCAGCCAGCCAATGCCCGCCGGCACGGGCGTCGCGATCATCACCAATTCGGGCGGGCCGGCCATCCTGGCCACCGATGCCTGCATCGAGCTCGGCCTGCAGATCCCGACGCTGTCGGACGAGACGCAGGCCCGCATCCGCGCGGCCGTCGCGCCCGAGGCCAGTGTCGCCAACCCCGTGGACATGATCGCGACCGCCGCCGGCCCCCAGTACGAGGCCGCCATGCGCGCCGCCGCCGGGGACGCGAGCGTGGACGCGATCATCGCCATCTTCACGTCGCTGGAGATGATCGATGGTCCGTCTGTCGCGCACGGCATCATCCGCGGCGCGCAGGGCTGCGGCAAGCCCGTACTCGTGTGCTTCATGGGCAGCGTGCGATCGCGCGAGGCCATCGATCTCATGCGCGACGCCGGCCTGGCCGTGTACACCTTCCCGGAGGACGCGGCGCGGGCGCTCGGGGCCATGGTGCGCCATGGGCGATGGGTGCAGCGGCCCGTCGGCGTGCGCCGCATGTTCGAGGACATGGACCGCGCCGGCATCGAGCGCCTGGTGCGGTCGGCTCGCGACGAGGGCCGAATCCAGCTCACGCTGGCCGAGGCACAGGGCATCCTGGCCTGCGCCGGCATTCCCGTGCTGCCCTGGCGCGAGGTGGCCAGCCGCGAGGAGGCCATCGCCGCCGCCAACGCCCTCGGCTGTCCCGTCGTGGCCAAGGTGAGTTCGGCCGCCATCGTCCACAAGTCGGAAGTCGGGGGCGTTCGCCTGGGGCTCGAGTCGGCGCTGGCGGCGGGCGTGGCCTTCGATCAGATGATGGTGGCGGCGCGGCGGCGTGACCCACGGGCGCGCCTCGTCATCCAGCGCCAGGTCGCGGAGGGCACGGAAGTCATCGTGGGCGCGACGCGCGATGCGAAGTTCGGTCCCCTGCTCATGTTCGGCCTCGGCGGCATCTTCGTCGAAATCATGAAGGACGTCGTCTTCCGGGTGCACCCGCTCTCGGATGTGGACGCGCAGGACATGATCCGCGCCGTGAAGGGTTTTCCCATGCTCGACGGCGCCCGCGGGCGGCCGAAAGCCGACCTCGCCGCGCTCGAGGCAATCATCCTCAGAATCGACTGCCTGATGGCCACCTGCCCTGACATTGGTGAGCTGGACATCAATCCGCTGTTCGCGGCGCCTGCCGGCGCCGCCACGGCGGCGGCCGACGCGAGAATCACCTTGACGTGACGCCAGGCACTTTGACAAATCAAAATCAATTGCCAATACTTGGCAAAATCGATTTTGATTAGTCAAACCATGCCTTGGCTCACCGGTCGTCTTGCCCTCTGCTGCCTCCTGATCGCCGCCGAGCCGGCGGACGCCCAAGGCACGGCCACGCTCCGGGGCATCGTCAGCGACGAGCTCGGTGGCGTCATGCCGGGCGTGGACATCCGGCTCACCCGCGCGGTCACCGGGCTGACGCGCCACGCCGTAACGGGTCCCGACGGTCGCTTCGAGCTCGCCAACCTGCCATGGGACCGCTATGACCTCCATGCCGAGATCGCCGGCTTCGACCCCCGGCACGTCGTGGTGCCCCTGCGCACGAGCGTGCCAGAGGAGCTGGCGCTCGTCCTCCGCGTGGCCACCCAGACCGAAGTGGTGCGCGTCCGTCCGGCGCCGCAGCTCGTGGACCCGGCGCTGACCGGCACGCGAACGCAGGTCAGCTTCGTCGGCATCGAGCAGCTGCCCGCGCCGGTGGGCAGCCGCGGCGTGGAATCGGTGCTCGTCACCTTGCCCGGCTTCGCCCAGAACGCCAACGGCGCCATCCATCCGCGGGGCGCGCACAACCAGATGACCTACGTGGTGGACGGTCTGCCCATCAGCGACCAGCTGACCGGGGCATTTGCCAACGCACTGGATGCGGGGCTGGTGCAATCGGCCGAGCTCTGGACGGGCAACATCCCGGCGGAGTTCGGGGCCAAGGTGTCCGGCGTCGTGGTCATCACGAGCCGCAGCGGGCTCGGCGGGTCGCGGTGGCCGAGCGGCGACGCCACAATCGCGGCCGCAGGTTTCGGTGCCTGGCACGGTTCGGCGCAGGGCGGGGGCGAGCGTGGCCGCGTGGGCTACTACGCGTCGGCCACGACGATGCGCACCGATCGGTTCCTGGACCAGGTGTCGCTCGACAACTTCCACAACAGCGGCTCGTTCGGGCGGGGCTTCAGCCGGGTGGACCTCCGCATCTCCCCCGGACAAACCCTTCGTGCGCACGTCATGGGCGGCGCCTCGAAGTTCGAGCTCGCGAACCTCCGCTCGCAGGAGCGCAACGGACAGGACCAGCGGCAGCGCCTCTCCGACCTGGCTGTCTGGGGCGCGTACACGGCGACCGTTGGCCGCGCCTCGACCGTCGAGCTCGTCGCGGGACGGCGCGGCACCCGGGCCTCGCTCGACCCGAGCCCCGGCGATACGCCGGTGACCGCCTGGCAGGATCGCGCGCTGGCCACGACCACGGCCACGACACGCCTCACGCGACTGGTCGGCCCGCACAGCCTCCGCGCCGGGCTGGATCTGCAGCACGTGGACCTGCGCGAGTCGTTCGTCATGGCGCTGACGCGCGCGGACTTCAATGCGCCCGGCTCGAACGGCTTCAATCCGGCACTCCTCCCCTTCGATCTGACGCGAGGCGGCTCGCGCTTCACGTTCGACGATCGCCAGCGGGGGCGTCATCTCAGCGGCTTCGCCCAGGCGCAGGCCCAGTGGGGACCAGCGGCCGTCAGCCTCGGCGCACGCTACGACCGCTACGCGTTGCTGGTCCGGGAGGCGCACGTGCAGCCCCGGGTCGGCGTGGCCTGGGCCCTGCCGGGACCCTGGGGCGTCGCACGCGCCTCCTACAACCGCAACGTCCAGACGCCGCCGCTGGAGAACCTGCTCCTGTCCAGCTCGCCCGAGGCCGCCGCGCTCGCGCCGGCCAGCGTGCAGCAGGCGCTGGGCAGCACGTACCGCCCGCTGCGCCCCGAGCGACAGCAGGTCGTCGAGGTCGGCTACCAGCGCGCCCTGGGGCACATCGCGAGCATCGACGTATCGGCCTACCGGAAGCACTCGTTCGATCAGCAGGACAACAACAACTTCTTCGACACCGGCATCATCTTCCCCACCACCCTGGCCGCGATCGACGTGCGCGGCGCCGAAGGGCGGCTCGTGTTCCCCGAACGGCGCGGCCTGTCGGGCACGCTCTCGATGACCACGAGCCGGGCCATTTCCACGCCACCCTTTACCGGAGGCCTCTTCCTCGGCCAGGACTCGATCGCTCTGCTCACCGCCGGGCCGTTCTACATCGATCACGACCAGCGCCTCAGCCTGCATGGCACGACACAGTGGAGGAGCGGCGTCGGCTGGTGGCTCGGCGGCTCGGTCCGCTACGACAGCGGCCTGGTGGCCAACCCCTCCGACCCGGCGGAGGTGGCGGCCGATCCCGACTTCGCGGATCTGCTTCCCTATGTGGACCTCGGGGCCGCCGTGCCACGAGTCCGCCCCCGCACGGTCATCGATCTCGTCAGCGGCATCGACCTGCGCCGTGGCGAGCGGCGGGGGTGGAGCCTCCAACTGCAGATCACCAACCTGACGAACCGCACCGCGCTCTACAACTTCCAGTCGGTCTTCGTGGGCACGCGGCTCATCCAGCCGCGAACGCTGGCGCTCCGGATCAAGAGGCACTTCTAGAGAGGGTGCGGGCGGGTGCGGGGAGTAGACTTGAGCGGAGAGCGTGACTCCACGCGTTTCACCCGATGGCTGCGACCGCCCCTGCCACTCCCGCCCCGTCCCAGGTCACCTTGCCCGTCGAGGGGATGACGTGCGCCGCCTGCCAGGCTCGCGTGCAGCGCGCGCTGCGCGCCACGCCGGGCGTGACCGAGGCCACGGTCAACCTGATGATGCACTCGGCGACCATCGCGTACGACCCGAGCGTGCTCTCGCCGGAGGCCCTGGTCTCGACGATCAACCGGACCGGATACGAGTCGAGGCTGCCCGAACCCGATACCGACGACATCGCAGAGGACGAGGCGCGGGAATCCGCGCAGCGTGCCGAGTATCGCGCCCTCCTCACCAGGGCGCTCGTCAGCCTCGCGCTCGGCGTGGTGGCCATGGTGCTGTCCATGCCCCTCATGGCCGGTGGCGCTCACGACGGCCACACCTCCGCCGACCCCGTGCAGGCCTGGGTGATGCGCGCATGGGACCCCTGGCTGCGCTCGGCGTGGCCGGGGCTCTACGCCGTGGACGCCCGTGTGCTCGGCTGGCTGCTCCTCGGCATCACGGTCCTCGTCATGGGCTGGGCGGGCCGGCACTTCTACACCCGCGCGTGGACGGCACTCTCCCACGGGTCGGCGGACATGAACGTGCTCGTGGCCGTCGGCACGGGCGCGGCGTTCCTCTACTCGGTGACGGCGACCCTGGCGCCCCGGCTCTTCACGGCCAGCGGTGCGTCGGCCGACGTCTACTACGAGGCCATCGTCTTCATCCTCTCGCTGCTCCTGCTCGGCCACGCGCTCGAGGCCCGCGCCAAGACCCGGACGATGACGGCGCTGAGGCAGCTCGCCCGGCTGCAGCCCGCGACAGCACGGGTCAAGCGCGGGAGCGAGGACATCGAGGTGCCCATCGACGCCGTGCGCGTCGGCGACATCGTCATCGTCCGGCCCGGCGAGCGCTTCCCGGTGGACGGCCGCGTCATCGCCGGCACGGGCGCCGTGGACGAGTCGATGCTCACGGGCGAGTCGCTGCCCGTGGACAAGCAGGCGGGCGACCGCGTGGTGGGCGCCACCATCAACCAGTCGGGCGCCTTCGACGTGCAGGCCACGGCCGTGGGCGCCGCGACCATGCTGGCCCAGGTGATGCGCCTGATGCGCGAGGCGCAGGCCTCGCAGGCGCCCATCCAGCGCCTGGCCGATCGCGTGTCGGCCGTCTTCGTGCCCGCCGTCATCGGCATCGCCGCCCTCACGTTCGGCGTCTGGTGGATCGCCCTGGAGCCGCCCACGGTGGTCCGTGCCCTGGTGCCGGCCGTGGCGGTCCTCATCATCGCGTGCCCCTGCGCGATGGGCCTGGCGGTTCCGACGGCCGTGATGGTTGCCACGGGCCGCGGCGCCGCGGCCGGCATCCTGATCAAGGGGGGCGAGCCGCTCGAGCGCCTGGCCTCGGTGGACACCGTGGTCTTCGACAAGACCGGGACGCTCACCGCGGGCGTGCCGCGGGTCGTCGGCATCGAACCCGCCCCCGGCATGGACGTCACGACGGTCCTGGCGCACGCGGCAGCGGCCGAGCGGCGGTCCGAGCATCCGCTGGCCGCGGCCATCCTCCGGCATGCGGAGGAGCAGGGGGTCCCGCTCCCGGAGGTCTCCGCGTTCTCGGCCGTCCCCGGCCTGGGGGCGCGAGTGACGGCTGGCTCGGTGGAGGTGCGCGTCGGCAACACCTCCTTCCTGGAACGCGACGGCGTCGACACGGCGCCACTGGCGGCGGCGACGGCTGCCGTCGCGTCAAGGGGTCAGACGCCGGTGCTGGTCGCCATCGGGCCGGCGACCGCCGGTGTGATCGCGCTCGCCGACACGCTCCGCGACAACGCCGCCCGGGTGGTGGGCGACCTCGGTTCGATGGGGCTCACGGTCGTCATGCTGAGCGGCGACCGACTGGCGACCGCCCGGGCCATCGCGGAGACAGCGGGCATCTCCCGCGTCGTCGCCGAGGTGCTGCCCGCGGGCAAGGTCGAGGCGATCAAGGCGCTCCAGCGCGAGGGCCACCGCGTGGCCATGATCGGGGACGGCATCAACGACGCGCCCGCACTGGCGCAGGCCGACGTCGGCATCGCGATGGCCTCGGGTACCGACATCGCGGCGCAGGCCGCCGACGTGACGCTCATGCGCAGCGATCTCGCGAGCGTGCCCGAAGCCATCGGGCTCGCGCGCGCCACCATGCGGACGATGAAGCAGAACCTGTTCTGGGCGTTCGTCTACAACGTCGTCGGGATCCCGATCGCGGCGGGCGTGCTCTACCCCTTCTCCGGCATCCTGCTGAGCCCCGTGATCGCGAGCACGGCCATGGCCTTCAGCTCGGTGAGTGTGGTGTCGAACAGCCTGCGCCTCCGACGCGGATGATGCCCCGGGGCGCGGACAGGACAGCGCCGCAGATGCGCAGATGGATGAGGGGCCGCAGTGCGTTAGGATGAGGGCGCCGTGTTCACCAACATCCTCTGCCCCGTGGACTTCTCGAAGGACTCCGAGCGCGCCCTGGCCTGTGCGCTCGCGCTCGCCCGGGCCGCGGCCGGCCATCTCACGCTGGTCACCGTGGTCGATCCGCTCCTGAACGCGGGCGCCGAGGCGGCGGGGGCAGCCGAGACCCTGCACCAGCAGACGCAGCAGGAGCTGCAGTCGCTGCTCGAGCGGTCCGCCGCAGCCGGCCCCCTGCCCGGCGTGCCGGCGGTGGCCGTTCGGGTCGGCAACGCCGCGCGCGAGATCCTGACACAGGCCGAGGAGTCCAACGCCGATGTCATCGTGATGGGCATGCGGGGCCTGGGCGGCGCGCAGAAGTTCCTGCTCGGCTCCACCAGCCAGCATGTACTCGAGCGGGCGGCCATCCCCGTCCTGGTGGTCCCGCCGCCGGATCGGCGCTGAGCACCTCACTCGTCACGTGCCGCCTTTCACTTCTTCACAGCAGCCACACCCCCAGCCCGAGTGCCGCCGCCATCAGCGCGAGCACTGAGACGGTGAGCGTGCGGAACGGCCCCTCGCCAATCGCGGCGGCCAGCACGAGCTTGACGCAACTGTTCGAGAGCAGGCCCACGGTGACGGCCCTGGCCGCCACGCCGAGATCGAGAAGACCGCTGCCCACGCTCTTCGCCATCGAGAGCGTGAGAGCGTCGGCATCGTTGAGCCCGATGACCGCCGCCGTCGCGAGCACGCCGCGGCTGCCGACCTGCTGCCCCACGGCGTGCATCACGAAGAGGACCCCCTGGAACAACAGCGCCATCTCGAGCGCGCTGCGCAGCTGCAGGGGGTTGCGCTGGAGTTCGAGCGTGGCCTCCGGCTCCTTGCGGGCGCGCATCCCCGACGCCGCGGCCAGGGCCCCGATGGCGAAGGGGGCGATCAGGTGCGGCACGAGCGCCACGGCCAGGCTCGGACTGAGCACGGAGGCGGCGACAATGACCCGGAGGTACAGCACCGTGTTCGCGGCGACGACCCCCTGCGCCAGGGCCCGGGCCAGGCCCTCGTGGTGACGGCTCAGGCGAGAAAACGACAGCGTCACGCTGGTGGACGAAGCCATCCCGCCCAGCAGCCCCGCCACCGGATAGCCGCGCGAGGCCCCGATCACGCGTCGGGCCAGGTAGCCTGCGAAGCTCAGCGCCGAGAAGAAGAGCACCAGCAACCACAGCTCGCGCGGGCGAATGCCACCGAACGGCCCGTAGGGCCCCTCAGGCAGCGCGGGCAGCACGACGACCGCCATCACGGCGAAGCGGAACGCGGCGCTCAGCTCCTGGACGTCGACGCGGGCGATCCAGCTGTGCAGGCGCGACTTCTCCAGGAGCAGGAGCGCGGTCACCGCCACCACACCGCTGGCCACTTCGGTCTGACCGAGCCCTGCGGCCGTGCCGGCGCCCAGCACGACCAGGGCCGCCACTTCCGTGGTGGCCTCGATGTCCCGTCGGCTGGCAATGACGTACGCGATGGCGATCAGTGTGCCAGCCGCGAGGAGGAGGACCGCAGCCAGCGTCGGTGCCCCCCAGACCCAGAGCCGGCCGGCGAGGCCCGCCAGCGCGCCGAGCATGGCGAACGTGCGCACGCCGGCAAAACGCGCGGCCGGGCCGGTCGCGTGGCCGGACCACTGGCGTTCGACGCCGACGGCGGCGCCGCCCAACGTGGCGACGAGGAGGGCCAGCAGGGATTCAGACACCGGCGTCGGTCCGGCGTTCGATCAGCCGGAACTCGGCGCCCCGACGTAACCGGTCGACCAGATCGGCCAGGTTGCGGGGTTCGACGAGATCCCACTCGTCGTCGAGACCGACAATGGCGTTGGCGGCCGAGGCCAGCTGATTGATCGTCGCGTCCGGAAATCGTCTACGGAGCACCGTCAGCACCTTTTCGCGATCGACCATAACACCCTCGGGGCAGGGGCGCCGCCCCGAGGCACCGCCGGCCGGTCCCCACGGCCGACAAGCGCCAGTCGGAACGGCGTGACCCGCACACTTCAGGAGCAAAACCGGGGCCACGGCCGATGCCGCCTGTCGGGGCCTGAGGCGGGCGCGGCGCCGCGCGCGCGCCCCCAGGACCGGCGGGGCCGCGCCGGCGGTGACAGCTTCCCGGCATCCGGGGACACGACGCGAGGCCGCCCAGCCGACACGGGAAGGGGGCTCGTGCGCGAAGGAGAATGCAGGACCGAGACGTGAGAAGCGCGTGCAGCTTCTCACCTCCCGCCGTGCATGCCATGCTGCCCTCTTCGGCAGTCTGGTCAGAACAGGTACGTCAGGCGCACGAAACCCGTGTGCGCGGTGTAGGGCCGATACAGGTAGCCGAGCAGGAGGGCGTTGGTCGCCGTCGCGGGGCCGCCTGGCTGGACGGGCGGCAGCGCGATGCCCGACAGGGTGGCCGGCCCGAGCGCGAAGTCCCTGACGTTGTAGTCGTCGTACCAGTAGGCCACGCCGAAGCGCAGGTGTCTGGAGATGTCGTAGGTGACATCCACCTCGCCGCGCAGGAGCTCGTTCAACACCGGCGCGAGCTGTTCGGGCACGGCGAGCGGAGATCCCGCGGCGAGCCCGTAGGTGTAGGTATCCTCCGACCGGTTCCAGTCGAGGCCGAGCCGGATGCTGGTGTTCTCGATGGCGTTGGCGATGTTGAACGTGAAGTCGACGTAGTTCACATCGCCGTCCCAGTCCGTCGTCCAGTCGCGGAGGGGGTTGGCCTGGTCCGCGGCGTTGTTGGCGCTGCGCGACCGCTGCAGCGAGCTGTACCGCTCCATGCCGTAGGTGGCCGTGAAGCTGTACGTGTCGTTCGGCACGACGTCCACGGCCACGGAGTACTGGTCGCTGTCGGCCGTTCGCAGGCCATGGGTGCCATCGGGGTAGTCGTCGCGGCCGATGCCCGCCGACCCCGTGATCCCGAAGATCCCGCCCGGCATGAACGTGGCGATGAACGTGAACCGCTGCCGATCCCGGTCGGCGACGTCGTAGTGCCGGAGCCCGGCGAGCTCGCCCACGTCCGCGAGCACCTCGGCCTCGAACCCATCGCCCTCGCGCTTCCGGTTCTCGTACAGCGCCCGGAGCATCAGGTAGGGGTTGCTCGTCGTGTCCAGCGAGACGCGGAACACGTTCTCATGGGTGGTTTCCCAGATGCGGTTCGTGAAGTCGGTCCCGTAGGCGCCGAACCCGGCCTTGAGGGACGTGAACGGCAGCACCTCGACGGCGCCGTCGATGTCGAACGACGTCCGCTTCACGCTGTAGTAGTGCGAGGCGTGCTGGGCGGCCGTGCTGAGCGTGGCGTCGTAGGTGACCGAGCCCGTGTCCCGGACGAAGGACGGCGTGCGCACGTCCACGTCCGAGTAGCGCCCTTTGGCCATCAGCGAGAAGCCCCGCACCGGGCGCACCGAGAAGGTGAACTGGGCGATGCCCGTCCGCTGCTCGGCCTGGGCCGTCTGGCGCGAGAGCTCCGGGCTGGCCAGGGCGGTGTTGATCGTGAAGGGCAGCAGGGCCTCGTCGCTCTTGCCCTGGCCGAGCGCCACGTAGCCGGTGAGACGGCCCGAGCGCGGGAAGGTGACCGCCGCCGTACCGTGCAGGTAGTTCAGCGTGTTGTCCGGCCACAGGGCCAGCCGGCCCTGCGTGGGGTTGCCCGACGCGTCGGGGCCGAACCGCAGCGGATTGTCCCAGATGAGCGTCTGGACGTCGTTCCTGTACCAGGAGCCATCCCAGCCCACGCGGATGAGGCCGCGGTTGTTGGCCCACTCGAGTGCCGACTGGAAGTCGGACGTGCGCGAGTCGATCGGCGCCGCCACCTCGACGGCGTTGCTGAACCCGAACGTCGCGCCATACGGGATCGATCCGGACTTCTCCGCGCTGCGGACCTTGAAGAAGACGTCCGTCTCCCGGTTCGCGGTGAACACCAGATCCATCTGCGTGACGTGGCGCGTGACCCGCATGTCGAACCGCGTGGCCACGTCCTGGAAGTCGCGAAGGGTCGTGGCGCGCGACTGGATCGACTGCTGGATGGAGTCCTCGATGCGCAGCACGCCCGGCGACGCCTCGGAGTACAGGGTGCGCGTGTCCCGGCTGATGAACAGCGGGATCTGATCGTAGAGGAAACTGGCTTTCAGCCGGCCGACGTAGCTGTAGTCCACCTGGTACTTCTGGTCGCGGTAGCCGACGTTCCAGGCCTGGGCCTCGAAGGTCCACTCCGCCCCCCGGCGGCCCCACAGGGCGTTGCTCGCGAAGATGCCGGGACGCAGGTCACGGTAGCGCTGGTAGCGGGCCTCGTCACCGTCCACCGAGTTGAAGCGGCCGCCGAAATCGATGCTGGCGTAGGGCTGCCCGGTGAGCGCACTGCGCTTCACGTCCACCGGATCGGTGGGTACCGGGCGGGTCGGCGCGTCCTGTGCCGCGGCGGACGCCGCGAAGACGAGGGCCAACGCGGCAGCCAAGAGAAATCTGGTGCGCATGATGACTCTCCTCTCCTATCGCAGGAACGTCGCCCCGGCGGGATGGTTCGACCCGTGGATCGCCGAGTGACAGGTCACGCAGCTGCGGCTGAACAGCCGGTTGCTGCTCTGCGTGACGCGGTTGTCGTAGATGGTCGAGGGATGCCGCGTGTGGTTGTGGCACCGCTGGCAGAGGAACGGCTGCTTGGCGATCAGCAGCCGTTCGTTCGACGAGCCGTGCGGGTCGTGGCAGGTTGCGCAGCTGTCGCCGGTGATGCCGCCGTGCTCGAAGAGGAATGGCCCGCGCTTCTCGGCGTGGCAGCTCGCGCAGCTCTCGTTGATGGTGTTACCGGCCCGGAGCAGCCGGACATTGGCCGAGCCGTGCACGTTGTGGCACGACGTGCACTCCATCTTCCCTTCCCGGACCGGCATGTGGCCCGACCGGTCCAGCTTGTTGACCTTGTCGCGGTGACAGGTCGCGCACTGCTGGGTCTGGCTGACTGCCTTCAACTGCCCGGAGGGCGACTTCGGACTGTGCACGCTGTGGCAGCTCACGCAGGAAACGTTCCGCGCTTCGTGCTGGCTGCCCATCCAGTTTGCGTGCTCGCCGCGGTTGTGGCAGGCCGCGCAGGCATCGCTGACCGCCTTCGCCGACAACTGGTCGAACTGCCGTGCCTTCACGTTGGCCGGATCCTGCGAGTGCGCCTCGCCTGGCCCATGGCAGCTTTCGCATCCCTGTGCCGCCGCGGGAGTTCGCGGGTTGTTCGCAAAGGCGTGCTTGCTGGCGTTGATGGTGGAATCGTAGCCCTCGTGGCACACCACGCAGGCTTCGCTGCCGAGATAGCCTGATTGCGGCGCCTGCGGCGCCGTGGATCTGGCCGGGGCCCCGTCCGTCGAGCCAGGATCCGGCCCGGTTGACGTCTCTCCGGAAGCCGGCCCGGCCAGTGCCGAGATGCCGACACTGGCTGTGGCCAGAAGGGTCGCGAGAACGACCGCCCAATTGCCATAACGTCTCATGATTCCGCTCCTGCGACACGATCTTGCCGGGTTTCCAGCAGAATCGGTCGGAACGGTCAAGGACGGTGCAATCAGGGTGCCGGTGCTCCGTAGAAATACGGAGGCGTTCAGACCGTGTGCAGCGGATTGCGCGGGACGCGCTCGAGCAGCCTGAACTCGTGACCGTTTCGCAGCCGTTCGACCAAGTCACGGAGGTCCGTGACCTCGACCTCCTGCCACTCGTCATCCAGGCCGACGATGGCGTTGGCGGCCGCCGCGGTCTCGGCCTTGGTCGCGCCGGGAAACCGCCGGCTCAGCACGGCCAGGACTTTTTCTCGATCCACCATGGGCGTCCGACGCGGGAACGACAAAAAGAGGACCGCGTCGCCCGGCCGAAACCGACGGTCCCCACGGCCGGCCCCGGACACGGACGACGCGTCCCACTTCGCTTGGGAGAAAGCAAGCGGGATGCCATCCGGCTCAGCCGGATGGTGTGTGATTTTCGGCCTGATCTTCCGACCCTCACGGTTCGGATCCGCCGGGCTTCCGTCGCGGTGCCGAACGGTCGTCAGTCCGCGCCGGCAATGCGCCCGGCGGCGTCCTCCCCGCCGGCGTCGGGCAGGCCCAGCTTCTTGATGCGGTCACCCAGGGTGGAGCGCTTGATCTGCAGCAGCTCGGCGGCCTTCGACTTGTTGCCCCCCGCCACCTTCAGCGCCCAGGTGATGAGACCCTGTTCCACGTCCCGCAGCCGCTCTTCGAGCGACACGGAGGAAGGATGGCTGTGGGTCTCGATGACGGGCTCGGTCATCTCGGCCGTGTGGTGGAAGAGGACGCTGACCGGCACGCACCCGATCTTCACCGTGTCGCAGGTGCACGTCTGGGCGATGCGCTCGCAGGCGTTCTCGAGCTCGCGGACGTTGCCCGGCCAGGGGTAGCGCATGAAGGCCTGCAGCACGCCGGACGACAGGGGCCGGGCCGGCTGGTCCCGTCGCTGGTAGAAGCGCTTCAGGAAGTGCTCGGCCAGCAGCGGGATGTCCTCGCGCCGCTCGCGCAGGGGCGGCAGCGTGATCGGGATGACGTTGAGACGGTAGTACAGATCCTCCCGGAACTTCCCCTCCCCCACCAGCTGCCTGAGGTCGCGCTTCGTCCCGGTGATGGTGCGCACGTCGATGGGAATCTGGCGCAGGCCTCCGACCCGCTCGATGACCCGGTTCTGCAGCACCCGCAGCAGCTTCACCTGCACGGACATCGGCACGTCGTCCACGTCGTCGAGGAACAGCGTGCCGCCTTCGGCCATCTCGAACCGTCCCGGGCGGTCCTTGATCGCCCCGGTGAAAGCCCCCCGCTCGTGGCCGAAGAGCTCGGACTCGATGAGCGTCTCGGCGAAGATGGCGCAGCTGACGGGCACGAACGGCCGGCTTCGGCGGTGGCTGGCCTGGTGGAGGAGATTGGCGATGAGCTCCTTGCCCGTGCCCGTCTCGCCCGTGATGAGGATGCTGCTGTCGGAGTCGGCGACCACGCGCACGTAGTCGAAGACCGCCCGCATGCGCGCGCTGCGGCCCACCACCACCTGGTCGATCGAGAAGGGAAGGGCGGGGCCCACGTCAGACGACCACGAGCTCCTCGAAGCCCGGCACCTCGTCGCGCAGCGCCTGCTCGAGGCCCATGTACAGCGTCATCGACGCGCTGGGGCACCCGACGCAGTTGCCGCTCATCCGCACGGTGGCCTTGTTGCCGCAGACGTCGACGATCTCGATGTCGCCCCCGTCGCTCTGGATGAACGGGCGAATCCTGGCCACGACGACTTCGATTTGTTCCTTCGTGATCATGGTGTCCTGTCCGCGCGGCCGGTCGCGCTTCACTCGTCCCTGAGCAGCGACAGCGCCGTGACGAATCGCGGTTCGATGTCCACCGGGACGTCGTGCAGCCGGTCGAGCACGGCCCTGGTCTCCGGTCGGATCACCCCGAAACGGTCGATCAGCGCCCGGGCCTTCTCGTAGCTCCCTTCGGCCTGCAGGGTCATGATCTCACGAGTCAGGGACAACACCCCCTCCCGGATTCGTGAGGGGTCCACGGTGAACGTGCCCCGATCGTCCACCTTGAAGGCCCCGGCGTCCAGCAGGTAGTTCAGCTGGATGGCCTGGCCGCGCCCGTGAGCCTCGTTGATGCCGAACCGGATGGACCGGAAGGCTGAGGCCAGGAACGTCGTGTACATGGTCTGCTCGAGCCGCTTGTCGAGCTGGCCCCGGTCCACGAGGAACTGCAGGGCGAAGAGGCCCGAGACGTCGGCCTTCGCCTCCTCGATGGCGCTGTAGGTCTCCTTCAGTTCCTGGCGCACGGTGGTCCTTCGCCCGCCCACGGTGATGTCGTGCGGGCCCAGGCCGTGCATCAGCTCGTGCATCAGGATGTGGGTGAAGAACGCGTCGAACGAGACGTTGGCCTGGTCGGCCGGCGAGAGCGCGATGCGCGAGAGGGGCACGAGGACCGTGTCGAACTTGGCCTGCTGGTTGTTCTTCAGCATCACCCGCTTGCTGCCCTTCTCGCGGATGACGCGCTCGTCGTTGGGCAGGTTGAAGGCCGCCGTCTGGACGCCGCGGTTGGCGTCTCCCGCCGAGAACACGGTATTGACCACGGCAATGGGCGCCATCGCGCCGAGCATCGGGTTCCGGTACTTCGCCTCGATGGGCAGGTTGTTCTCGATGTCCTGCAGGGCACCGGCGAACTTCTGCAGCTGCGCGGACTCGGCCTGGTCCTTCACGGTGATGAACGCCTCGAAGGCCGCCTTGTAGTTGAACCACTCGTCTTCGTACACCTCGTACGGCCCGATGGTCGGCTCGATGGCCGACGAGAGCTCCATCCACTTCACGTCGCTGTCGTAATAGTCGTTGGACGCGAAGGCCGCGGCGCGGGCTTCCAGGAAGGCCCGCAACGTGGGCTCGGCCGTGGCCGTCGCCGCCTCGCGGAGGTGCTGGGCCGCCAGCGCCAGCTCACCCTGGTACTCGACGCTGTAGGGAACGGCCGTCAGCGTGCCATCGGGCCCGCGGCGAATGGTCGTGAAGAATCCCGTCGCCCGGGCTGTTTCCGCCGGCGGCAGGCCCGCGAGCCACCGCTCCACGTCCGCGCGCGTGGCGTCGGGCGGATAGAAGTTCGCCGAGGCCGGCTTGGCGGGCACGCCGGGCAGGAAGGGCGCGTTGTGATCCAGGCGGGACCAGGGCCCCTTGTTGACGAGGAAGGCGTGCAGCCGCGCGCGCCCGAGTTCCGAATCGTCGCGCAGCAGCTCCTGCAGCCGGGTAGCGTTCCCCGCCCACACCTGCTCGAGGAACAGCGCATCCATCACCTGCGCCGCGCGCACCAGGTGCGCGAGGGCCGCCCGCTCGCTGGCCGGCAGGCCCGACAGGTCGACGCGGATGTCGGTCGGGGCAAACCGCGCCACCGAGCGCCGCAGCGCGGCGGCTTCGCCGCGCCCGTCGGCGGCAGCGGCGCCGGCCTGGTCGGAGGCCGCCGGCGGCGAGCCGGCGCCACCGGCCATGAAGGCCGTGAGCGAGGCAAAGAGGACGGTGGTCATGAGACGTGGCAGCGTATCCCGTTTCACGTGGCGCTTCTCACCTTTCACTTCTCCCTCTTCCTAGTGAACCCCCGAGCTCCCCTGCAACGCCGAGGGCTCGGCGCCAAGGCGCCGGATGGCCGTTTCCCACATCGACGCCAGGGGAATCGAAAAGATCAGGTCGGGCTGGACCGGGGCCATCAGCCAGGCCGAGTCGGCGAGTTCGACGTCCAGCTGGCCAGCCGCCCATCCGGCGTAGCCGACCACGATGCGCACCTCGGGATCCGGCGGCTGGCTCAGCGCACGGCGGATGAGGTCCGGCGACGCGGACAGGTAGACGCCCTCCGTCACCGTCAGGGCGTCCTCGTCCAGGGTCCTGTCCGCGAGCAGCACCCAGGCGCGCGTGGGCTCGACGGGCCCGCCGACGAAGAGATGGACATCGGGGCTGATGGGCAGGGGCGGCTCGGCGCGCACCACCTCGCTCGCGGGTTCGGCCATCTGGCGGTTCACCACGAGGCCGAAGGCTCCGTGAGGCCCGTATTCCGCCAGCAGCACGACCGCGCGGCTGAAGTTGGGATCCGCCATCTGGGGCATCGAGACCAGGAGGACCGGGGCCAGGGACGGAGCATCGTCGCCCATGCTCTCATCGTAACTCCGAAGGCGGCTACGGATCGTCGCCGCAGTCGGGAGCCGGGTGGCCGGAGCCGCGAGCGGGGAGACGATCGGACGTAGCCGGCTGGGCCAGCCGGGCCCTGGCCCACGCCACGGCCTCCCGAACGATCGGGGCCTGCGCGCTGTGCGCCGCGTTCCGGATACCGTGGCCCGGCCGGTCCAGCGCGACGGTCGCGGCCGGGTCCCCCGCATTCCCGAGGATGATCGCGAGGTTGCGCCTCAGCCGCGCCAGCGTGGTGTAGGTCATGGCGCTGCCGCGCACGAGCCCCTGCAGGTCCTGGTCGGTCCGCTGCCAGAGCTCGGTGGCGCGCGCGCCGTCGCGCGCGCGCGGTTGCCAGGCCGGGTCGCGCGTCATGGGCGGCCCGAGGTTCCACGGGCACACCTCCTGGCAGATGTCGCACCCGAACAGGTGATTGCCAATGCCGGCGCGCTGCCCCTCGGGGATGGGCCCCTCGAGCTCGATGGTGAGATACGAGATGCACTTCGCGGCATCGAGCACGCGCGCGTCGACGAGTGCCCCGGTGGGACAGGCGTCCAGGCAGAGAGTGCACGCGCCGCACTGATCGGTGGCTGGCCCATCGACGTCCAGATCGAGGCTGACGGCGACGCCCGCGAGCAGCATCCAGGATCCCAGCGCGGGGTTGATGACACAGCCGTTCTTCCCAATCCACCCCAGGCCCGCGTGCGTCGCATACACGCGCTCCTGCACGTGGTGCTTGTCGACGAAGATGCGCGCGTCGAACGGCCCGGCATGCCGCTCGCGCATCCACGCCACGAGCGCCTCGAGGCGTTCGGCCAGGACGAGGTGGTAGTCGTCACCCCGCGCGTACCGCGCCACGCGCACCCGGTCAGGCGCGCGTTCCCTGCCCCCTGATCCGTGCCCGCTGACTGCCGATCCCCGATCGCCGATCCCGGATCCCTCGGTGTTGTAGATCGTCCCGGTGACGATGACCGACCGGGCGGACGGGAGGAAGTTCCGGATGTCCGCACGCGTGGCTGCGGACTTGTGCATGTAGACCATCTCGCCCGCGTAGCCGCGGGCGAGCCATTCCGCGAGAAAGGCCAGCTCGGGCAGCGCGGCCGCGGGCGCAATGCCGCACAGGTCGAACCCGAGGCCCCGCGCCTGCTGCTTGACGTCCGCAGAGGTCACCACGCCTCAGGATAGTCCCACAAGTCCGGAGAACCAGCGAATCCCTTCGTGTCGCGCTCCGTGCCCTTCGTGCGCTTCGTGTTCCCGTGATCAGCCCTTCTTCACCAGCTGCCGCAGCACGTAGGGCAGGATGCCGCCGTGCGAGAAGGCGGTCAGCTCCTCCGGGGTGTCGATGCGCACGTCGGCGGGGAACGCCTTCGTCGAGCCGTCCTCGGCCGTCGCCGTCACCATGACGGTGGAGCGCGGTTCCAGACCTGCGCTCACGCCCTCGATGGCGAAGATCTCGCGGCCGCTCAGTCCCAGGGTCGCGGACGATTGCCCCTCCTCGAACTGCAGGGGCAGCACGCCCATGTTCACCAGGTTGCTCCGGTGGATGCGCTCGAAGCTCTCGGCGATGACGGCCTTCACACCCAGCAGCATCGTGCCCTTCGCGGCCCAGTCGCGCGACGAGCCCGAGCCGTATTCCTTCCCGGCCAGGATGACGAGCGGCACGCCGGCGGCCTGGTAGCGCATGGCCGCGTCGTAGATGGCCATCACCTCGCCGCCGGGCAGGTACTGCGTGACGCCACCCTCGACACCGGGCACCATCTGGTTCCTGATGCGGACGTTCGCGAACGTGCCGCGCATCATCACCTCGTGGTTGCCGCGCCGCGCGCCGTAGGAGTTGAACTCCTGCGGAGGCACGCCGTGCGCGATGAGGTACTGGCCCGCGGGTGCCTCGGCCTTGATGTTGCCGGCCGGCGAGATGTGGTCCGTGGTGATGCTGTCGCCGAGCACGGCCAGCGCTCGCGCGCCGGTGATGTCGGCCAGCGGCGCCGGCGTCGTCGAGAGGTTCTCGAGGAACGGCGGCCGCCGGATGTACGTGGAGTCGTCCGCCCACGCGAAGCGGTCCCCCGTCGGCACGGGCAGCTGCTGCCACCGCTCGTCGCCGTCGAACACGCCGGCGTACTGGCGGCGGAACGCGTCGGCCGTGACGCTGGCCAGCATCGCCTGCTGGATCTCCTGCTGGCTGGGCCAGATGTCCTTCAGGTACACGGGCTGCCCACCACGATCGGTGCCGAGCGGCTCGGCGGTGAGATCCACGTTCATCGACCCCGCCAGGGCATAGGCCACGACGAGCGGCGGCGACGCCAGGTAGTTGGCGCGCACATCCTGCTGGATGCGGCCCTCGAAGTTGCGGTTGCCGCTCAGCACCGACGCCACGACGAGACCGCGCTCGCGGATCTCGGCTGCGACCTCGTCGGGCAGCGGGCCGCTGTTGCCGATGCACGTGGTACAGCCGTAGCCCACGAGATTGAAGCCGAGCGCGTCCAGGTACGGCTGAAGGCCCGCGCGTGTCAGGTAGTCGGTCACGACCTTCGAGCCGGGCGCCAGCGAGCTCTTCACCCACGGCTTCCGCTGCAGGCCCTTCTCCACCGCCTTCTTCGCCAGCAGCCCGGCGCCAATCATCACGCCCGGGTTCGACGTGTTCGTGCAGCTCGTGATCGCCGCGATGACCACCGAGCCGTGCTCGAGCCGTGTCGCCGTGGCCACGGCGGCGGCTCCGCCCGCGCCGGGGGCGACCTTCACGCCCTTCTTCAGATCGGCGAGCGACGCGGCAAACGACGCCTTCGCGCCCGACAACGAGACCCGATCCTGCGGCCGGCGCGGCCCGGCGAGGCTCGGCTCCACGGTCGCCAGGTCCAGCTCGATCGTCTCGGTGTAGGCGGCGTCGGGTGACGCGTCGGTCCGGAACAGCCCCTGCGCGCGGGCATACGCCTCGACGAGCGCGACCTGCGCCTCGTCGCGCCCGGTCAGCCGCAGGTACTCGAGCGTCATCGCGTCGATCGGGAAGATCGCGACGGTGGCGCCGTACTCGGGGCACATGTTGCCGAGGGTCACACGGTCCGCAATCGTCAGGTGCGCCAGGCCCGGCCCGTAGAACTCCACGAACTTGCCGACCACCCCCTTCTTCCTGAGCGCTTCGGTGATCGTGAGCACAAGGTCCGTGGCCGTTGCGCCCTCGGGCAGGCGCCCCGTGAGGCGGTACCCCAGCACGGGCGGGATGAGCATCGAGCTCGGCTGGCCCAGCATCGCGGCCTCCGCCTCGATGCCACCCACGCCCCACCCCACCACGCCCAGGCCGTTCACCATCGTGGTGTGCGAGTCGGTGCCGAACACGGTGTCGGGGTACGCCACCACCTCGCCGCCCTGTTCCTCACGGCACACCACGCGCGCGAGGTACTCGATGTTCACCTGGTGCACGATGCCGGTTTCGGGTGGCACCACGCGGAAGTTCCGGAACGCCGTCTGTCCCCAGCGCAGGAACACATACCGCTCCCTGTTGCGGTGGTACTCGAGGTCCGCGTTCAGCGCCAGCGCGTCGGGGGTGCCGAAGTAGTCCACCTGCACCGAGTGATCGATGACGAGCTCGACCGGCTGCAGCGGGTTCACCTTGTCGGGGTTGCCGCCCAGGGCCACGATGCCGTCGCGCATGGCGGCCAGATCCACCACGCAGGGGACGCCGGTGAAGTCCTGCAGCAGCACGCGCGCGGGCATGAAGGAAATCTCCTTCCCGCCGGCGGCCGCCGGGCTCCAGCCGGCCAGGGCGCGGATGTCGTCGGCCTTCACGAAGCCGTTGTCCTCGCGGCGCAGCAGGTTCTCGAGCAGAATCTTCAACGAGAACGGCAGGCGCTCCACGCCCGGGAACCCGGCCTTCGCCAGCGCGGGGAGGCTGTAGTAGTGGATGGCTTCGCCGCCGACGGCGAGCGTGGTGCGTGTCTGGAAGGTATCGAGCCTGGACATGATGTGATCCAGCGGATCATATCAAGGAAGCCTTCCGCCTTGCGGAACGACCGGAGCGGCCCGGACGTGCCACGCTGTCGATGCCCAGCGCGGGCCGGTTCACGAGGAGAGGGACGACAACGGACCGCTCGCCTCACGAGTCCGCTCGATGTCAGGCGTCAGCGTGACTGCAGGAACTGGCGGGCCACGTCCGCGGGGCGCTGCTTGTCCCGGTCCACGGCAGCGTTGAGACGCCTCATCTGTTCGGCCGTCAGGCGGCCTCCCAGGGCCCTCAGCGCCCGATCGACGGCGGGAAACGCACGCAGAACGTCCGCCCGCGCCACGGGAACCGCATCGTACACGGGGAAATACGAACGGTCGTCGACGAGTACCGTCAACCCGAGGGTCTCGATGAGGCCGCTCGTGGCGTCCCCCGCCGTCACGTCGATCTCGCCGGCAGCCACGGCTCGGTAGATGAGGTTGAGGTCCATCACCCGCGGCGCCGACGCGAACCGGAGGCCGTACACGGCGGCCAGGCCCTCCAGCCCGTCCGGCCGCTCCAGGAACTCGTAGCCAAACCCCGCGGCCAGGCGGGGAGCCACGCGGGCAAGGTCGCTGATGCTGCGCAGTCCTTCTCGCGCGGCCAGATCGGTGCGGGTCAGGATGGCAAACGTGTTGTTGAAGCCGACACCTGGCAGCACGGTCACGCCCAGCGGCTGGTACCGCTCGCGCACGCGAGAGAGGACCGCACGCGCATCCGAGGACGCCGGCTCGCCGAAGATGGCCGTGAGCGCCGTCCCGGTGTACTCGACGTACACGTCGATGTCGCCGGCCACCAGTGCCCCGTGCGCAATGGTGGTGCCACCGAGATTGAATCGGCGCTCGACGGCCATTCCCGTCTCGCGCTCGACCTGCTGCGCCAGGATCTCCGAGAGCACGATTTGCTCGGTGAAGTTCTTGGAGCCGACGACGATCCGATCCGGGGCGCCCGCGGTCCGCGCCCACCATCCCGCCGCCCCAAGGGCGAGCAGGGCGAGCAGCCCGATGAGCCTGACCGACCTGGCTCGCCCGCGCGATCGCGGCTGCGACCAGCGCCCGAGCCACGCCAGAGCCGCGTCGGCGGCGAGGGCGAGCGCGGCGGCCGGCAGCGCCCCGGCGAGGATCACGGTGGCATCCACCATCGCCAGGCCCCGGAAGATGTAGTCTCCGAGCCCGCCCGCGCCGATGGCCGAGGCAATCGTCGCCGTGCCCACGCCGATCACGACGGCGACGCGCAGGCCCGACTGGATGGAGGGCTGGGCCAGCGGCCACTCCACCTTCCAGCGCACCTGCCGCGGCGTCATGCCCATGGCCACCGCGCACTCGACGACGGCCCGGTCCACGCCCTGGATGCCGGTGATGGTGCCGCGCAGGATCGGGAGGATCGCGTAGAGGGTCAGCGCCACGAGCGCGCTGCGCGTGCCGATGCCGCCCACGAGCGGCAGCGGGATCAGGAAGCCGAACAACGCGAGGCTGGGCACGGTCTGCGCGAGGTTCGCAAGGCCGACGATGGGCCTGGCCAGCCGAGGCCGACTGGCGGCAATCAGGCCCAGCGGGATGCCGATGGCCGCCGCCAGGACGCTGGAGAGCACGACCAGCTGCACGTGCTCACCCAGCCGCGCCGCGAACTCGGCCCGGTGTTCCAGCAGAAAGCGTGCAAGGTCGCTAGGCATGGCCCTCGGGAACCAGCTCGAACAACGCGCGCACGGCCGGGTGCGGCGAGCGCTCGAGCGCCGCGGGGCTGTCGCACGCGGCGATGGTCCCGGCCTCGACCACCGCGATGCGATCCGCGAGCGCGGCCGCTTCCCGGAGGTCGTGCGTCACGAGCAGGACGGTCGGACGGCGGCTGGCCTGCAGGAGCCGAAACTGGCGGTGCAGCTCGATACGCGTGAGCGGGTCCACCGCGGCGAACGGCTCGTCCATCAGGACCACCGGGGGATCCGCCGCCAGCGCGCGCGCCAGGCCCACGCGCTGCCGCTGCCCGCCCGACAGTTCGTCGGGCCATCGATCCCGGAAGTCCGCGGCCGGCAGCCCCGATGCCTCGAGCAGCTCGTCCACGCGCGCCGACACGCGCGCCTCGGCCCATCCGAGCAACCGCGGCACGGTGGCCACGTTGGCGGCCACGGTCCAATGGGGGAACAGCCCGACGTCCTGGATGACGTACCCGATATGCCGCCGGAGGTCCACCGCGTCCCACGCCGCGACGGGCCGGCCGTCCACCCGCACCTCACCGGAAGTCGCCTCGAGCATGCGATTCACGCACCGCAGCAGCGTCGTCTTTCCGCCGCCGCTTCGGCCCACCAGGGCGACGACGTCCCCGCGCGCCACCGACAGCGTCACGCCGCGAAGGACCTCCGCGTTGCCGCGCCGGAACGACACGTCGAGGAATTCGATCATGGTTCCCAGAACATCATCACCGACATCGCGGGCCACACGCGGGTCCTGCCCTCGAAATCCACGCCGTCCTGCCGGAACGTCGCCCGCACATCGCCGCGAAGCCCCAGCGAGCGCTGCCGGCCGTCGCCCCCGCGCAGCCAGTAGCGGGCACCACCGCCGACGTAGTAGATGCGGCCTGTCTCGACGAGCGTGCGCTCGTCGTACAGCTGCCGGAGGTAGCCGACCCCGCCCGCGACGAATGGTCGAAGGCGGCCCGCGGCGGGGCGCGGCAGTTGCCACGCCGCCGCCACGTCGATCACGTACTGCGCCAGCCGCTCCGCGTCGATCGCCATGGGCGACGCCTCCTCGTCCTGCGACAGTTCGGTCGTGATGCCGGGCCTCGCGTGGGCGAGGCCGACCTCGATCGAGAGGTGCCGCGCGAGGGCGTAGCCGACGCGCGCCTCGACGCCCGCCGCGCCGTCGATCGCCGACTCGGCCCGGAACAGCGTGAACGGCGGGGCGCTCGTGCCGACCGCGTTGCCGCGAAGCTGGGCCGTCGCATCCCCGATGGCGTAGCCGCCCGTCCATGTGACGCCGCCGGTCAGCGTCACGTGGTGCCGCCGAAGCGATGGCCCCTCGCGGCCCCCTTGCGCCTGCGCCGTCCCGGCGATGCACAGGCAGCCACAGAGCAGCCTGGCGACGGCACGAAGTCGCGCGCCGCTCACTTCGGCTCCACCGTGATTGCCACGTCGCCGGACGATCCCCCTCGCGGTGCCACGACCATCCGTGGGGCGTAGGCCACCTTGAAATCCACGTCCACCTCGCCCGACAGGAAGCTCTCCACGTCCGCATCGTCGAGGGGCTCGACCCTGATGATGTACGGGCCCGGCACGAGGGCCGCGATGACGAACTGGCCGTCGGCGCTCAGCGTGAATCCGCCCACGAGGGACCCGGTCGCCGGGTTGAACGCGACGACGTGCGCGCCAAAGACGCCGCGGCCGTGCTTCACGACCCGCCCGCGGATACTGCCGGTCTCGCCGCGATCGGCCTCCACGGCATACAAATCCATCGCGGCGGCGGTGTCATCGGCCTGCAGCGTGCGATCGGACACGGAGCCCGGGGTGAGCGCGATGGGAAACATCACCGCACCCGAGCCCAGCACGCGGCGGCCGCCGGTCGCGATCCGCTCGGTCTCGCCGATCGCCGAGTGGCCCAGCCCGAGGAAGTGCCCGAACTCGTGCAGCACCACCGATGCGATGTCCACGCGGCCGGGCACGCCCTGAGGGGCCGCGGACCATGGGAACCGCGTGTTGAAGAAGACGTCCGCTTCGATCAGCGATCCCGTCGCCGCATCGAGGAGCAGGCTGGTCGACCCCAGCACCCGGTCCAGATCGGGCCGGTCGAGAAATCCCAGCGTGTTGCGCCCGTCCATCCCGGCCGGTGGCGCGACCGTGAAGCCCTGGTACTGGAACCCGATCGTCGTGCCGGCAACAGCCTGCCACGTCACGGCCGCGCCGGCGACGGCATCGCGGAACTCGGCCGAGGTCACGCCCGGACCGTCACGTTCGTTGACGAAGTAGGGCACCGGGGCCATCGACCACCTCACGTCCACGGTGCGGTCACCGATGCGGAAGCCGAACTTCAGGTACGCCAGTGCGGGCGCTGGATGGGCCAGCGCGGTCACCACGACCATCGCGAACGCCACGACGCGCGTCATCGGGCCACCTGCACGCTGCGAACGGCCGCCCCGAATGCCGCCATCGACATGGGCCGGCGCGCGGCATCCCCGCGCACCAGGCGCCCGGGCGCCCCCTCGGTGCCGAGGATCGGAGGAACGACCACCAGGTCGCCCGACCGTGGATCGGCGGTCACGCGGAACACGCCCTGCGTCGTGCCCGTGACGATGGGAATGGAGGGGCCCGTCGCCTTCAGGAACAGCACCACGCGGTCCCCCGCCGAGAAGCGGGCGGCCCCGGGGAGGAGGTTGACGAAGGTTCCCACCTGCCCGCCGGGAACCCGTACGGTGATCGCCGCCCCAAGGTCTCCCTTGAAATAGTCGAAGGCCTCGACACGGATCAGGCTCTCGATGCCGCGCCGGTCCGCGGTCCACTGCCCGTGCACCTCCGTCACGCGGCCGTGGACGATGGCCATCGAGTCGTCCACGAGCTCGACGAACGACAGCGGTTGGACGGTGATGGCCGAGAGCGGCAGGCCGCTGGCCAGGACGAGGATGGCGACGAGGGCACGCATCCAGTGAGTGTAGCGGGACGCAGCGCCGGATACAGCCGCAGATTGTCCCGACAGGCCGCGGCGAGGCCGGGGATCGGCGCACCGGGCGATCGCGGTGCGGGCCGGCCGCCACCCGCCCCGTGGGCTAACCGCGCACCCGCCTGACGAGGTCCACGACGGCGTCCGCCGCCCGGCCGCTGGCGCCCGGGCCACCGAGCGCGGCCTTCACCTCGGCCAGCGCCCGCGACATGGCGTCCCGCTTCGCCGCGTCGGTGAGCAGGCTGACGGCCTCGTCTGCCACGGCCTCCACGGTGCACTCATCCTGAATCAGTTCCCGCACGACGCGCCGGCCGGCGATGAGGTTCACCATCGCGTACATGTCCACCTTCGCCAGCGGCTTGCCCAGCCTGTATGTGAGCGGCGACAGTCTGTAGAGCACCACCATCGGCTTGCCGTGCATGGCCGTCTGCACCGTGGCCGTACCCGAGGCCGTGAGCACGACATCGCTCACGCTCAACACGTCGTCGGTCTGCCCCTCGACGATGCGGGTGGGGACGGGACCGAGGTCCCGGCGATCCCCACCCGATGCGGATGGACGGGAGACCGGGGCTGCCGCGCCGGCCTCCTCGAACGCCGCGAACCACCGGTCCGCCAGGTGCGGAGCGCGAGCGACGAGAAACTGGGCGCCCGGCACGCGGGCGGCAATCCGCGCGCGGGCGTCGGCCAGGATCGGCCCCAGCCGCTCCAGCTCGTTGGCGCGGCTGCCGGGCAGGAGCGCCACGACGGGCCGCGCCGGATCGAGCCCGAAGCGCCGCGCCAGCGTCGGCCGGTCCGCCGACGGCGCCACCATCTCGAGCAGCGGATGGCCGACGAAGGCCACGTCCACGCCCTCCCCGTGGTAGATCGCCTCCTCGAAGGGGAAGATGACGAGCACCCGATCCACCAGCGCCTTCATCGTTCTCATGCGCCCGGCGCGCCACGCCCAGAGCTGTGGGCTGATGTAGTAGACGATGGGCACGCCCAGGGCCTTCACGGCGCGCATGAGCCTGAAGTTGAAGTCGGGATAGTCGACGAGGACGAGCACGTCCGGGCGCTCGTCACGCGCGGCCGCCACGAGCTGTCTGTAGGTCGCCCACGAGCGAGGCAGGACCTTCAGCGCCTCGGTGAGGCCCGTCACCGACAGTCCGTGGAAATCGGCCACGAGCCGCGCCCCGGCGGCGGCCAGGCGCTCGCCGCCGAGGCCGAACGCCTGCAGCTCGGGGTCGCGCGCGGCGAGGGCGCGAACCAGCGCGCCGGCATAGAGATCGCCGGACGGCTCGCCGCACGAGATCATCACCTTCACGGCTTCTTCAGGTCGGCCGAGAGCAGATCGACGCGGTCGATGGGAATGCGCTCGTACTCGGCGAAACCAATGCCCTTCAGGCTGTCCACGAACTGGCTGGCGTTGCCGACGAGCACGACCGACAGCCGGTCCGGCCGCACGAAGGCGCGGGCCACCCGCTGGACATCGTCGGGGGTGACGCCCAGGATTCGCTCGCGGTACTTCGGCAGGTCGTCGACCGGGAGCTCGTAGAACAGCTGGTTCAGCACCTGCGTCGCAATCTGGTCCGGCGTCTCGATGGTGAGGGGGAAATGCCCGACGGTGTAGTCCTGGGCCGCCTCCAGCTCGCTCTCACCGACGCGCTCGCGCTGCAGACGTGCGAACTCGTCGACGGCGAGCCGCAACGCCTCGGCCGTCGTCGCCGTCTGCGTGTCGGTGTCGGCCACGATGGCGCCGCTCCACTTGTAGCTGTCGAGGTCGGCAGAGGCGCCGTAGGTGAGCTGGCGCTGGCTGCGGAGCACCTGCTGCAGGCGGTTGGCGCCCTCGCCGCCCAGGATCTTCACCGCCTGGTTGAGCGCGTCGAAGTCCGCGTGTCTGCGCGGGATGGCGAGCTGCCCCAGGCGGATCTCCGTCTGCACGGCGTCGGGGCGATCGATCACGATGACCCGCCGCGTCGGCTCGGGAGGCGCGATGGGATTGAAGGCCGGGACCTCGCCGGGCTTCCAGTCCCCAAAGTACCTCTCGATGCCCGCCATGGCGTCGGCGTGCGTCACGTCGCCGACCACGGCCACCAGCGCGTTGTTCGGGACGAAGTGCCGGCGGTGGAACTCCACGAAGTCGTCACGCGTCAGTGACTGCAGCGACTCGGCGGTGCCCGCCCCCGGCAGACCGTACGGGTGGAACCCGAAGATCAGGCGGTCGATGACCAGGCCCGCCACCGAGTCCGGATCCTCGGCCGCCACCTTCAGGCCCGACAGCGCCTGCTGGCGCTGCCGCTCGATTTCCTCGGACAGGAACGTCGGACGCCGCACGACGTCGGCCATCAGCGCCAGGCCGGTGGCGTAGTCGTCCCTCATCACCACCGTGTTCACGAAGCTCAGGTCCGTGCCTGCACCGGTGCCGAGCAGTCCGCCGATGAAGTCCACCTCGTCGGCCAGCTGCTGCGCGGTGCGGGCGCCCGCCCCCTGGTCGAGCAGGGTCGCGGTGAGCATGGCCAGGCCCATCTTGCCCTTGGGATCCTGTGCGGCGCCCGCCCGCACGATCATCCGCACGCTGATGGCGGGTTGCTCGTTCTGGCTCACCAGCACCACCGTCAGCCCGTTGGCCATCTTGCGGACTTCGAACTCCGGGAAGGTCACCGGCCGAGGCTGGAGCGGTCGCGGCGGGAACTCGCGCGGCCACGACTGCGCAGCCTGCCCCACGGCCACCGACGTGAGCACGGTGAGCGACAGCGCGGCGACGACGAACGTCCTCATCGCCGCGCCTCCGCCGCACCCTGCGCGCCCGTCCCTTTCGGCATCACGTGAATGACAACGCGCGTCTCGGGCCGGAAGTACGTCTTCGCCACGCGCTGGACGTCGGCCTGCGTGATGTTCTGGAAGATGTCGAACTCGCCGTCCGCCGTCGTGATGTCGGCGTGCAGCACCTCGGCGTGCGCCAGGTGCGTGGCCTTCTGCTGCACGGTCTCGCGGCCCAGAATGTAGTCGCGCGCGAACTGGTTCTTCGAGCGCTGCAGCTCGCGGGGGGTCACGCCGTCGGCCTTCATCCGATCGAGCTCCGCGATGAGCGCCTTCTCCACGGCCGCCGGCGTCTGCCCGGGGTTGACGATGGCCACGGCGTAGAAGAGGTTCGGGTGCTCGATGAGATTGGCCTGCCCGAAGGCCGTCAGGGCCAGGCCGGACTCGTAGACGAGCGTCCGGTAGATGCGGGAGCTCTGGCCGTCGGACAGCACCTTGGCGGCGATGTGCAGCGGATAGGCGTCCGGGTGCCCGTCGTAGGTGATGTGGTGCGCCACGACCACCGCGGGCAGCGGCACCGCGTCCTCGACGACGGCGCGCCGCTCCTGCGTCTGCGGCGGCTCGCGCGGGATGTCGCGCGGCACCGGCTGCCCGGCCTTGGGAACGCGGCCCAGGTACTGGTTCACCAGGCCGACGGCCTGGTCCATGTCGAAGTCGCCCGAGAGGACCACGGTGACGTTCGACGGCACGTAGTACGTGGCGTAGAAGTCGCGCACGTCGTCGATGGTCGCGGCGTTCAGGTCGTCCATGCTGCCGATGACCGGGTGCCGGTAGGGGTGCTGTGTGAACGCCTGCTCGTAGATGATCTCGTTCAACCGGCCGTACGGCTGGTTCTCGACCCGCATGCGGCGCTCTTCCTTCACGACCTCGCGCTCCCGCACGAAGGTGTCCTCGTCGATGCGCAGCGTCGCCATGCGGTCGGCCTCCATCCAGAGGACGAGCGGCAGGAACTGCGACGGCACCGTCTGCCAGAACACCGTGGTGTCCTCGTTCGTGTAGGCGTTGGCCTGCCCACCCACCGACGCCACGATGGAGGTGTGCTGCTCGGGCTCGACGTTGCGCGAGCCCTTGAACATGAGGTGCTCGAAGAGGTGCGCGAACCCGGTCCGGCCGGGCCGCTCGTCCTTCGAGCCCACGTGATACCAGAGCTGGACGTTGACGATCGGGGTGGAACGGTCCTGGTGCAGGACCGCCGTCAGGCCGTTGGGCAGCTGCAGCCGCTGATAGACGAACTTCGGCGGCCGCGACGCCGCCGACGTGGAGGCGCCCCACACGAGCGCCGCCGCCACCACCGCCATCCCACGCCTCATCAATCGCCGCATGCGGGTGAACCCGGCTTCCCTTCCAGCGCCTCGAGCCGCTGCTCGAGGTCCTTCAGACGCTTGCGCATCTCGGGCAGCGTGCGGAACACGGCCGACGCCCGCCGCCACTCCATGTTCGGAATCGCCGGGTAGCCCGACACGAACCCGCCTGCGTCCACCGAGTTGGTGATGCCCGTCTTCGCCACCGCCTTGACGTGGTCGCCGATCGCCACATGGCCGGTGACACCCACCTGCCCGCCGAGCATCACCGAGTCCCCCACGGTCGTGCTGCCGGCGATGCCGACCTGGGCGGCCAGCAGCGTGTGCCGACCGACGCGGACCCCGTGCGCGATCTGCACCAGGTTGTCGATCTTGGTGCCCGCCCCCACACGGGTTTCGCCCACCGCAGGCCGGTCGATCGTCGTGTTCGCCCCGATCTCCACGTCGTCCTCGATGACGACCGGCGCCAACTGGGGGATCTTCACGTGCGTCCCGTCAGCCGCGGTGGCAAATCCGAACCCATCGCTTCCGACGACCGCGCCGTCCTGCACCACGACCCGTGCCCCCAGCGCGCACCGCTCCCGGATTGAGACGTGCGCGTGCAGCACGCAGTCGGGCCCGACGACGGCGCCGGCCCCGATGACCACGTGCGGGTGCAGGATCGTGCGCGCGCCCACGCGGGCGCGGGCGGCCACCACGGCAAACGGACCCACCGAGGCCGATGGCGCCACGTCGGCCGACGGGTCCACGGCGGCCAGGGGATGGACGCCCACCTCGGGCCGGTCCGGCGGGGCCAGCATCGCCACCGCGCGCGCCAGCGTCACGTAGGGCTCCGTGCTCCTGATGACGGCGCACGGAGCGCCACCCACCCCGGGCGCGGCAATCACGGCCGACGCGCGCGTCGCCGCCAGCGCGTGCGCGTACTTCATGTTGACGAGGAAGGTGAGATCCCCGGGGCCGGCCTCCTCGATCCTGGCCACCCGCACGATGTCGGCGCTGCCGTTGCCTTCGAGCGGGCAGCCGAGCGCGGCGGCCAGGTCGCCTAGGGTCACGGCGTCGAGAATATCACGCGGATGGAGCGGCCATCCGCTCCACGAACCGCGCCAGGCGCGGCAGTTGCAGGTGTTCGCCCGCCTCGTGAATGAGCCGATAACGCTCGGGCCCCGGCGCCGACAGGGCGCGTCCGAGCGTGGAGAGTCCGGCGCTTGGCATCACCGTCCAGCGCACGCCGGACAGCCCGCGCCGCGCACCGCGAAACGCGAGGAAGTGCCCGACCACGGTGAACGTGAAGAAGTAGCCGAAGAGGTTGGGCCCGGGCACGACCATGAACGGCGCCGACGCGACGAGGCCCAGCAGGTGCAGCAGCATCAGGCGCAGGTGCCGATCGTGATCCTTCTGCAGGAGCGCCCGGAAGTCCCGGAACCCCGCATCCCGGTCCATCGTGTCCGGGACGTGCAGCGTGGCCTCGTCCACCCGCCGCAGGTGCCACAGCAGGCGCTGCTCGGCAACACGTTCGGCCACCCACCCCAGCAGCTTGTGCCGCACGCGCGCCAGGACCGTCGAGGGCGCCGCATGGGTGCGCTCGTGACGCTCGCGCTCCGCGTCGCGGATCATCGCGGAGAAGCGTGCGCTCATCCGGGCGAACAGGCCCGGGGGCTGGTCGCCTGCGGGCGCCGCCTCGTCCTGATCTTCGTGCTCGAAGTAGGGCTCGAGCCGGCCGGGGCCCAGGGGAATGAGGTAGACGTTCACACTTCTATGGACGACGGATGCGCCGCGGCGTTCGCGCCAGCCGCGTCGGCACCGTCGGGCGGCCGGCCTGCTCCCACGCACCGGTGATGACGGCCGCCACCGCCGAGATCGAGTCGTTCAGGCGGCGCTCAAGGCCGGGCAACGCCGCAGCCTTGAAGGCCTCGAAGTACTGGTCGTCGTAGAACTCGCGGCCCTCGGATGCCTTGCGGTCCGCGTCGAACACCGCTCCGGACGCGCGGTTGGACGCCAGGAGCACGTCGAACATGAACGCGCGGGGGTCCGACACCGCGTGCGGTGCCGCCGGGGCAATCGTCAGCGCCGCGCGGTTCCGCTCGAACAGATCGCTCTCCCACCGGCCGTGCAGCCCGTGCTGGTTCGTCAGCTGGCCGTCGTAGTTCACGACGGCATGGAGCGGCACGTGCCCGTCGGACACGTAGTGGAAGAGGATGGCGGTGTAGAAGGCGATGTCGTCGAGCACGTACGCCGGAGGGTTCTGCCGCTTGAGCGACTCGAAGGCGCGCTGCAGCTGCCCGTAGAACTCCTGCACGCGCCACGGCAGCAGCCCCTGCCGGTGCACGAACTCGCGCCCGAACCTCTGCACGGCGGCATCGTAGTCGCGGGGCAGCGCCTCGAACGGGTAGGGCCCGAAGGCCTCGTGGTCCATGTCGAGGAAGTGGTTCGGCGGCTCGGACTCGAACCCGGCGGTGCGCCACAGGTCCGGATCGATCGAGCGCTCCACGATGAACACCCGCCGCTCCTCGAACAGCGGCCTCAACGGCGCGGGCAGCAGCGCGATGGCGCGGTCGGCAATCAGCTTGTGCGCCTCGAACCCCCAGGCGAACGAGGGGACCGGGAGGATCAGCACGAGGAGCAGGGGCCCGAAGAAGCGCATACGTGAATTGTACAGAAGGCGTTCCGCCTTCACTCCTCGATCGGCACGACCAGGCCCGCCCACCCGACCCGGCCCGAGGCATCGGAGTACCGATAGTCGTTGAGCCACAGGCGCGGCGGCGCCTCCGTGCGATCCACCACCACGAACGGAAAGCGAGACCACCGCAGGTAGGCCCGGGCCCGGGGCGTGGCCAGCGCCGCGCGGGCCTCGGGGAGCCCGAGACCTTTGTCCACGCCGTACCCGGCGGGGCGGAAGCGGGGGCCGGGCTCGAACCAGATGAATCCCTTCTCGTACCGGTCCCCATTATCCACGAGGACCTCGCGCCGGAACGGGTTGGCGAACACGGGCGTCACCATGAAGCGCGTGTCCGCCGGGCGCCCTGCCCTTGTCAGGCCCGCACGGACGGCGGACCGGGCCCAGAGGCTGGAGGCCAGCATCGCGACGGTGTAGGCCGCGGCCAGCACCAGCGCGACCCGTGCCGGGCGCCCCGGTGCGGCCGCGCCGCGGCGGCCGGCCACCGTGGCCAGCAGCACGCCCGCGCCGAGCACGCCCCACATCCACGGGTCCACGATGAACAGCGCATCGCCGTAGAACCAGTGCCCCGAGAACGGCATCAGCAGCCGCAGACCGTAGCTGTTCAGGTAGTCGAGGACGATGTGCGAGGCGAGGCCGATGTAGGAGAGCAGCAGCAGCGGGCCGAAGCGGGTGGAATCGGGTGCGGGCAGGGGCGGGCGGGTGCGCTCGGGTGCGTTCCGGTTCCTGCCGATCGCCCAGACGATGCCGGCGAGCACGAGCGGAAGGATCACCTGCGCCAGGATGCCGTGCGTCCAGCCGCGGCGGAACGACACGGGCAGGGTGTCCGTCAGGAACACTGCGACGTCCACGTCGGGAAGGTTCGCCGCCACCATGAGGGTGGCCATGCCGTAGCGGGTGCGCGACGCCAACCCCGCCTGGCCGAGCGCCGCGCCCGTCAGCGTGTGGCAGAGGTTGTCCATGGGCACCGGGGGACGCCGTCAGCCGCGCTTCGCGCTGGCCGCGTCCTCGCGCAGGTCCTTGCGGAGTACTTTACCCACCGGCGACTTCGGCAGCTCGTCGCGAAAGATCACCAGCTTCGGCACCTTGTAGGCCGTGAGCGACTGTCGGCAGTGCTCGCGAATCGCCTCGACGGTCAGGCCGCGGTCCTTCCGAATCACATACGCGACCACCCACTCGCCCGTGTCCTCGTCCGGCACACCGACGACGGCGCAGTCCTGCACGCCGGGGTGCGACGCGATGACCGCCTCGACCTCGTTCGGATAGACGTTGAAGCCGCTGACGAGAATCATGTCCTTCTTGCGATCGACGATGAAGAAGTAGCCATCCTCGTCCATCCGGGCGATGTCGCCGGTGTAGAACCAGCCGTCCCGAATGGCGCGCGCTGTTTCATCCGGGCGCTGCCAGTAGCCCGGCATCACCTGCGGCCCCTTCACGATCAGCTCCCCCGCCTCGCCCGGCGGGACGTCATGCCCGCCCTCGTCCACGATGCGCACATCGGTGCCCGGCAGGGGCACGCCGATGGAGGCGCGCTTCACGCGATGGAACGGGTTCAGGGTCACGACCGGCGACGTCTCGGTCAGGCCGTAGCCCTGATAGATGGGCGTCCTGGTGACCTGCTCCCATCGCTCGCCCACCGCGGGCACCAGGGCCATGCCGCCGGCGACCGATCCGCGGAAGGTCCACGACGTCCTCTTCAGGAACCACTCCTCGTGCATCAGGCCGGCAAACAGCGTGTTCACGCCCGTGAACCACGTGATGGGCTCGGTCTCCATCACCGTCCGGAGGTTGCCGAGCGGGCGGGGACTGGGCGCGAGGATGTCCCGCCCGCCCGTCACCCAGAAGAGCATCAGGTTCGCCGTGAAGGCGAAAATGTGGTACAGCGGCAACGCCGTCAGCATCACCTCCTCGCCGATGCGCAGCCACGGCTGCCACACCTGGACGCACTGCTCGATGTTGGCCAGGAGGTTCCCGTGCGTGAGCATCGCGCCCTTGGCCACACCCGTTGTTCCCCCCGTGTACTGGAGGGCCGCCAGCGTGTCGCGCGTCAGCGACTTCTGGTACACCCCCGGGTCGGCCCCCGCCGACATCCTCGCCGCGCCATCGGCCAGCGCGCGCCGGAATCCGACGTGCGGGAACGTCACGGGCGGGATCATCTTCTTGATGTACTTCTGGACCGCCCACACGAGTGCGCGCCTGAGCGGTGGCAGCAGGTCGGCGATCGAGACCACGACGACGGTGCGAATCGAGGTCTTCGGCAGCGCCTCCGCCACCTTCGGCGCGAAGAGGTCGATGGTCACGAGCCCGGCTGAGCCGCTGTCCGCGAACTGGTGCGCCATCTCGTGCGGCGTGTAGAGCGGGTTGGTGTTGACCATCACCAGGCCGGCCTTGAGCGCGCCGAAGACGGCGACCGGATACGCCAGGCAGTTCGGCATCTGGATGGACAATCGATCCCCGGGCTGGAACCCGGCCACCTCGCGCAGGTACACGGCGAAGCGGTCCGACAGCACGTCCACCTCGGCGAAGGTCAGGCCACCCTGCGACCCGTTGGGCAGCCCCAGCGTGAAGGCCGTCTTCGTGCCGAAGGCCGCCGCCGAGGCCCGGATGAGGGCCGGCAGGTGCGGATGCGCCGGCGGCGGAAGGTCGCGTGCGGTCTGCGGATGGTAGAACTCGGTCCACGGGCGGTGGGGCGACACGAGGACACCTTACAGGCGGGCGCCGGAAGTGAAAAGCAAAAACCACCAGGGCGAAGGCGCAAATCTTGCACAATAGGCAGCGATGCTCCGCTCGCGCTGTCTCCTGACCATCGTCGTGGCCCTCGCGGCATCGGCAGCCTGCAGCCGCGGTCCCGAGTCACCCACCTCGCCAAGCCCGGGCGGCACCGGGTCGGCCATCAGTTACACGGTCCTCGGAGCCAGCGACGGCATCGGCTACGGGAGCAGCATCGTCTGCGCGCCGTTCGACCTGGGCTGCGAGAACGGCACGGGCTACGCGCAGACCCTCAGGCGCCGGCTCGCGGCCAACGGCAGCGCGGTGAGCTATGTGAACCTCTCGGTCCCGGGCGCGGTGCTGTCGCCGGCGATCTTGGACCTGGCCACGCAGATCGGGCGCGACGTCCCGGGCAATTTCCTCGAACGCTACCCGCCCTTCGTCCCTCCGGGGACGACCATCGTCACGATTTTCGCGGGCGGCAACGATGCCAACATCATCGGCGGGGCCGTCAGCGCAGGCCTGGGTGGCGGCGATGTGCGCGGCTTCATCGACCACCACGTTCGTCAGTGGGGTAACGATTTTGTCGAGTTCGCGTCGCGCATCCGCGCCCGGGCCCCCAACACGCGCATCGTCGCGTACAACCTGCCCAACCTGGCCGGGGCGCCGTATCTGGCGGGGCGCAGCACCATCGAGCGGAGCGTCATGCAGCGCATTGCGACGGGCCTGTCGGACCAGGTGAACGCCATGACCAGCCGCAACGTGCTCGTCGTGGACCTCATGTGCGACCCGCGTATCGTCCAGCCCTCGAGCTTTTCCGCCGACGGCTTCCATCCCAGCGATGCCGGCTACGCCCTGATGGCCGAACTGGCGTATCCGGCCGTGGTGAACGGCACGGCCAGCCTGCCGGCGCCGTCCTGCCCCGCCCGGACAATCGTTCCCGTCTTCTAGCCGGTCCCGGAAACGCGAAGGCCGCGCGGGTCCAAGGGGACCAGGATGCTTCGCTGTGTATTCGCCATCCATGGCCTGCCTCCAGTTCCCGAGGAAACATGGAAGAGGTTGGACAAATCTGCTACTTATGCATTTTCCGAGAGTCACTTCGCCAGAAAGCGGCCAATAGAGACATTGACGTGACTTCCTTATTGCAGAATGAAGGACGAATCGTGCATACTTTGCACTTCTCATCCGTACTTCTCCGGTTCCGGTCGCACCCCGGGGCCGTGGACGGTCAGCAGCCGGGTGCAGCAGGGAGACAGGCACATCATGGGTTCCGCAGCTCTGGGCGAGGCGGTGAAGGGCATCACGGCGTGGGCCATGGAAGGCAGCCGGCGGTTGAAGCCGCCGGTCCACGTCGGCGACGTGTTCGGCGCGTTGGCGTTCACGGACACGGTCCAGCAGGCCCGGCTGCCCAAGCCCGTCTACAAGTCGCTGCGTGACACCATCACCCGGGGCCAGGCGCTGGACATCTCCACGGCGGATGCCATCGCGACGGCCCTGAAGGACTGGGCCGTGGAGCACGGTGCGTCGCACTTCACGCACTGGTTCCAGCCCATGACCGGCATCACGGCCGAGAAGCACGACAGCTTCTTCAACCCGACGGACGATGGCCGCGCGCTGGCCGAGTTCAGCGGCAAGGAACTGGTGCGCGGCGAGCCCGATGCCTCGAGTTTCCCGTCGGGCGGCATGCGCAGCACGTTCGAGGCGCGGGGCTACACGGCCTGGGACCCGACCAGCGCGCCGTGGCTGCTGATGAACGGCAACAGCGCGACGCTGGTCATCCCGACCGCGTTCGTCAGCTGGACCGGTGAGGCGCTGGACAAGAAGACGCCGCTGCTCCGCTCGATGGAAGCGCTGTCGGCGCAGGCCGTGCGCGTGCTGAAGCTGTTCGGCTCGCACGCCACGCGGGTCACCCCCACCTGCGGCCCCGAGCAGGAGTACTTCCTCATCGACCGCCACTTCTACTTCGCACGGCCGGACCTCATCAACGCCGGCCGCACGCTGTTCGGTGCCCGGCCGCCGAAGGGCCAGGAGCTGGAGGATCAGTACTTCGGGTCGATCCCCGAGCGCGTGCTCGCCTGCATGGCCGAGACCGAAGCGGAGCTCTATCGCGTGGGTGTGCCGATCAAGACGCGCCACAACGAGGTGGCTCCGTCCCAGTACGAGGTCGCGCCGATGTTCGAGAGCGCGAACGTCGCCACGGATCACCAGATGATGACGATGGAGACGCTGAAGCGCGTGGCGCCGCGCTACGGGCTGGCCTGCCTCGTCCACGAGAAGCCGTTCGCGGGCATGAACGGCTCGGGCAAGCACGTCAACTGGAGCATGGGCGACGACCTGGGGAACAACCTGCTGAACCCGGGCGACACGCCGCACGCCAACATGCAGTTCCTGTTCTTCTGCACGGCTGTCATCCGCGCGGTGGACACCTTCCAGGGGCTGCTGCGGATGTCGGTCGCCCACGCGGGCAACGATCACCGGCTCGGGGCCAACGAGGCGCCGCCGGCCATCCTGTCGGTGTTCCTCGGCGACATGCTCACCGACATCTTCGAGCAGATCGAGAGGGGCGGGGCCCGGAGCACCAAGCACGGCGGCCTGCTCGATATCGGCGTGTCCGTGCTGCCCAAGCTGCCCCGCGACGCCGGGGATCGCAACCGCACGTCGCCCTTCGCCTTCACGGGCAACAAGTTCGAGTTCCGCGCGGTGGGCTCCACGCAGAACGTGGCGTTCCCGACCACGTGCCTCAACGTGGCGGTCGCCGAGTCGCTGGACGCGATGGCCACCGAGCTGGAGAAGATGCTCGCCGCCACCCGGGGCAGGACCGCCAGCCGCAAGGAGGCGTTCAACGACGCCGTGGCGGCCCTCCTCAAGAAGACCGTCAAGCTGCACAAGCGGGTTATCTTCAACGGCAACGGCTATGCGGAGGAGTGGCAGCACGAAGCCGCGAACCGGGGCCTGTTGAACCTGAAGAACACCGTGGACGCCCTGCCGCAGATCGTGCAGCCCGCCGTCGTGAAGGTCTTCGAGAAGTTCAAGGTGCTCAACGAGCGCGAGCTGCGCGCGCGCTACGAGATCAACCTCGAGAACTACAGCAAGACCATCAACGTGGAGGCGCAGCTGATGGTGTTGATGGCCAACCGGTACATCCTCCCGGCCGGCCTCGAGTACCAGAAGCGCGTCGGCGAGAGCGTGGCCGCGGCCAAGGCGGGCGGCGTGCCGAGCAAGGAAGGCGCGAAGCACCTGGCGAAGGTCGTCGGCCTGGTGGATCGCTTTCGGGCGCAGACGGAGAAGCTGGCCCACGCCCTGGAGCACAACGGCGGCTCACCCGAGCACCACGCGAGGTACATGCGCGACACCATCGTCCCCGCGATGGCCGCGCTCCGCGATCTCGGGGATCAGCTCGAAGTGGTCATCCCGCACGAGCTCTACCCGATGCCGACGTATCGGGAGATGCTGTTCGTCAAGTAGAGGCTCTGGGGGTTCTCCCCCTTCGTTTATGATCGGACGAGCGCCTGTTGCAGACCGACATGACCCGACGACATCTCCTCGCCTCGCTCGCCGCCCTTGCCCTGGTTGCCTCCACCGCCTGCGGAGGGGGCAGCGACTCTCCGACCGCCCCGTCGCTTCCCCCGACGGGCACGGCCCCGTTTGGCATCACGGACCTGCGCGCCGGCACCGGCTCGGTCGCCGTGGCCGGCCAGGCCGTCACGGTCAACTACACGGGATGGCTGTACAGCAACACGGCAGCCGAGAACAAGGGCTCGCAATTCGACTCGAATCGCAACGTCCGATTCCAGCTCGGCGCCAACGTCATCGCCGGCTGGAGCCAGGGCATCCCCGGGATGCGGGTGGGCGGGCTTCGCCGGCTCGTGATCCCGCCGGAGCTGGCGTACGGAAGCTCGACGCCGGATTCGTCGCGGATCCCTCCAAACGCCACCCTGCTCTTCGAAGTGGAGCTCGTGTCGGTGCCTTAGCAGGTTCTGAGGTTCTGAGGTTCTGGGGTTCTGAGGTTCTGGGGTTCTGAGGTTCTGACGTTCCACTGTCAGCGGCTGACCTCGATCCCCGTCACCCTCAGGGCGAGGCGCCGCGTATCCGTGCCGCCGGTGTCCGCCGGCCGCACGGCGCGCGAGGTGTGCCACCAGAGCTCGTTGGTCCCCTCCAGCCACACCCCCGCCGGCACGGGCCACCGGTAGCGACGTGCGCCGCCTCCCACTTCGTGCGTGCCGGCGTCGACGCCATTCACGCGCAGCGTCAGCGTGACCGCCTCGCGCGCCATCACGCGTCGCCGCGGTGCTGGACTCCGTCCATCTGCGTCATCTCCGCCATCTGCGGCCCCCACTCCATCTGCCCGTTCTGCGTCCAGGGCCACCTCCACGCCCATGCGGCCCATTGACGGCACCAGGACCACGGCATCGGCGTCGGCCCAGCGAAACGTGGCGGTCCCGTCGCGCTGAAGGCCGTACCAACCGGTCCCGAACACGTGCGCGTCGCCCAGCGCGATCGACTCGGCGACGGTGTCGTCGCCAAAGAGCGGATCGCGACCGATGGGCGCGGCACAGATCCGTCCGCGCGCCCGCTCGTCCATGCCCACCAGTCGGGCAATCACGCGCGGCGCGCGGCGGCCCAGCTGCACGCTCAGCCACGAGGCGCGCGTCGGATGCGCCGAGAGGCGGACGCGCCTGATCGTGTGTGGCCCGTCCTCCGGGGTCCCGCCATCGAACCAGAGGTCCGGCGGCGGCGCCGAGACACCAGGGCCGCTCAGCAGCGGCTCGGTCAGCACGGCTGGTGCGTCGCCGACCATGGACTCGACGTCGATCCGGACGGGCAGCGCGTCACCCACGATGAGCTGCATCTCACCGGCCACACCGGCCGGCAACTCGATGCCGAGGCGACCCGTATACTCGAGGCCCGGCAACTGGCTCCACCGGTCGCCGAGTACGGTCGCGCACCGCAGGGCGGAAACAGCCAGCGACATCACGAAGGGCGCCGGCTCGATGATCGTGATGCGTCGGATGAACGTGAACCCCGCCAGCTCGAGGTGCTGCCGCCCGACGGGACCGGCCAGGACGGCGCGGCCCTCGGCGATGGCCGCAGCCACTGCGCGCCCGTCCTGCACGATGCGCGTCGTGCCCGCGCGTGGGTCGGACCAGGCGGCGAGCGCCGAGTCAAGACGCGTGTCCTCCGCCACGAGCACCGCCGGGCGCGCGGCCTCCGTGCGCAGCGCGCCCTCGAGCACATCCCGGAACCCGCGGGCGTCCTGCCCGCTCAGCGGCCGCCAGCCCAGCACGACCGTCTCCGCCACCAGGATGGCGCCCACGACGATGGTGGCCACGGCCACCAGGCGCTCGCGCGCCACCTGCCTCGACACCCAGCTCAACCCCACGGCCGCCAACGGCGTCAACCCCCAGGCCCCGAAGCGAATCACATCCGCCCGCCACTCGGGCCAGCCGGCCATCACCGCGGCCGCAAGGAGCACCGAGAGCGTCACCGCACGGCGCCACCAGGGCGCGAGCCCACCGAACACCAGGGCGACGCCGGCCAGGCCCGTGGCGAGGTACGACACGCCCGTGGTGAGGTCGGCCGCCACGTAGCTGCCCGCCGGCATCCTGGGACGCGAATCGAACGCGACCGCCATGGCGTCGCGCGTGGTGAGGACCGTGTCGGGCGCGAAGGCATGAGCGCCCGCAACCATGGCCATCCAGTGGAAGTGCGCCGCGAACGCGGCGACGCCCACCCCCAGTGACGCCAGCGTCCAGGCGCCCCGCGCGGGTCGCCGTGGCGTGCGCCTGAGCGCCGCGAGCACGATGGGCCAGGCGACGGCCGCAATCCAGTGGAACCAGGCCGCCGTGGCCCAGAGCAGGATGGCGGCCGCCGGGTTGAACCACGGCCGCGCGGGTGACACGCGCTGATGCTCGTCGAAGGCGGCGCCGGCGGCCAGCCAGACGAGGCTCACGGCCACCGCCAGCGGCGCGCCGTGCGACAACGCCGCGCCGAACGACGCATCGACCATGAGCGCCCCGACGACGAATACCGTGGCCAGCACGCTCGCGCCGGCAAAGACGGCCACACCCGTCGCGCCAACGGCGGCAAGGATCGCCGCAATCAGGCCACCCCCTCGAGGGGTCTCGCCCAGCCAGGGCGCATGGAGGATCGGCTCCAGCAGGACCAGCGCCGTCGGGTCGGTTGGCGCGTACACCATCTGATCGCCGAGCGGTGACACGGGCGGCATCGACGCGCGCGGGAACGCAAGTCCCCACGCCCCCGCGACCAGGCACGCCGCCGTTGCCGCGCGGAGGAACGGGCGGAGGGCGTGAAGCGCCGGCATGGTTCGGCGTATTCTACGCGCGCCCCGCCGATGCCGTCTCGACACGCCAGCCTGATCACCGCGACGGCCCTCGCCGGCCTCGTCATCCTCCGCGCCTTCCCGTTCGTCTGGTGGCCCGGCACACACTTCGATTCGGATCAGGCCATCGTCGGGCTGATGGCGAAGCACGTCAGCGAAGGCCGCGCGCTCCCGCTCTACTACTACGGGCAGAACTACATGCTCGCCGTCGAAGCGTGGCTGGCCGCGCCGCTGATGGCGGTGTCGTCGCCCTCGGTCACCGCGCTCAAGCTGCCGCTGGTCGCGGTCAACATCGCGGTGGTCGTGCTCCTGCTCCGCATCCTCGTCCGCGAGGCGGGCATCACCGCCGGTACCGCGGCTCTTGCGGTGCTGCCGCTCGCGCTCCCGGCGGCCGGCATGGCCGCGCGCATGACCGAGGCCAACGGCGGCAACGTCGAGCCGTTTCTGTACGTGCTGCTGCTCTGGATGACGCGGGCGCGCCCGTGGCTGTTCGGGATCACGCTCGGCGTAGGGGTGCTGCACCGTGAGTTCACGGCCTACGGGGCCGCGGCGCTGCTCGTGATGGATGCGCTCGGCCTCACAGGCGGCTCCGGCGCGGAACGCCGCGCGTGGCGCGGGCGGCTGCTCGAGAAGGCCCGCCGGTGGGCCGTGGCGGGCGTGGCCTTCCTGGCCGTGCGCAGCGTGGCTGCCGCGGTCCGGCCGTTCGCCCACGGCCTCGGCCCGGGCACGCGCGGTGACGATCCCGCCCTGGTGGCGACGATGGTGGACACATTCGGCGGACGTATCTGCATCGACCCGTCCACATGGCCGGAGCGCGCCAGCCTGCTCGTCTCCGACCACTTGCCGCGCCTCGTCGGCGGCACCCCGGCGCCGCTCGCCGATTACGGCGTGCTCACCGGCGTGTATTCGGGCCTCCCCGGCCTCGGGCCGTGGGTCGCCGCCATCACCGCCGCCGGCCTGCTCGCTGGCGCGTGGCACTCGGTCGCCGGGGCTCGTGCGCCGCGCGACTCCGCTGCCCCGGTTCCCGCCGGAGGTGACCCCTCTCCCGACCTGCGTCAGCCCGCTCCCGTTTCCCGACGTCCGGCTCCCGGCGTGACTCACCTCGCTTCCTACCTCGTCCTCGTCGGGTTCATCTCGACTCTCGTGTACGGCTTCCTCACCTGCAGCAGCATCCGTGTCGAGACGATGCGCTACAACCTGCTGGGGCTGCTCATGCCGGTCGGCGCACTGGTGATGGCGCTGCAGGGGTGGCGTGCGCCCACCATCCGTGCCGGCCTGGGCGCTGCGGTCGTGCTCTGGTGCGCGCTGAACACCTCGGACGTGATGGCCCTCACGCGCGAGCGCGCGACACATCCCCTGCCGGACCGCCGGCAGGCGCTCGCCGACGCGCTCGAGGCGCGCGGGGTCACCGTGGCCTGGGCGCGCTTCCGGAACGCGTACCACGTGACCTTCCTCGCCGGGGAGCGCGTCCGCGTCTCGGCCAACGACTTCATCCGCGTCAAGGCCTATGCGGACGAGGCGAGGCGCACGGGCGCACCCACGTTGTCCGAGGACCCGTGCGAGGCAGGCGAGGAACTCCCCCCGGGCCTGTTCCTGTGCCGATGAGACCAGACCGGGACCCCACCGACTGCCCCACGCGTCATAGGCGTGGACGCGCAGCTGGCCGGGCGCGGGCGTCCAATGGTCCCAGTCCGAACGCCCTGCGTCGATCCGGCGTATCCTCCAATAGCAGCATCATCACCGGCATGCCCACCGACGAACCGGCCCGCCTCGCCGCCCTGCGCCGCTATCGCATCCTGGACACCGAGCCGGAGCAGGCGTTCGACGACCTCGCGATGCTGGCCTCGCATATCTGCGGCACGCCCATGGCCACCATCACCCTCGTCGACGAGAAGCGGCAGTGGTTCAAGTCGGAGGTCGGCATGGGCTTCCGGGAAACCGACCGCAGCATCGCGTTCTGCGCGCACGCCATCAGACAGCCCGACATCCTGGAGGTGCCCGACGCATCCGACGACGACCGGTTCAGGAACAACCCGATGGTGGTGGGCGCGCCTCACATCCGCTTCTACGCCGGCGCGCCGCTCATCACCCCCGACGGGCTCGCAGTCGGCACCATCTGCGTCGTGGACACCGAGCCGCGGCGGCTGACACCGGAACAGAGACAGGCGCTCGACGCCCTGCGCCGCCAGGCGCAGGCGCAGCTCGAGCTCCGCCGGAACCTGAACGAGCTGGACACGGCGCTGAACGAGCGCGACAGGGCCGAGGCCGAGCAGACGCAGCTGATCGCGGAGCTGAGGGCGTCGCTCGAGAAGGTCGACAAGCTGAGCGCCCTGATGCCCTACTGCTCCGTCTGCGAGATGAACATCGTCATTCCCGCGGAGCCCGCGTCCATCCCGACGGTGAGCGAGGGCGTGAAGCAGCTGTTGCAGGGCAAGGGGTGGTCGGACGACGAGCTGATGCCCGTGGAGCTGGCGCTCGACGAGGCGCTCGCCAACGCCATCCGGCACGGGTGCCGGAACGATCCGTCCCAGCAGGTGCAGTGCATCGTCACGTCGGACGCGAAGGGCGAGGTGGTGATCGTCGTCCGCGACCCGGGCCCCGGTTTCGACGCGGCGAGCGTGCCCAACCCGCTGGAAGGCGACAACGTGCTGAAGGCCAGCGGCCGCGGCGTGTTCCTCATCAACCAGTTGATGGACGAGGTCGGCTTCGAGGAGGGCGGGCGAGTGGTGCAGATGAAGAAACGCCGCGCCTAGGGCAGCACCCACTCCCCTTTCAGCTTCTCGTAGGCGGCAGCGGGCAGCTGCACCAGGACCGGCGCCCGTCCCGGATCCAGCCATTCCATCACCGCGCGCAGGTCGGTGGCGGGCATCGCGGTGCAGCCCGCGGTGCCGCGCCCGCCCTCGCCGCCGATGTGCAGGAAGATGCACGATCCCCGCTTCGCCACGGCGGGCGTGTTGTAGTGGACGACCACACCCCAGCGATAGGCCTCGCCGACGTCCCGCATCCGCTCGGAGCTCTTCCAGTCGGGCGACTGGACGCGGCGCCGATCCACGATCTGGTTGTAGACGGTTGAGGCCGGGTCGTCCACGCACTCGATGCCCTCGACCACGGGCAGGTACGGCAGCTTCAGCCAGGCGGCATCCGCGGCGGGAGCAAATCCAAACGCGCGCCCGAGGGCAAACACGCCTGCCGGAGAGCGGCCGTCTCCTTCAGCCTTCCGCGGCCCAGGAACCACGGGGGACGCCAGCGGATCCCACGCGGTGCCGTTTCTGCCCACAACTATCGTCCCCGCCTGGCCGACCGGCCTCCACGGCTGCCCCGGCCCCTCGCGCTCGAAGCGGCGCAGCTGGCCCTGCACGTCGTCCCAACCGGGCGTGACGACCAGAATCAGCTGGCGCGCGCCCGCCAGCAGCGGCGAAGCTCCTGCGTGTACACCGGCGCCGGACGCGGCGATTGCGACCGCCCCGAACAGGGCGGCAACGGCGTTCCGAAACATCACCATGGTCCGCGATTCTAGCCGACGATCCATCTCGCTGCCGCGCACCAGGCCGCGGAAACTGCCCGCGCGTTCGGCGAACCAGGGTGAAGAACCTGCCACCGGTCGACCCCCTTCGGCGGAGGGGCGGGCCCGTTTGCGGCAGGATTCGGCCTGAACCGAGCCCCGCACCGACCCGCGCGCGCACGCAGGCTGCTGGCCCGGCCCCTGCACGTCCCTGAGTGCGCTCGTGGGGTCCGCGCGCGGAGGAGGCGGCATGGCCGGGGAGAACGCGCGTGGCGACCTTGCGGAACAACTGACGGTGCTGGAACGACGCCTGGGCGAACGCTTCGACGCACTGGAGCGGCAGACCGAGGCACTCGAGCGCCGTCTCGATCACCGGCTGGCGGAACTCCGCGCGAAACAGGAGGAAGACCTGATGCTGGTGAAAGCACTGTCGTGCCAGGTGCGCGGGCGCGTCGAGCGGGTGGAACGGCGGGGCGCGCGCGGCGGGTAGCGGACCCGGACGGAGGTCACGGCTCCTGGTCCAGCCGCTGGACCACCATCCGGAACACCTCGTCCCACGTGTCGGCGCGCGGGCCGGGCAGGTGGCGGTTCGTCGAACTGGTGAAGACGATGGTCGGGTGCCCCTCGCGACGGAGCGCCTCGACGTTGGCCGGCGAGTCCTCGACGTAGAGATCGGCGCCGACCGCGGCCTTGTCCGCCAGGAAGCACAGGTCCCAGTAGGGAATGTCGTGGCCGTCCAGCCAGTCCACGGTCTGCTGCACGGCCACGCGGTGGAAGTTCTTGAGGAGCAGGCGGTGGGTGATGATGCGGACGCGCACGCCCATCTCCGAGAGCCGCCGCAGGGCCTGCGGGGCCCCAGGCATGGGCTTCAGCACTCGGAAGAGGTCGCGCTGGGTGACCGCGAACTGGTGCAGCTTCGGGTAGCCGCCGGGCGCCTGTGCCACGCCCCACTCGGGCAGGTTCCACGACACCTCCGTGCCGAGCGTGTCGGCGCTGACGCCAAGCCACTCGGCCGCGATGGGCCGCAGCCCGCCGTAGAAGTCGGCGCACGTGCCGTCGAGGTCGACGCCGAGGACGAAGTCCCTGGACATGCCCCGCATGGTCGCACGGCGGAGCGGCTTCCGTCTTCCCTCTTCTGCCCTCTGTCTCTTGCCTTCTACTGCGGGAACCGCCCCATGGCGACGAGCAGATCCAGCCGCGCCTGCCGCACGCGGTCTTCGGCCTGGGCCACGGCGGTTTCGAGGTCCCGCGCCGAGCGCTGCGCGTCGATCACCTCGATGTTCGTCGTCGCACCCGCGTCGAACGCCGTGATGGTGATCGTCAGCACTTCATTGGCCGCCGCGGCCGCCGCCCGCGCGCTGGCCAGGGCGCGCTCGTGGTACTCCACGGCCGCGCGTGCCGTCCGCACCTCGGCCCGCGCCTGCAGGGCGAGCTGCTCCAGCGCCAGTTCGCTGTCGCTCAAGTTGGCTTCCCGCTCGCGCCGCAGCCCTCGACGGCGGCCGCCGTCGTACACGGGCTGGATCAGCGACACCGTGAGCCGCCAGGTCCCCGAGGGCTGGAAGAGGCCGGCAGGCGCGACATACGTGGGATCGAACGACACGTTGGCCGTCGGCCACCAGTCGCGCTTGCTGTCCCTCACGATGCGATCGGAGAGGTCGCGCCGGGCGCTGAACAGGCGGTAGTCGGTGCGTGAGGCCAGCCAGGACTCCGGCTCGCCGATGACGGGCACCTCGAACGCCGGCTCGCCGGCCACGTCGCGCGGCCCGTCGGCGTCGAGCAGCACGCCCAGCGCCTCCTGCGCGCGCTGCACGTTCAGGCGCGCCACCTCGAGCAGCGCTTCGTCGCTCGAGACGATCTGCTGCGCACGCAGCGCGTTCAACCGGCTGCCGACGCCGCCCTCGAGCCGCTTCCGGTTGTAGTCGAACTGCGCGCGCGACGTTTCGAGGGCACGCTGCTGCACGTCCACGAGGCGCTTCTGCGTGATGACGGCCAGGTACGCCGTCGCGGCCGAGACCGCGATCTGCCGCCGCGCGTCGGCCGTGTCGAGCCGCGCGATCTCGATGCGGTCCGCCTGCTGCGCGCGCGCGGCCCAGGCCGCGGCCGCCAGGACCGGCATGCCGACGGTGGGCGCCAGCGTCCACTGGTTCTGCGGTTGCACCACCAGCCCGTCGAACCCACGATCCCCGTCCAGCGTCGAGTTCACCACAGTCACGTTGACGAAGGGCATCGCCGACGCGCGCACCTGCTGGAGCAGGGCCTCGGCCCGGAGCACGTTGTTGGCGACGATCCGGACGGCGAGGTTCTGGTCCCCCGCCGCCGCCACCGCCTGGTCGAACGCGACCGTGGGCACAGGTACGGCAGGCTGCCCGGCAGGCGGGGGCGGAGGCGCCGACTGGCCCGCGCTGGCGGTCAGCGCCGCGGTGAGCGTGGCCGGCGCCAGGGTGGGCCCGGCATCCGCAGCCTGCGCCATGGCCGGCGCGGCAACGGCGAGGACCAGCACGACCACGGCGCCTGCGGTGGCAGCGTGACCCGGGCCGCCCGGCGCCTCGGCCTCCTCATCCTGCCCGCGCACCTTGCCAGGCGCCAGCGTGCGGATGATGACGTAGAGCACGGGGATGAAGAGGATCGACAGGAACGTGGAGGCCAGCATCCCGCCGGCCACGGCCGTGCCGACCGAGTTGCGGGCCGCCGCTCCAGCGCCCGTGGCCAGGGCCAGCGGCAGCACCCCCAGGATGAAGGCGAACGACGTCATCAGGATGGGCCGCAGTCGGATACGCGATGCTTCGACCGCGGCATCGACGATGGACAGTCCCCGCGCGCGCATCTGCTCGGCGAACTCCACGATGAGGATGGAGTTCTTCGCGGCCAGCCCGATGAGCAACACCAGCCCGATCTGGCAGAAGACGTCGTTGGCGAGTCCCCGGAGCAGCTGCGCCGACAGGGCGCCGATCACCGCCAGCGGCACGCCCAGCAGGATGATGAACGGCAGCACCCAGCTCTCGTACTGCGCGGCCAGCACGAGGTAGACCAGGATCACCGAGAGGCCGAAGATGAGGCTCGCCTGCGTGCCGGCCTTGATCTCCTCGAGCGACTGCCCCGCCCAGGCGAAACCGACGCCGGGCGGAAGGGTCTGGCGGGCCAGGTCCTCCATCGCCTGCAGCGCCTGCCCGGAGCTCAGTCCCGGGGCCGCGTTGCCGGTGATCTCGGCGGAGCGGAACAGGTTGAAGTGGCTGATGACCTGCGGTGACGTCGTCTCCTTCATCCGCACGACGGTGTCGAGCGGCACCATGGCGCCGCTGGCAGCCCGCGCGTAGAGCTGCGTCAGGTCCGCGGGCGTCGCCCGGAACCGCTGGTCCGCCTGCGCATACACGCGGTAGGCGCGGTTGTTGAAGTCGAAGTCGTTCACGTAGGACGACCCCAGGAACACCTGCAGGGCGTCGGTGACCTCGCGGAGCGGCAGCCCGAGGCTGCGCGCCCTGTCGCGATCGATCTCCACCACCAGCTGCGGGTCGTCCGCGCGGAAGCTGCTGAAGAGCCCCTGCACGCGCCCGCTCCGGTTGCCCGCGCCGATCAGCCCGAAGGTCGCCTGCGCCAGCCCGCCGATGTCCGCGCTGTTGGTCTGGTCCAGCACCTCGAACTGGAAGCCGCCGAAGGTGGACAGCCCCTGGATGGCGGGGGGCGGGAACGCGACGACGATGGCGCCGGGAATCATGAAGAGCGGGCCGCTGACGCGGTCGAGCACCGCGCGCAGCGAGTGCTCGGGCCCCGCGCGCTCGGCGTAGTCCTTCAGGCGAGTGAAGATGAGCCCGTTGTTCGGCGCCGCGCCCGCGAAGCTGAAGCCCATCACCGAGAACGCCGCCGCGATGTCCGGATCGGCGTAGAGGATCTGCTCCGCCTTCTTGGCGATCTCGGTCGTGTACTCGAGCGAGGCCCCCGCCGGCGCCTGCACCACGCAGATGAGGAAGCCCTCGTCCTCCTCTGGCACGAAGGCCGTGGGCACCACCTGCAGCAGCGTGTACGTGGCCCACAGCCCGCCCGCGAACAGCACCAGCATCGCGTAGCGGAAGCGCAGGGCACCGCGAACGACCGTCACGTAGAACCGTGTGCCGCCGTCGATGATGGCGTTGACGGTGTTGAAGAACACGCCGTGGCTGTGGCTCTCCTTGTCCAGGAGCAGCGCCGACAGCGCCGGCGTCAGCGTCACCGCGTTGAACACCGACAGCACGACGGCAAACGCGATCGTGAGCGAGAACTGCTGGTAGAGCCGGCCGGTGACCCCCGGGAAGAGCGCCACCGGGACGAACACCGCCACGAGGACGATGCCGATGACGACGACCGCGCTGAGCACCTCGCGCATGGCGTCGATGGCGGCCCGGCGGGCGCTCTTCTTGTACTCGCTCATGTGGCGCTCGATGTTCTCGATGACCACGATCGCGTCGTCCACGACGATACCCGTGGCGAGCACGATGCCGAAGAGCGTCAGCGTGTTGATCGAGAAGTCGAACAGCTTGATGAAGGCGAAGGTGCCGACCAGGGAGACGGGGATCGTGACGGCCGGAATGATCGTGCTCCGCCAGTTCTGCAGGAACAGGAACATCACCACGATGACCAGCCCGATGGCCTCGGCCAGCGTCTTCAGCACCTCGATGATCGACTCGCGCACGACGCTCACGTTGTCGAAGGCCAGGCGCCATTCGAGTCCGGGCGGGAAGCCCGGCTCGAGGCGGGCCATCGTCTCCATCACGCCGTCGAACACCTCCAGCGCGTTGGCCGACGGCAGCAGCGCGATGCCCATCCCGGAGGCCTCGAGGCCCAGGAACCGGAGGTTCGCCGCGTACTGCTCTGCCCCCAGCTCCACGCGGCCCACGTCACTGAGGCGGACCAGCGCGCCGTCCGGGCCGGCCTGGACCACGACGTTCTCGAACTCCGACACCTCGGTGAGGCGGCCGACCGCCCGGACGCTCATCGTGAACATCTGCCCGGCCGGGGCGGGCTGATCGCCCAGCGCGCCGGCGGCGACCTGCACGTTCTGCTCGCGCAGCGCGTTCATCACGTCCCCGGCGGTCAGCTGGCGCGCCGCCAGGCGGGCCGGATCGAGCCACAGGCGCATCGCGTAGCGGCGCTCGCCGAAGATGATGACGTCGCCCACCCCCGGCACGCGCTTGATGGCGTCCCGGACGTACAGGTCCAGGTAGTTGCTGATGAACTGGTTGCTGTACCGATTGTCCTGGCTGAAGAACCCGAGGCCGCCCATGAAGCCCGCGCTCACCTTGGTGACCGTGATGCCGTTGGTCCGCACGTCGGCCGGCATGCGGCCCAGCGCGGAGTTCACGCGGTTCTGCACGTCCACCGCGGCCAGGTCCTGGTTGCGGGAGATGTCGAACGTGACGGTGATCGTCGACACACCCGCGTTGGTCGACGAGGACTGGATGTAGGTCATGCCCTCGACGCCGTTGATGGCCTGCTCGAGGGGCGTGGTGACGGCGCTCTCCACCGTCTGCGCGTTCGCGCCGGTGTAGAACGCCAGCACCTGCACCGAAGGCGGCGCAAGTTCCGGATAGCGGGCGATGGGGAGCGTCGGGATGGCGATCGCCCCGGCGAGGATGATGAGCAGCGAGCAGACCGTCGCCAGGACGGGCCGCCTGATGAAGACGTCGGTGAACATGGCTAGGAGGCCTTCTTCTCCGCGGGAGCGCCGCCGCCGGGGGCCCCTGGGCCGCCGGCCATCACAGGCGCGCCGTCGCCGATCTTCTGGATGCCGCCGGTGATCACCTGCTCGCCTGCCGCCAGGCCGCCCTGGACCACGTAGTCGCTGCCAATCACGCCGCCGAGCGTCACGGCCTTCTGGCGTGCCACGGTCATCTCGCCCTGTTTCTCGACGACGTAGGCGAAGTATTGACCGTTGACCCGCACGACGGCGGTGACCGGGATGGTGAGGCCGGGCTCGGTGCGCCAGACGACCTGGGCGCGCACGAACTGGTTGGCGCGGAACCGGCCGCGTCCATCGACGAGCGCCGCCTTGGCCAGCACCGTCTGCGTGGGTTCCACGGTGGGCGACACGAAGGTGATCCGGTTGGTGGCCAGCACCTGGTTGTCCTCGTCCACGATGCGCACGGGCAGGCCGACCGCCAGCGCCGGCGCCTGGGAGACGGGCACGTTCACGTAGATCTCGAGGACGTCGTTCTCCTCGACGGTCGTCAACACGGTGCTCTTGGTCACCCGGTCGCCCACGCGCACCGGGACATCGCCGACGACGCCGGCGCTCGGCGCCGTCACGCGGAAGTACGCGAGCTCGGCCTGCTGCTGTCGTAACTGCTCGTCCACGGCCCTCAGGGCGGCCTCCGAGGTGCGCTGGGCCGTCTCCGCCTGCTCCAGCTCGCGCTGGCTCACCGCCCCGGCGGCGAAGAGGGACTGTGCCCGTGATGCCTCCTGCTTCGCGTACTCGAGCTCGGCCGCACGGACCGCCCGTGTGCTCTCGAGCGCGGCCAGGCCGGCCTGCTGGGGCGCCGAGTCGATCTCGAAGAGGAAGGCCCCCTGCCGCACCGCATCGCCCGATCGGACGGCGATGCGCGTGAGAAAGCCTTCCGCCTGCGGCTGGATGGTCGTGGAGCGTCGCGACTTCAATGTGGCGACGTAGTCGCCGGTCTGCTCGACCGGCTGCTCGGCAAGCGTGCGCACGTCCACGGGCATCGGCGGGCGGCCGCCCCCCTGGCCGCCGGGGACACCGGCGGCGCCAGGCGCGCCGTTGCCGCCGCACGCGGCCGCGACGAGGACTGCAAGGAACGCAAACGTGGATCGTGGGGACGGTACAGGCATGATGGGTTGGACGCCGCCGCGGGACCGGACGGGTGCCCGGATGCGGATCGGCGGAAGCGATGATGATAAATGACGGTTCATTTATTGTAAAGTAGCGTCCATGTCACCGCGGCCCAAGACCGCCTCCGACGCCGCCATCCTCGAGGCGGCGGCCCGGCTCCTGTCCCGGCATGGGCCCGCGCGCCTTCGCCTCGAGGACGTGGCGCGGGAGGTCGGTCTCGCCCCCGCCACCCTGCTGCTCCGCTTCAAGACCAAGAAGAAACTGCTGCTCGCCGTCGCCGAGCACGGCATTGCCGGCATGGCCGACTCCTTCCGCGAGCACCGACGCCGGAGCGGCTCGCCCCTGTGCGCCATCACCGCCGTTTCTCAGTGTGTGCGGGACATCGCGGACAATCCCCAGCAGCTCGCCAACCTGCTCGCCTTCCTGCAGCTGAGCGTCGAGGACCAGGAGTTCCGCCGGTGCGCGGAGCGGCACGATGCCGCACTCGAGCGCGAGATGGCCGCACTGATGGCCGAGGCGCAGGCACGCGGCGAAGTCATCGCCTGCTGTCCCGGTGTGCTGGCGCGCGCCACCATCGCAATGGTGCGCGGTTCGCTCCTCACCTGGAACGCCGTCGGCACCCACACCACGCCGGAGGCATGGGTGAAGGCGAATCTCGAGGTGCTGCTCGCCCCGTACACCGCGGCGCCCGCCCGGCGCGGCGGCACCCGCCGCGTGCGCGCGGCGTCATGAACGTCGCCGCCGATCTCGCGGGCTTCTCGCGCGGCATGTACAGCAACTGGCTGTGGCACAGGCCGCTGCAGCTGCTCGTCGACGCGGGCGAGGGACTCCAGCTCGCACTCGGCTCCAGCGTCTTTTCACCCTCCTGGCTGGCCATCACCCACGGCCATTCCGACCACGTGCTGGGACTGCCAGGCCTGGTGGCCGCTCGCCGCTTCGGCAAGGGCGCCCGGGACAAGCCGCTCACCATCTTTCACCCGGAGGGCTCGCGCGGCGTCCAGGCGGCGCGGGACCTGCTCGGGAGCGCGTATGCCGGCGTTGCCTTCCCGCTGACGTGGGTCGCCATGACACCGGGACGCGCCGCGCCCCTCGCCAAAGGCCGTGTCCTCGAGGCCTTTGCCGTGCGACATACACCAGGCGAACCGGCGCTCGGCTACCGCGTCGTCGAGCCGCGGCGGCGCCTGAAGCCCGAGTTCGCGTCCCTCTCCCAGCGTGAGGTCGAGGCGCGTGCCAGGCAGGGGCTGCGTGACACGCTCATGGAGGAGGCGCGCCACATCGTCTTCGCGCACAGCGGGGACGCCATGCCCCTTCGGCCGGACGAGGTGCGGGGCGCCGACCTGCTCGTTCACGATGCCACCTTCCTGGCTCCCGCCGATCGGCGCGAGCCCATCCACGCCACCACGGAGGAAGCCCTGGAGGTCGCGCGCCTCGCCGGCGTGAAGCAGCTGGTCCTGCAGCATCTGTCGATCCGCTACGAACGGCCCGCAGCCGTCGCCACGCTGGCACGCCAGGTGGCCGGCAGCGGCTACTCAGGTCGCACCTGGCTGCTCGACGAGGCGACGCTCATCGATCTGAGCCCGCCTTCGCCCGTTGTCGAGGGCGAAGCGGGGTTCGGCGCGGCAAGCCCGCGAACCCGAGAACCGTGAGAACCCGAGAACCTCAGAACCTCAGAACCTCAGAACCCCAGAACCTCAGAACCCCAGAACCTCAGAACCCCAGAACCTCAGAACCCCACTCCTCCGCACTACAATGATCGGTCTATGTCCACGATGCTGACCCGCGCCGACGTGGCGAAGATCGCCGAACTGGCGCGCCTGGACCTCACCGACGACGAACTGGACTTGTTCACCCGGCAGCTCGGTGACATCCTCGTCTACGTCGAGCAGATCCGCACGCTCGACACGTCCGGTGTCGAACCCACGGCCCACGTGCTCAACCTGCCGGTCGAGCGCCCCGACATCGTCATCGCGTCGTTGCCCAGGGCCGAGGCCCTCGCCAACGCGCCGGATGCCGCGCCGGAGGCCGGCCTCTTCAAGGTGCCGCGGGTCATCTGATGGGCGCCATCATCGAGCAGCGGGCCCGCGCCATCGCGCGGGACGTGGCCACCGGCGCGCGCACGGCCACGGAAGTCTGCCAGGCTTTCCTGGACCGCATCCGGGCAGAGGAAGCGCGCGTCTCCGCGTTCAATACCGTGATGTACGAGCGCGCCCTCGCGCGGGCCGCCGCCCTGGACGGGGCACGGCAGGCCGGCGGCGGCAGGCCGGACGGGCCGCCGCTGCTCGGTGTGCCCGTCGCCCTCAAGGACAACATGTGTACGGCCGGCGTCCCCACGACGGCCTCGTCACGCATCCTGCGGGGGTTCCTGCCGCCCTACTCGGCAACGGTCGTGCAGCGCCTCGAGGCCGCCGGCGCCATCGTCATCGGCAAGACCAACCTGGACGAGTTCGCGATGGGCTCCTCCACCGAGAACTCGGCCCTCGGCGCCACGAGGAATCCCTGGGATGTGTCGCGCACGCCCGGCGGCAGCAGCGGCGGATCGGCCGCGGCGGTCGCCTCACGCATGGTGTCCGTCGCGCTCGGCTCCGACACCGGGGGGTCGATCCGGCAGCCGGCCGCCTTCTGTGGCCTGGTAGGCGTCAAGCCCACCTACGGCCGCGTCTCGCGGTACGGCCTGCTGGCCTTTGCCTCGTCGCTCGACCAGATTGGCCCGCTCGCGCACACGGCCGAAGACGCCGCGCTCGTGCTGCAGGCCATCGCCGGTCACGACCCGCTCGACGCGACCTCGTCCGCCGAACCCGTCCCCGACTACCTCGCCGCGCTCGACCGCGGCGTCTCCGGCCTTCGCATCGGCGTGCCGCGGGCGTTCGTCGGCGAAGGCGTGGACGCAGCGGTGCAGCGCGCGTTCGCCGAGGCGCTCGAGCGGTGGCGCGCCGCCGGGGCACGGCTGGTGGACATCGAGCTCCCGCACGCCCGATTCGCCATTCCCGTCTACTACCTCATCGCCACCGCGGAGGCCTCGTCCAACCTCGCGCGCTACGACGGCGTGCGCTATGGCCACCGCACGGCGCTTGGCCGGGAGGACGGCCTGCGGGAGATGTACGACCGCACGCGGGACGAGGGGTTCGGCGCCGAGGTGAAGCGCCGTGTCATGCTCGGCACCTATGTCCTCAGCGCGGGCTACTACGACGCCTACTACCTGAAGGCGCAGCAGGTGCGCACCCTGCTCCGCCAGGACTACGCACACGCGTTCGCGGCGTGCGACGTCGTCGCCATGCCGACGACACCGACACCGGCATTCAAACTCGGCGAGAAGACCGACGACCCGATTCAGATGTACCTGAGCGATGTGTTCACGGTGAGCGCGAACCTGACGGGCCTGCCCGCCATCAGCATCCCGGCGGGGCTCTCACCCGACCGCCTGCCCATCGGCGTCCAGCTCACGGGACGCATGTTCGACGAGGCGACGCTCTTCGCCGCCGCGCACGTGCTCGAGCAGTGAGCATGGGCGGACATTCCAAGGAACTCCAGAACCACCGAACCGCAGAACCCGAGAACCTGTCCCTGTCTCCCCCGGCCCGGGTTCCCGGACTACTTCAACAGCGCCTTCAGGCGATTCGCCGTCGAGCGGTCGTACTCGGTGGCGCGCAACGGTGTCACGGCCACGTATCCCTGCGCCAGCGCGGCGACGTCGGTGGTGAGGTTGGCGTCCTTCTCGGGCTCGCGGTAGTCGTTCCAGAAATAGCGGCGCCCCCGCGGGTTCTTGTGTTCGACCCACGTTTCCTGGCCCGTCTCCATGCTCTGCGCGGCCACGCGGAGCCCCTTGGGGGTCCCCGCGGGCACGTTCACGTTCAGGAACACTCCGACGGGCAGCCCGGTCTTCTTCACCACGGCCGCGACCTGCGCCGTGAACGTCGCGGCTGCTTTGTAGTCGCTCCACCCGTTCGCGATGTCCATCGACGAAGCGATGGACGGGATGCCCTGCATCGCTCCCTCCCGCGCGGCGCCGACCGTGCCTGACACGTAAGCCACGCGGCCCGCGTTCACGCCGCGATTGATGCCCGAGACGACCAGGTGCGGACGCTCCTTCATCAGCGACAGGACGCCGAGCTTCACGCAGGTGGCCGGAGTCGCCGTCAGGCCAAGGGCGGCGATGCCGCTCGCGAGCCTGACCTCGTCCACGTAGACGGGGTCCGTGATGGTGATCGAGTGCCCCTTGCCGCTCTGGTTCTCGGCGGGCGCCACGACCGTGACCTGACCCACGGTCCCGAGCGCCTGCACCAGGGCATTCAGCCCCGGAGCACGCACGCCATCGTCATTGGTGACCAGGATGCGATACGGCGCCTGGCCGGAGGCGGGGACCCAGAGGAGGAGAAGGGCGAGGCAGACGAGCGGGAGGCGCACCATGTTCATGGCGCACCATCATACGGTGGGGGCTCAGGCGACGACAGGCGCCTTGCGGAACATGGCCCACACCACGAGGCCGAGCAGGATGAAGGGCACCGCGGGCAGCAGCAGCGCGAGGAGCGTGCCGACGATGCCAATCACGGCTACCGCGGCGAGGGCGATGAGGATGACGGGGAGCAGCACGGCGCCAGCCGCAACGCCCAGCGCCCCCAGGGTGAGCCACACCGGAATCATGAGGGCCTTCAGCAGCAGCCGGAACGGCAGCAGCACGACCCACAACACCAGCTTGATGAGGAAGAAGACGAACCCGAGGACGGCCACGACGGCCAGGCCGGCGGCCACGAGCCCACCGAAGAGCAGCAGTTCGATCATCTCATCCAGAGAAGACGAACCGTGGCGGGCCCGGGTTCCGCTCGAGCCGGCAACCGTCAGCGAATGTCGAAGACAGCCTTGAAGTCGGGCAGCTGCCACTCCACGAGACCGTGGCGCACCTCCTGCATCGCCACACGCTCGGCCTTGATCTTGCGGGGGGCGGGCATACCGGGGAGCGGCGCCACCGGCGGAGCGGGCACGGCCGGCGCCTCCGGCTCGACGGGCTCGAGGCGCGACTTGGCCCCGCGGCGAAGCTGCTTCGCACGGAGCGCCGCGACGTCCACGAACAGGAAGCGACTCTCGATGGGCGGCGCCTGCGGGCGCTCGAGGGGCTCCTGCGCGGCTTCGGAGTGGTCGGTCTGGATTTCCACGTCGGACATAGCAGGCCAGTGTAGCACGGGGCCGGCCGGGACCGTCATGCCCAGGGCACGCCCCTACTTTCCTCCCAGGAACCCCCCGATGAACCACGAAACCAGGCTCACGACGAGCGCGCCGAAGAGGGCCGCCCAGAAGGACGCGACCGTGAAGCCCGGCACCAGCGCGGCTGCCAGCCCGAAGGCCGCGGCATTGACGACAAAGTAGAAGAGCCCCAGCGTCACCACGGTCAGCGGGAGCGTCAGGACGGTCAGGACCGGCTTGACAACGGCGTTCACGAAGCCGAGCACCAGCGCACCGACGGCCAGGGCGGCGCCGGACGTCACGCTGACCCCCGGAACGATGTATGCGGCCGCGGCAAGGCCAATCGCCACGACCACCCAATGCACCAGGAACAGAGTCATACGACCTCCAGCGGTCACGCTTTCGGCGACCGGACGACGAAGACCGGCCGTGTGCTGGCGGCCATCACGGCCTGGGCCACCGAGCCCAGCACGACCCGGCCCAGGGCCGATCGGCCCTGTGAACCCATTACGATCACGTCGGCGCCAAACCGCTCGGCCTCTTCGCAGATACCGCGGGCCGCATCGTCGCGCTCGACGACGACGGTGTCGACCGAGATGCCCAGGGGACCGGCCTCAGGGGGAATCAGCTCCCTGAGCCGTCGCCCGCACTGATGAACGTAGCGGTCGTGCCGGACGCCCGGCGTGAGCGCCGTTTCGAACTCGCCCCCCGCGACGGCCCGCGGATGCACCACGTGGACGAGCCGAACGGTACCGCCCGAAGGCGTCAGCCCGAAGGCGTGCGCCACCGCGCGGTTACCGCGCGGCGAGAAATCGGTGGTGACGAGCACCCTCCGGACGGGCGGCACCGCCGGCAGTCGCCGGCGCGTCGCGGTGGCCGGAGCGATGGCCACGCTCAAGGGAGCATGCGTTAGCACGCCTCTTGAAACCGATGTCGCGAACAGACGCGGAAGCCCGCGGACCTGGTGGGTGCCTGTCACGATGAGGTCCGCCTGTGCCTCGCGGGCCATCTCGACGAGCGTGACGTCCGCCCGACCGCCTGCCGGCCGGGTCATCACCCGTTCGGGCTCGTCGTCGAGCAGTGTGCGCGCGCGGTCGCGGAGCGCGCGCTCGAGCACCTCTCCGGCGGCCGCCAGCCCGGCCGCCGACCAGGCGGCCTCGGGAGGGCCCACGCGGGCGAGGTCGTCGGGCACGTGGGCCTGCCCCACCGTCACGGTGCACGGGCCCGCCCGGCGCAGCTCGTGCACGAAGTCGAAAGCGGCCTCTCCCGAGATCGTGAAGTCGAAGCCCACGAACACGCTGAGGGGCCGCAGGCCGTCCAGCCAGGCGCGGAACGGCACGGCATCGCGCACGACCAGTGTCGGGACGGGCGCCGACTCGGCCGTTCGCTCGGAAACACTGCCCAGCAGCTGCGGTCCACCGCTGCGACTGCCAATCGAGGCCACGACGATCAGCCGGGCGGCAGTCTCGCGGGCGCGTGCCGCCAGCACCTCGTCGGCATGTCCCCGGTGCAGTTCATCGACGATGGTGGCGCCGCGGGCGGCCAGGCGCGCGGCTTCGGCGCGAAGGTCGTCGCGCCTGGGCTGGGCCAGCGCATTCCAGGCGCGCGCGGTCCGCGCGCCGGCCGCCGGCGTCACGGCATGGATGAGGAGCAGCGGTCGGCCAAGGGTCGCGGCCAGGGTCGCAGCCACGTCCGCGGCCTGCTGGGCTGGGCGCGTGAAATCGGTGCCGCAGATGATGACGTCTCGAAGCCGGGCGCGTGCGCTCATGTCTCCCTCTCGAATCGACCAGCCGATCATCCCCTAAGCAGGTAGACCAGCGCTACGGCGGCCGCGTAGACTGCCACGATGGCGCCCGTATCCCAGGCCACGACGAAGCGCTTGGTCAGCGCCTTGTAGGTCAGTCCCGCCAGGAAGAGCGCGTACATCATGACCACGGCGAGCACGGACACCACGTGCCCCTCCCCCACCGCAGCCAGGAGCGGGCCCTCGCGGTAGAACACGTCGTCGAGCGCCAGGATCAAGACGTTGAAGAGGTTGCTCCCCAGCACGTTCGCGATCCCCAGGTCCAGCGCCCCGATGCGGACCGCGGTCAGCGAGACGACGATCTCGGGCAGCGACGTGGTGATCGCGATGAACAGGCTTCCCACGAAGGCTTCGCCGAGCCCGGTTTCCCGGGCCAGCCTCGCTCCCAGTTCGGGGAGCCAGAGCGCCGCGCCGACGACGAACACCGCCGCCACGGTGTAGTGCGTGACCGCCACGCGCGTCGGGATGTCCTCGTATTCGAGATGTTCGGCCACTTCCGCGGTTTCGCGGGCGCGGCGCTGGCGCTCGTGGGTGAAGATGGCCCGCATGGACAGGAAGTACAGCAGGACGAGGGCCGGGGTCGTGACGCCCACCCACCCCAGTCGCGGCATCGAGGCGCCGCCGGCCAGGCCCAGGCCTGCGATGCCGATGAGGAGCGTGCCCAGGGCAATGGACAGCACGTGCCCCTGGTGCGCCCTGGCGCTGAGCGGTTCCGGCTGAATGGCGTCCATCATCGACAGGATGAGCAGGTTGAACATGCAGCTGCCCAGCACATCGCCGGCGGCGATGTCGGGCAGCGACGAGAGAGCCGTGGCGCCGAAGCCGGTGAAGAGTTCCGGCAGGCTCGTGGTGGCCGCGAGCAGCACGACGCCGATCCAGCTCCGGCCGAGGCCGCTCTTCTCGCCGATCACGTCGCCGTAACGAGCCAGGCGTGTGCCGGCGGCAACGATCACCAGCGCCGCCAGGAGGAACAGGAGCCAGGTCATGGGGCAGCGCCTCCGGGGCGCTGGCTCCGCCAGATCATGCGCGACCACGACTCGGCCAGGGCCCACGACAGCAGGGCCGCACCGAAGACCAGGCCCCAGAGCGGCAGCGCGAGGCTGGCGCCAAACAGCGTCGCGGTCACCGGCCAGAAGGCGGCCGCCATCTGGATGGCGATGCCGCCGGCGACCGCGAGATGCAGGTAGACATTGGGCAGCGGAGCGGTCCACGTGTGCCGGGAGGGATAGGTGAGCAGGAGCTGGCCGATGGCCATGAAGTGAAACGTCACCGCGCGCGCGACCTCGGGCTCGTGGCCGAGCAACGGGACCAGGCCCAGCAGGCCCAGCGCCAGCGCGGCCTTCATGGATCCGGCACCCACGATGAACCGCATGGACGGCTGATCCAGGAGCGGCGCATCCGGCGACCGCGGGGGCTGCCGCATGACGCCGGGCGTGCGGTCGAAGGCCAGCGCCAGCGCGGGCAGGCCGTCGGTGACGAGGTTGATCCACAGGATCTGGGCCGCGGTCAGCGGCAGCAGCGGGCCGTCGTCCACGTCGCGGAGTCCGAGCAGGTAGGCCAGGACGACCCCCGCACCGACGAGGAGGACCTCTGAGAGGTTGGTCGAGAAGAGAAAGCGGAGGAACTTCTGGATGTTCTCGTAGATGGCGCGGCCCTCCTCGACCGCGCCGACAATCGTCGCGAAGTTGTCGTCCAGGAGCACGAGATCGGAGACCTCACGGCTCACGTCCGATCCGCGCTGTCCCATGGCCACGCCGACGTCCGAGCGCTTCAGCGCCGGCGCGTCGTTCACGCCATCGCCCGTCATCGCGACGATCTCTCCCCGGTGCTGGAGATTCTCGACGAGCCGGAGTTTCTGCTCGGGCTGAACGCGGGCGAAGACGTTCACCTCGGCCGCCGCAGCCGCCAGGGCCGGTCCGCTGTAGTCGCTCAGATCCTCCCCCGTCAGGACCCGCGCGCCGGGAATGCCGATCTGGCGTGCGACGGCAAGTGCCGTGGCGGGATGGTCGCCGGTGATCATCAGCACGCGGATGCCCGCCGCGCGCGCTTCGCCCACGGCGTGGCCGACTTCGGGGCGCGGTGGATCCCAGAAGAGCACCAGGCCCAGCATGATCAGGTCGCGCTCGGTTTCGCCCGGCGCCGAGGCCAGCGCCAGGACGCGGTACCCCTCCCGCGCATACGCATCGGCCTTCTCACGCCACGACGCCAGCTCGCCGGCCTCGAGCGCACAGCGCTCGAGGAGCACCTCGGGGGCCCCCTTCAGGTAACTGGTGAGCCGGCCATTCTCCCGGACGGTGACGCGGGCGTACTTCCACGCGCTGTCGAACGCCCGTTCCGATTCGATCGGCAGTGCCGCGCGCAGGCCTGCCACATCGACCCCGTGCGCCTCCGCGTACTGCAGGAGCCCGAGATCCAGCGGGTCCCCGGCGCCGTAGGCCGGGTCCGCGTCGTTGGCCAGCACCATCGCCCGCATGGCGCGCTCCGGCTCGGGTGTGTCGAGGGATCGCACCTCCATCCGGTTCTCGGTGAGCGTCCCGGTCTTGTCGGTGGCGATGACGGTGACCGATCCGAGCGCCTCGACCGCGGCCAGGCGCCGGACGACCGCGCGCTGCCGTGCCATGCGCTCGACGCCCAGCGCCAGCGCCACGGTGAGCACGGCCGGGAGGCCCTCGGGCACGGCGGCGACGGCCAGCGCGACGGCGAGAACCATCATCCGGGCTGCCTGGCCGATGCCCTCGGCGAGAATCCCCATCAGGGTCAGGCCGGCCGCGAGCAGGAGGACCCACCGCGCGATCTGCCGTCCCAGCTGGTCCACCCGGCGCTCGAGCGGGGTCTTCCCCGCGACGATACTGCCGAGCATCGTCGCCAGGCGTCCCATGGCACTGCCGGCCCCGGTCCGCTCGATCTCGAGGTAGGTCCTGCCACGCACGAGGAGCGTGCCGCTGAACACCTCGTCGCCCAGGCCCTTGTCCACCGGGACCGACTCACCCGTCAGCACCGATTCGTCGAGCATGGCACCGTGCTCGTCACGCAGGCGTCCGTCCGCCGGCACGCGGTCGCCGGCTTCCAGCCGCACCCAGTCGCCCGGCACCAGATCGGCGCTCGGGCGGCGGACCAGCTGGTCATCCCGCAGCACCCACACCTGGGCTGCCCCGAGGGCCTTCAGTCGGGCGAGCGCCGCCTCGGACCTCCGCTCCTGATACAGGCCGAGTCCGGCATTGAGCAGCAGGATGGTCGCGATGGCAATGGCGTCGGCCGGCCAGCCGTGGGCGCCTTCCCACACCCACACGCCGAGATCGAAGCCCAGCGCGACGATCAGGATGTAGATGAGGGGGCTTTCGAACTGCCGGAGGAACCGCCGCCACAGCGGATCGTGCGGAGGCTCGGGAAGCGCATTGGGGCCGGCCGACTGGAGCCGTGCGGCCGCTTCGGCGGTGGACAGTCCGGGCATGTGAGACGGGCGAGCGACGCTTCCAGCGACTGTACCCCACGGCCCCCCGCCTGGAGTGGCAAATCGAATCCTCCAGGTGGCCATTCGGGCTGGACAATCGCGGCGAAGGGGCGCAAGATGAACGCAGCTGGCGCCTGCCTCCCCTCCCCCGGCCAGCCGCGTGCTCTCGCTCAACCGTTGGAGACCGCCATGGCCGTCAACTGGAACTCCTCGAAGGCCGTTCCTCCATCCGCGGACGTGCTCGCGCGCGTGCCCAAGGCTCGTGCCGCCAAGGTCGATGCGTCGGCGGCGCCCGTGCCCGCGTCGATCGAGCAGGTGGCCAGGCGCGTGCGCGCCGAGTATCAGGAGATGCCCGGCCTCTGTCTCACGCGCGATCAGGCTCGCTGCCTCTGGGGTCTCGACGTCCAGACCTGCGATCGCGTGCTGTCGCACCTCGTCGCCAGCGGGTTCCTCACGTGCACGGCGCACGCGACGTACGTCCGGGCGGATGGTGGATAGCGGATGGCGAGAGAAGCGCGACGCGCGATGAGACGCTGGAAGCGAGCCACGCAGGAACGGAAAGAGCCCGGTCGATGACCGGGCTCTTTCACGTGTGACGGACGAGTCGTCACCTGCGTCGACGCGGCTAGGAGCCCACTTCGACGCTGATGGCCCGCGGCTTGGCCTCCTCGCGGAACGGCAGCCGCACCGTGAGCACGCCGTTCTTGAACTCGGCGCCGATCTTCCCGGTGTCCACCGTGGCCGGCAGCGAGAACGAACGGCTGAAGCTGCCGTAGGCACGCTCGATGCGGTGGTAGTTCTCCTTCTTCACCTCGCTGTCGAACTTCCGCTCGCCGCTCAGCGTGAGGGTGTTGTTCTCCACCGTCACCGACACATCGTCCTTCTTCACGTCGGGCAGCTCGGCCTTGAGGACCAGCTCCTTCTTGTCGTTCTCGAAGATATCCACCGCCGGCACCCAGTTGCTGAGCACGCCCTCCTCGCGCGGGCCATAGGGCTCGCCGAAGATGCGGTTCATCCGGTCCTGCAGGACCGCCAGGTCACGGAACGGGTCGAATCGCGCAATGGCCATGGTTCTCATCTCCTCACTTGGTCTCCGCAAACTCCGCATCCACCACCTCGGCGTCCCTGACGTCGGGGCCCGGCGGCGACGCGCCGGATGCGGGCGGCGCCTGCTGCGCCTGGTAGAGCGCCTCGGCCACCGCGTGCGACGCCTTCTGCACCTCGTCGCCGGCCCGGGCGATGGCGTCCTTGTCGTCACCCTTGACCGCGGTGCGGGCGGCGTCGAGCGCGGCCTCCGCGCGGCCCACGAGCGCCGCGTCGAGCCGGCTCCGGTTCTCGGCGAGGGTCTTCTCCACCGAGTAGACGAGCGCATCCACCTGGTTGCGCGCGTCGATGGTCTCGCGTCGCGCCTTGTCGTCGGCGGCGTGCGCGTCGGCGTCCTTCACCATGCGCTCGACCTCGTCCTTGTGCAGGCCGCTCGATCCGCTGATGGTGATGGTCTGCTCCTTGCCGGTGGCCTTGTCCTTCGCCGCCACGTTCACGATGCCGTTGGCGTCGATGTCGAAGGTCACCTCGATCTGCGGCACGCCGCGTGGCGCCGGCGGCAGCCCCACCAGGTGGAAGCGGCCGAGCGTCCGGTTGTCCTGCGCGAACTGCCGCTCGCCCTGCAGCACGTGCACCTCGACCGAGGTCTGGCTGTCGGCCGCCGTCGAGAAGATCTCGCTCTTCTTCGTCGGAATGGTCGTGTTGCGAGAGATGAGCGTCGTCATCACGCCGCCAAGCGTCTCGATCCCGAGCGAGAGCGGCGTGACGTCCAGCAGGAGGAGGTCCTTGACCTCGCCCGCCAGGACGCCACCCTGGAGCGCCGCGCCAACGGCGACCACTTCATCGGGGTTGACGCCCTTGTGCGGCTCCCTGCCGAACAACTCCTTGACCACCTGCTGCACACGCGGCATGCGCGTGGAGCCGCCCACCAGCACCACTTCGTCGACGTCGGCCGGCTTCAGGCCGGCGTCGGCCAGGGCCTGCTTCACCGGCCCGAGCGTCCGCTGCACGAGCGGCTCGACCAGCTTCTCGAGCATCGCGCGCGTGAGCTTCAGCGTGAGGTGCTTGGGGCCCGAAGCATCCGCCGTGATGAACGGCAGGTTCACCTCGGTCTCCATGACGGACGACAGCTCGATCTTCGCCTTCTCGGCCGCTTCCTTCAGGCGCTGGAGCGCCATGCGGTCCCGGCCGAGATCGATGCCCTCGGCCTTCTTGAACTCCGCGATGAGGTGCTCCATCACCGCCTGGTCGAAGTCGTCGCCGCCCAAGTGCGTGTCGCCGTTGGTGGACTTCACCTCCACCACGCCGCCGCCCACCTCGAGGATGGAGATGTCGAACGTGCCGCCGCCGAGGTCGTACACCGCGATGGTCTCGTCCGCCTGCTTGTCGAGGCCGTAGGCCAGGGCAGCCGCCGTGGGCTCGTTGACGATGCGCTGGACGTTGAGCCCGGCGATCTTCCCAGCGTCCTTGGTGGCCTGCCGCTGGGCGACGTTGTAATAGGCCGGCACGGTGATGACGGCGTCGGTGATCTTCTCGCCCAGGTAGTCCTCGGCCGCCTGCTTCAGCTTCTGCAGCACCATGGCCGAGATCTCGGGCGGCGAATACTGCTTCCCGCGCACGTCAATCCACGCGTCGCCATTGGCCGCCGCCACCACCGTGTAGGGCACGCGGCGCGACTCGTCGGCAACCTCCGTGAACTTCCGGCCCATGAAGCGCTTCACCGAGAACACCGTGTTCTCGGGGTTGGTGACGGCCTGGCGCTTGGCCACCTGGCCGACCAGCCGCTCGCCCTCCTTCGTGATGCCCACCACCGAGGGCGTCGTACGGGCGCCCTCCTGGTTCACCACGACCGCCGGCTGACCGCTCTCGATGACCGCCACCACGGAGTTCGTCGTGCCGAGGTCAATACCGATAACCCTGCTCTTTGCCATGTGGATTGTGTCGCCTCCCGCTCGTTGCACCAAGAATAGCCACAACATTAGCGTGTGTCAAGCAGAGAATCTTAGCGTGACATACTCATGTTATAGACAGAGTCCGAGCGACCGGAGCCGCTCGGAACCGGCGGCCTTACTTCTTCTGAATGGTTTCCAGGTACCGCGTCAGCGCCGTGATGCGCCGGCGGACCGTGGCTTCGTCGCCCATCACGCGGAACGTCGAGCCCCACGTCGGCATGTCAGTGGACCCGTGTGCGGGCACCATGACACCGAAGTCCAGGACCATTGCGACGCGCTGGGCGGGGAACTGACCCTGGTTGGCCGCGGCCAGGCGGGTCAGATCGGTGGGCTTCGTCTGGAGGGCCGCCGCCACCGGGCCGTCGCCGATGCCCTTGGCGCCATGGCACGGGGCGCAATAGCCGCGATACATGTCGGCGCCCTCCTCGACGGGACCGCGCATCGCCACGCCCGCCGAGGGGCCCTGCGGCGCCGCCAGCGTGATGGCAGCCGACGCGGCCGCGATGCCCGCAGCCATGACCAGGGAACCTGCACGGAGACCACACATGGCACACCCCCGAATCGATGCGCGCTTGCCGGGAATCCGTCAACGGCGCGCCTGTCCCCGACGGGCTGCATAATCCCGGCCATGCGCGTGAGGCGGAGCGCCCGCTCGCAGATCGCTTGCCCGTCCGCCGCGCTAGAATCGGGACGATGTCGTACCTCGCATCCCCGCCGGACCCGCCGGATCTCGCGCACGAAGTGCGGCGCCTCTTCGAGGATCTGGCCCGCGGCCGGCCGGATCGCCGCCCGTTCGTGTCGGGCGAGTGCTCGCCGACGCTCGACGTGCTCGAAACGGAGTCGACCGTCGAGGTGCTGGTGGACGTTCCCGGCCTCACTCCCGACGCCATCCGCATCATGATCAAGGGCGGCGTGCTGCTCATCGTGGGCGAGAAGGAGCGCACGGAGCCGTCGCGCACGCCGACGAGCTATCACCTGGTCGAGCGCGACTTCGGGCGCTTCGCGCGCGCGGTCCGTATTCACGCGGCCGTGGACGCGGGGCGGGCCCGTGCAACCCTGGCCCACGGCGAACTGCGGGTCGTCCTGCCCCGCCTCGACGAGCGGCGCGGACGGGAGATCCTCGTGCCCGTGGAATCCGGGGTCTAGGTGAAGCTGCTCTTCATCGGCGACATCGTCGGGCGACCGGGCCGCGATCTGGTGAAGCGGGCCGTCGGGCCGCTCGTCCGCGCCCACGGTCTCGACCTGGTAGTGGCCAACGGCGAGAACGCGGCGGCCGGGGCGGGCATCACGCGCGAGAACGCCGAGGACATCTTCAAGGCCGGCGTCCACGTCATCACCGGCGGCAACCATATCTGGGACAAGAAGGAGATCATCGAGGTCATCGAGCGCGAGCCGCGCCTGCTCCGCCCGGCCAACTACCCTGCCGGCACGCCCGGCCGTGGCGCAACGATCGTCCGGGCGGAGGACGGGACGGCCGTGGGCGTCCTGAGCGTGATGGGCCGCGTGTTCCTCTCGCTGATCGACGATCCGTTCGCCGTCGCCGATCGCGAAGTGGCGTCCCTGCGCGCGCAGGGCGCGTCGGTCATCCTCGTGGACGTGCACGCGGAGACGACCTCGGAGAAGATTGCGCTCTGCTGGTTCCTGGACGGCCGCGCAAGCGCGGTCATCGGCACGCACACGCACGTGCAGACCGCCGACGAACGCATCCTGCCCGGCGGCACGGCCTGCCTGACGGATGCGGGCATGACGGGGCCGCACGACGGGGTCATCGGGATGGACCGTGCCGGGGTCCTGGCCCGTTTCCGCACCGGCATGCCAACCCGGTTCGAGCCCGCCACCGGCGATCCGCGCCTGAACGGTGTCATCGTGACCGCCGACCCGCAGAGCGGGCGTGCCTCGGCCATTGAACGTCTCAGCCTGAGCGCAGCCGACATCGACGCCCTCGCCGCCGCCGAGGAGGCCGCCAGGCGATGAGCCAACTCCCGTTCGACGATCCCCCCCCGGCCCCCGTGGAACCCAGGCCGCCTGGCGGTGGGCACGCGCCTCGCCCCGGCCGCGCAGCCCCGCCGCCACCAGGCGTCCCCCCCGCACCATCTGCGCCATCTGCGTCCCCGTCCGGGTCCCGGCATCGCATCCTCTCGGTATCCGAGTTGTCGGCCCGCCTCCGCGGCCTGCTCGAGTCCGAGTTCGTCGACGTCTGGGTGGAAGGCGAGATCTCGAACGGGCGCGTCTGGAACTCCGGGCACTTCTATTTCACGTTGAAGGACGCCGGGGCCCAGGTGAAGGGCGTGGTCTTCCGCTCGGCGCTGCGGCTGCTCAAGTTCCGCCCGGAAGACGGCCTCCACGTGGTGGCCCGGGGCCGCCTCAGTGTGTACGAGCCGAAGGGCGAGTACCAACTGGTGTGCGAGCACATGGAGCCGCAGGGGTACGGCCCGCTGCAGCTCGCCTTCGAGCAGTTGAAGAGGAAGCTGGCCGCCGAGGGTCTGTTCGACGAGGGTCGCAAGCGCCCGCTGCCGGTACTGCCGCGGCGCATCGGCATCGTCACGTCCATCGATGGCGCGGCGCTTCGCGATATCGTGCGCGTGCTGCGCCGACGCTACCCGAATGCGCACCTCGTGATCTCGCCCACGCGCGTGCAGGGCGAGGGTGCGGCGGGCGACATTGCACGCGCCCTGCGCCTGGCACACCGCATCGAGGGCGTGGACGTGATCATTGTCGGCCGTGGCGGCGGATCGCTCGAAGACCTGTGGGCCTTCAACGAGGAGGCGGTGGCGCGGGCCATCGCGGCCTCCCCGGTTCCTGTGATCGCCGCCGTCGGCCATGAAACAGACTTCACGATTGCCGACTTCGCGGCGGACCTTCGCGCGCCCACGCCCTCGGCGGCCGCCGAGATGGTCGTGCGGAAGAAGGACGAGTTCCAGGCGCACATCGATCGTCTCGCGCACCGGCTCGACGGGGCGGTGCGCGGGCGCCTGGGCCGCCTCGAGGTGCGGCTGAACGGCCTGCTCGCGCGCCCGGGCTACGCGGGCCTTCCGGGACGGCTGGCCTGGCGGGCCCGCCACCTCTCGGATCTCTCGGCCAGCCTGTCGGTCGCGGCGCGCGACGGGCTCGAAGACCGCCGGCGGCGCGTGGAAACGCTGCGCCGCGGCCTGTCGCAGTTCGATCCCCGCCACCGCCTCGGCAGGCTTCGCGTGACCCTCATCGCCGAGCGTGGGAAGCTGGACGGGGCGATGGCCCGCCGGCTGCACCGGATGCAGTCGCGGTTCCAGGCTACGGCTGCGGCACTGGGCGGGCTGAGCCCGCTCGCGGTGCTCGGCCGCGGCTACGCCGTCTGCTGGGACGGCGAGCGCAGGACGGTCCTGCGCGATGCCGGCACGGTCCGCGCCGGCGACGCCATCCGTGTGACGCTCGAACGCGGCGAGATCCGCGCGCGCGTGACGGAGCCGTAGGCGACTCACGCGATACAATCAATCACGCGTCCGCCATGGATCCCACGATCAAGGACTTCGAAGCCGCCATCGCCGAGCTCGAGGGCATCGTCAAGAAGCTCGAGGAAGGCGACCTGCCGCTCGAGACGTCGCTCGCGCTCTACGAGCGCGGCGTGACCCTGTCGCGGTACTGCCACGAGCGCCTCGAGGCCGCGGAGCGCCGGATCGACGTCCTCAACGAGCGGGGCGAGGCGCGCCCTGCGTCGCCGGCCCTCGGGCTGGACCGCGACGACGAGGCCTGACCCCGCGGTGGACCTGGCCGACTACCTCGAGGCGCGCCGCGCCGAAGTCGAAACGGCGCTGGCCGAGGCGCTCCCGGCGCCCCCGCGGTGCCCGCCGGTCGTGTTCGATGCCATGCGCTACTCGCTGCTCGGCGGCGGCAAGCGTCTCCGGCCCATCCTGGTCCTCGCCGCATGCGAGGCCGTGCACCGCGGTCCCCGGCACGACGTCAGGGCGCTGGCCATGCCGGCCGCCTGCGCGGTGGAGTTGATCCACACCTATTCGCTCATCCACGACGACCTGCCCGCCATGGACGACGACTCCCTGCGAAGGGGGCGGCCCACGTCCCACGTCGTGCACGGCGAGGGCATGGCCATCCTCGCCGGGGACGGGCTGCAGGCCGAGGCCTTCGCGATCCTCGCGCGACGGCCGGACACCCGCGACCCCGACCTGGCATCGCGGACGCTGTCGGCGATCCAGGTGATCGCCGAGGCCGCCGGGGCCATGGGCATGGTGGGCGGCCAGGCGCTCGACCTCGACGCCGCCCCCTCGCGCCATCACGCGCGCGGCGACCGGGCCGGTCAGCGCCCGCCGGCCATGGACGCGGCCGCGCTCACCGACATGCACGCCCGCAAGACGGGGGCGCTCATCCGCGCGTCGGTCCTGGCTGGCGCCATCATGGGCGGCGCGGGCCCGCGCGTGCTGGACGCGCTCGATCGCTACGCGCGCGAGATCGGCCTCGCGTTCCAGATCGTGGACGACATCCTCGACGTCGAGGGCGCCTCGGCCGACCTGGGCAAGACGGCCGGCAAGGACGCGGCGTCCGGCAAGCCCACCTGTGTCTCGCTGTACGGCCTCGCGGAATCGAAGGCGCTCGCCGCCCAGTGCCTCTCCCGCGCGCACGCCGCTCTGGACGAGGCGGGCCTGGCGGACACGCCCCTCGCGGGCATCGCGCGCTGGATCGTCGACCGGCGCACATGACCACGCGCATGCGCCTCGACGCCCTGCTCGTGCACAGGGGGCTGGCCGAATCCCGCGAGAGAGCTCGCGCGCTCATCCTGGCCGGGCAGGTGGATGTCGGCGGCCACGCCGCCCAGAAGGCCGGCACGATGGTGGACGTGCACGCCGATGTCCGTGTCATCGGCCCGGAGCACCCCTGGGTGAGCCGCGGCGGCCTCAAGCTCGCGCACGCGCTCGACGCGTTCGGTATCGACGTCACCGGGGCGCTGGCCCTCGACATCGGGGCGTCCACGGGCGGCTTCACCGACGTGCTGCTGCAGCGCGGTGCGCGCCATGTGATCGCCCTCGACGTCGGGCACGGCCAGCTGCACTGGAAGCTCCGGACCGATCCCCGCATCACGGTCATCGAGGGTGTCAACGCCCGGTACCTCTCGCCTGCGGATCTCCCGGGCCTCGGCGACGGCGCCGATGTCGTGACCATCGACGTGTCGTTCATCTCCCTCGCCCTCATCTTCCCCGTCCTGCCGGCCCTCCTCGCCCCGGGTGCCCGTGTCGTGGCGCTGGTCAAGCCGCAGTTCGAGGCCGGGCGCCGCGACGTGGGCAGGAAGGGCGTCGTGTCCGACCCCGCGGTGCATGCCCGCGTCATCGACGACGTGACCGCCGCGGCCGCTGAAGTAGGATTGGGGCGCCTGGCGCTGGTCGAGTCGCCCATCACCGGCGCCCAGGGCAACAAGGAGTTCCTGATGCTCCTCGAGGCACGCTCGTGACCATCGGCGTCGTCACCAAGCCGCACCTGCCAGACGCCGCCGAGACCCTCGTGGCACTCGAGTCGTGGCTGGCGGCCCGGGAGGTGGAGGTGTCCTGGTCGCCCGATGCCGCGGCCACGTTGCCGCCGGGCGATCGCCGGGTCGTGGATCGCGAGCACATGCCCGGGAGCGTGGACCTGGTGCTCGTGCTGGGCGGCGATGGCACGCTGCTGGCCATGGCCGACCGCATTGCCGCCGCCGGACGCGACATCCCCATCCTGGGCGTGAACTTCGGCTCGTTGGGGTTTCTCACCGAGATCACGAGGCCCGAACTGTTCGCCTCGCTGGAGGCGGTGGTCACCGGTCAGGCCACCCACGACGATCGGATGATGCTGCGAGCCGTCGTGGCGTGCGATGAGCAGGCCGCGGGCAACGAGGCGGCGGGCGGCGGCCCCCGCAACCACGGCGGCGGCTTCGTCGCCCTCAACGACGTGGTCTTCACGCGCACCGCGCTCTCGCGCATGGTGGACGTGTCGGTCTGGGTCGGCGACCAGTTCCTGACCACGGTCAAGGCCGATGGCCTCATTGTCGCCAGCCCGACCGGGTCCACGGCGTACAACCTCTCGGCCGGCGGCCCCATCGTCCACCCGGCGATGGACGCGCTGGTCATCACGCCCATCGCGCCCCACGCCCTGACCAACCGTCCCATCGTCATCCCCGCCGAGCGCGACGTGCGCGTGCTGGCCACCGGCACGAATGCGGGGGACGAGATCTACGTCACCTTCGACGGGCAGTCAGGCTTCCCGCTCCCGCCGGGCCGAGCGGTCACGATCTCGCGGGCGCCGCGGCCCCTCCGGCTCGTGCGCGCGTCGAATCGCAGCTACTTCGAGGTGCTGAGGCAGAAGCTGCGCTGGAACGAGCGGTAGATCACGGCGGGCTCCGGGCGTCGGTCACGCAGTGGAGCGGGTGCGGGCGAAGGGCTCGACGGGCGGCTCGTACCGCGCCCGAATGGCCTGGCTGATGGCCTCGGCCGCGTCCCTCGCCATGTCGTCCCGCTCGCTCCAGTCCTCGATGCCGCGCACCCGCGCCGCCAGTGGCCCGTCGCGGAAGACGTGCTCGATCCACCGCGAGAAATCGTGCCGGCGCAGGTGCCCCTGCAGGACGGCGGGCGGCTGGCTGCCCAGCAGCGACATGAACTCCTTCATGGTCCGCGCGTGCGGGCGCGCGCGGGGCCCCTCGCCGAACACGAACGCCTGTGCGTCCGCGATGGGCATGTCGAGGTACTTGGAACGGTGCCGCACGTGCTCGGTCAACCGCGGCGCGACCGTGAACCGCACGACCTCGCCGTGCGCCTCGTCGGCCCCGGGCAGCAGCACCGCCTCCTCCGGTCCCAGCCGGGCCACCAGCGATTTCGGGAGGGCCTGGCCCGAGGCCGGGCAGCACATCGCGGCCAGGGCTTGCACCTCGTGGGCGTCCGACTCGCGCCGCAGGATGGCCACGGTGTCCTGAGGCAGGCGCGCATCCGGCGATATCGTCGAGAGCCGATAGGTCACGATGATGTAGCCGGCCAGTTCCGGGTCGATCAGGTGGTTCACGCTGCCGGCCCACAGGAAGTAGTGCGCCTCGTCGAGCAGGATCTTGTGAGGCAGGCCGGTGCGCCGACGCAGCGTGTTCAACAGGGGCAGGACGCCGCGCACGTACGTCACCTTGTCGCGATGCGGCGTCTTGCTGAGATCGATGACGACGCTGACGTCGGGGTACTCGAGCGTGCGCGTCAGCTCGCGCGCCGTGGGCAGCGCGTCTTCGCCTCCGAGCACGACGACGCCGGGCAGTGTCCGGAGCGACACGAAGTCCCCTTCGGCGTCCAGGACGCACACGCAGTAGCCCTGCAGGATCAACTGCTCGCACAGCAGTCCCGCCAGGGCCGACTTGCCGGAGCCGGGCTCGCCACCGATCAGGATCGTCCGCCCGCGCAGGGCGAGCCGCAGCTCCGCCCTGTTCGTCCGGTGGCCGAGCAGCATCGATCGCCGACCCATCTGGGCGGCCGAAAGCCGTGTCTGGCGCGACGCGCGCTGGATGTACCGGGCCACGGCATCGGGTCCACGACCCTCGACGACCTCGTCGGCCACGGCCTTCAGGGCCGCGCTGCCCCAGCCCACCGCCACCCCGACCTCGCATGCGTCGAGCATGTCGTGGTCGTTCTCGGCATCGCCGATGGCGATGGTGTTGTGCAGCGACACGCGGATGGACCTCAGCGCCTCGCGCAGGCCCGTGGACTTGGCGATGGCCGGCGGCAGGATCATGAGGCGCCCGCGGTTGAAGGCCAGGACGAGCGGCAGCTGGAGCCGGTGCAGGACCTCCAGCACCACCGGCGCGGCGCCGCCGTCGGTCTCCACGATCGACGAGCCGACGACGAACGGCACACCGCGTTGCGTCAGCTGCTCGAGGAACACCGGCGCCGGCGGACGCGCCAGCACGGCGCGCCGCCCCCGGGCCGGGAACTCCAGCACGGCCCCGTTCTCGCCGACGATGGCGTCGAAGATGGTGAGTTCGCCGGCACAGGCGTGCAGGTCGTCCAGCCGGCGCCCCGTCGCGAGCACCATGACGATGCCGTGCCGCCGCGCGTCCGCGATGGCCTCCGCCACGGGGGACGGCAGGCGGCCGTCGAAGGTCAGCGTCCCGTCGAAGTCCAGGGCAAAGGCCGACAGTTTCACCGGACCCCTCCGCGGCGTGTTCAGACCGGCCTGGCCGGCGCGAGCGCATCGGGCTGGACGAAGTCGCGCCCGGGAGACCGCACGGTCAGCACCGGGCAGGGCGCCCGCCGCACCACGCGCTCGGCGACGCTGCCCATCAACAGGTGCTCGAGGGCTCCGCGCCCGTGCGTGCCCATGACGATGAGGTCGACGTGGTGGGCGCGCGCGTACTCGAGGATGTCAGCGGCCGCAGACGGTGCCTGCCTGACCACCTCGACCACCCGCAGCGACGCGCGGTCATCGTCGGTCACCGCGCTCGCCATCTGGCGCTGCCCGACCTCGAGGAGGCCCTTTTCCACCTGCTGGACCGCCGGCATCGGCACCTCGGCTCCACCGGGCAGCATCACGCTCTCCACCGTGTGGAGCACGTGCAGGACGGCACCGAACTGCCGCGCGAAATGCCGGCCGTACACCAGCGCCAGCTCCGAGGGAGGGCCGAAATCTGTCGGGACCAGGATGTTCTCGAGCGCAATCATGGCGGTCTCCTCCTGCCGCCCTGCGGGGCGGCTGGTCTTCCGTCCGACGGCAAACCGGCGCGCCGGCTGCTGCGACTGCCGGATTCCCGGCCAGTCCATTCCAGCACACCGACGCCGCTGTCCCCCGGGACTACCAGGCGCCGCCGGCACCCTGCCGCTTGCGGTGTGGCACCCGCGTCCTGAGTATGGGCCGGCCCGCGCGCTTCGGCTGGCGGCCCGCGCCCCGGCCCACAAGATCCAGCAGGTCGCTGACGGTCACGATGCCCAGGACCTTGCCGCGCTGCACCACGACGAGCGAACCGATGGCCCGGCCGCGCATCACGTTCGCGGCCCGGGTGGTGAGCGCGTTGGGCCCGACGGTCACGACGTGCGTCTGCATGACCTCTTCGACATTCTTCCTGCCGCGCCCCGCGGTGACCGAGTCGGGCAGGTCTCGCGCGGATACCACGCCCTGGAGGACACCGTCGCGCATGACCACCAGGTGATGAATGCCCTTCGACCGCATGAGCTGCGCCGCCGTCGCCGCGGGAGTCTGCGGCTCGATGGTCGCGACGTTCTCGCTCATTACCTCGAACACCCTCATGACTGCCTCCCTGGCATGTCCTTGCCATCCCCGGTGAAAACTGCAAACCGGTTGCCAGTCCATCGGCCGCGGGCGGCCGTTCGCGCTAGCGCGATCGGCGCTCGCGGAAATAGCGGACCTGCCACTCCTGCACGTTGCGGTTGTGCTCGGCCAGCGTGTCGGCAAAGACGTGCGAGCCGTCGTTGCGGCTGACGAAATACAGGTGCCGCACATCGGCCGGGCGGAGGACCGCCTCGATGGAGGCGAGCCCCGGCGACGCGATCGGGCCCGGAGGCAGGCCGGCGTAGCGATAGGTGTTGTAGGGCGAGTCGAACTGCAGGTCGGCCCTCGAGAGGTTGCCGTCGTAGCGGCCGACTTGGCGAAGCGCATAGATGACGGTGGGATCGGCCTGCATCCCCATGCCGATGGCCAGGCGGTTGCGGTACACGGCCGCCACCAGTGGCCGCTCCTCGGCGCGCGCCGTCTCCGTCTCCACGAGGGAGGCCAGCGTCACGACCTGCCGCGTGGACAGGCCCGCGGCGGCGGCCTCGGCCTGCAGGCCCTCCGAATAGCGCCGACGGAAGAGCCCCACCATCTGCGCCACCAGCTCGTCGGCGGTGGTCCCCCGGGGCAAGGCGTAGGTCTCGGGGAACAGGTAGCCTTCGAGGTCGCGGGCCTCCGGGTCGAGGTCCGCCACGAGCGCCCGGTTCTTCGCCGCCCGCCCGAACTCCGCGGCCGGCCCGAACCCGCGCTCTTCGAACACGGCGGCCATGTCGGGAATGATGAGGCCCTCGCGGAATGTGACCAGTCGCTTGTAGACATCGCCACGCGCGATGCGGTCGATGACCTCCACCGCGCTCGACGCACGGTCGAAGCGGTACTCGCCCGCCTTCAGGTCGCGGGCACGGCCCGTCACCCACAACGCGACGCGGAAGGTGGTGGCGTCCCGGACGACACCGGCCTCGGCCAGGCGGGCGCCGATGCCGCCCGCGCCGGTGCCCTGCGGGATGTCCACGAACTGCCCGGGATCCGCGAACCCTTGAAACGGCTCGTGCACGCGCGCGTACAGCCACCACGCGGCGCCGGCGGCGGCCGTGCCCGCGACGATGGCGACGATCGACAGGCCCTTGACGACGTGCATGGATCAGGAGCGGTGATCGAGGTAGTCCTGCAGGATGACGGCGGCGGCGGCGGCATCGAGCTTCTTCTTGCGCGCACGCCAATCGCGGTGGCCGCGCTCGCTGAGGCGCTGCTCGGCTTCGTGGCTCGACAACCGCTCGTCCTGCAGCACGATGCGCGGGCCCGTCCGCGTCTCGAGCCCCCGCGCGAATGCCTCGATCCTGGAGGTCTGGTCCGTGGGCGTGCCATCGAGGCGGCGAGGCCAGCCGACCACCACGGCATCGAGCCCTTCGTCGTCCCGCTGAAGTCGCTCGATGATTTCGACGATCAGCCGCAGCGTGTCCGCGTCCGACGACGGCCGCTCGACCAGCCGCCACGGCGACGCCAGCGTGCCGGTGGCATCGCTCAGCGCAAGGCCAATCCGGCGCGCGCCGTAGTCGATGCCGAGCGCCCTCACCCCGCCAGTATAAGATGCGCGGCGTGCGGAGCTTGTGCCTGGCTGCCGCCCTGCTGGCCGCGATGGCGTGCGCGCCCACGCCGGGCCCGTCGACACGGCGGCTCGTCGTCCTCGCCGTGGACGGCATGGACCCCGAGATCACGGAGCGGCTCATCCGGCAGGGGCGAGCGCCGCACCTGGCCGAACTGGCGCGCACCTCAGGCATCGCGCGCGTGACGTCGACGCCGGGTGCCGAGCCGGCTTCCGCCTGGGCCTCGCTGGCCACGGGCGTCAACCCGGGCAGGCACGGCGTGTTCGACCTGATCACGCCCGACCCCGTCACGGGCCGGCCACGAGCGGCTGCGCTCGAGCCGCGCGCGTCCCGGCGGTGGTTCGGGCGATGGTGGTCGGGCGGTACGGCGTACGCGCGTGTCGTGGACGCCGAGCCCTTCTGGGTGAGCCTGGGAAGGGCTGGCGCGCGTGCCCGCGTCCTCTTCGTGCCGGGAACCTTCCCGCCGCTGCCCGTCCCGCGCGGCAGCCTCATCGCGGGCACGCCGCTCCCGGACTGGGGCGGGGGCCTCGGCGCCGGCTACACCTGGCTGGCTTCCGACGTGCCACCGTCCCAGGTGGGGCCGACACGCTATGGGGGCCGGGTCGAGCGACTCGCCTTCTCGCGCGGCATCGCGCGGACCACACTGGTGGGCCTCCGCGCGCCGGCACGGGTGGACCTGCCCCTCACGGTGACGTGGAATCCCGAAGCGCGCTCCGCGAACGTGGAGATCGCGGACGGGTCGGTGTACCTGGCCGAGGGGCAGCGCAGCCGATGGGTCGAGGTCTCCGCACGCGTCGGCGCCCTGACGCGAGTCCGCGGCCTCGTGCAGCTCTATCTCGCCCACGCCGGCACCGATGTCCGGCTCTACGTGTCGCCCGTGCAGTGGCATCCCGCATCCCCGCCGTCCCCCATCTCCGCCCCCGCGTCGGCCGCCGCCCGGCTGTTCGATCGCCTCGGCGCCTATCGCACGCTGGCATGGCCGGAGGCGGGGTGGGCGCTGGCGGACGGATGGCTGCCCGATGCGCTCTTCGTCGCCGCCCAGGAGGAGACGTTCGCGGATCGCGCGGAGGCCCTGCTCAATCACGTGGACGCGGCGGACTGGCACCTCATCGTCGCCGGCATCGAGACCCTTGACACGACCGGCCGGCTGATGTGGCGGTTCATCGACCCCGCTCATGCGGCCCATGACCGGGCGTTGGCACCCAGCCTGGCCGACACGATCGAGCGCATGTATCTCAGGCTGGACGAACTCGTCGGCCAGGTTCGCGAGCGACTGCCCCGTGGCGTGGACCTCATGGTGGTGTCCCCCTACGGGCTGTACACGGCACGCCACGTCGTGGATCTGAACCGCTGGCTGACCAGCGAGGGACTGCTCGCGTGGCACGCACCGCCACCGCCAGTGACCCTCGCCGCCCTGCCCGATCCCTCGCTGTGGGAGGACACGGTGGACTGGAGCCGGACCACCGCGCGGGCGATGGGGGCGGGGCACATCTACGTCAACCTGCGTGGCCGCGACGCGCGGGGAACCGTCGAGCCAGGGGCGGCCTACGACGCGGTGATCCAGCGACTACGGGAAGGGCTGGAGGGGCTCACCGATCCGCTCTCGGGACGGCGGGTCGTGTCGCGCGTGCGCCAGGGTCGGGAGTTGTTCACGGGCCCACACGCCGCTGGCGCGCCGGACCTCGTCGTCACCTTCGCCCCGGGCTACCGCACCAGCTGGGACACCCTGCTGGGGGGGGCCGCCGCCGCGGCCATCGATCGGAACCGCGAGCGCTGGAGTGCGGAGCACGCGTCGGTGGACGAGCGCACGGTGCCCGGCGTGTGGCTGTCCTCGGTGCCCCTGTCGACGGCGGAGCTGAGCGTGCTCGATGTCGCCCCGACCATCCTCGGCTACTTCGGCCGGACGGACACGGAGATCGAAGGCGCATCGCGCCTCGCCACGGCCAGTCCCCGGAACTACGAAGGAGCCGCGACCGCGCCGGCCAGGACGTCGCGCAGGTAGAACGCCACGGCCGCGGCGCTGGCGACCAGGGCCAGCATGCGAATCACGGTCGGGCTGGTCCCCAGCACGCGCTGCGTGATGAGCTGTACCGGCTGCCACTCGATGAAGAACACCAGGTAGGACAGGGCCATGCCGACCGGGATCCCGAGCCTCGGCACGAGGAGCATCGGCAAGAGCGTCAGTGTGAACACCCCGCCGATCCAGGTACTGATGGTCAACCAGAGCAGCTCTCCCCGGGAGATGGTCACCGGGGCGGTTTCCGGGGGCGTCGGCATCAACCGATCTTACAATTGCGCCAGGATGCGTCGCCGTGTTCTCGCGTGGGGCCTTGCCGCCTGGATCGTCACACCCGGCGTGGCAGTCCCGGCCGGGAGTCAGGAGTCCGGGGCCGCGCAGACGCCCGGGACGACGAAGCTTCCCGCCCCGAGCCAGGCCACCGCCGGCGCGGCGAAGGCGCTGGCCGCCCGGGCCACGGAACGGATCCGGGCCCTCCAGAAGGAAGCCGACGAGCTGGCGGCCCGGGCCCGAACGCTCCTCACCGACCTGCGCGCGCTCGCGCTCGCGCGCGCCATCGCCCAGGAGCAGGTCGCCTCGGCCGATGCCCGGCTGGTCCAGGTGACCGCGGATCGAGATGTCGCGGCGCGGCGCGTGGCAGACCTCGAGGCCGAGCGCGTCGCCAATACGCCGGGCGTGGCCGAGCGACTCGTGTCCATCTACAAGCGAGGGCGCGGAGGCTACGCGCGCCTCCTGCTCTCGGCGGACGACCCTCGCGCCTTCGGCCGGTTGACGCGCGGCGTCGCCGCCGTCGCCACGCTCGATCGCGTTCGCGTCGAGACACACCGGCGGACGCTCGCCGCCGAGCGCACGGCACTGGCCGACCTCGAGACGCGTCGTGCCGAGGTGGCACGCCTTCAGCAGACGGCCTCGGACGCGCGGGCCGCCCTGGAGAGGACGGTGCGGGCGCGCAACGCGGCCATCGACGCGCTGGATGCGCGCCGCGACCTGGCCGCGCAGTACGTGGCCGAGCTGCAGCAGGCGCAGGCCGCGCTGCAACAGGCCGTCGTCAACATGGGTGACACACCGGCCGACCTGCCGTTCGAGCCCTTCCGTGGCGCACTGGACTGGCCCGTGCGGGGCCGGATCGTGTCGCGGTTCGGCCCGAGCCGCGAAGGCCGATTCGGCACGTCGATCGTCCGAAACGGCATCGAGATCGCCGCCGACGAAGGGACCCGGGTCCGGGCCGTGCACGGCGGGCGCGTGGCGTATGCGGCCCCCTTCGCCGGCTTCGGCACGCTGGTCATCGTCGATCACGGCCACCAGTCGTTCACGTTGTACGGGCACCTTCGCGAGGCGCTGGTGGTCCGCGACACGGCGATTGCGAGGGGCGAGGCCGTCGGCCTGGCCGGGCTGGCTCCGGCCGGAAACGCCGCCCTCTACTTCGAGGTGCGCGTCGACGGCCGGCCCGTCAATCCCCTACAATGGCTCAGGAGTTCACCATGAACCGACGCGGCCGCCTCATCGTGCTCGCCCTGTCCATTCCCATCGTCGTGTTCGCGGCGGTCGGGGGCGTCATGAGCAGGGCCATGGCGGCGCGGGAGGAGAGCTACCAGCACCTCCGCATCTTCGAGGACGTCGTCACGCTCATCACGAACAACTACGTCGAGGACGTGGACGTGGAGAAGGTCATGCACGGGGCCATGCACGGTCTGGCCGACGGGCTGGACCCGGACACGGCCTACCTGGACGTCGAGCAGGTGGCGGCGTTCGAGAAGGGCGAGGCGCCGGCCGAGGGCCAGACGGGCCTCGAGCTCACACGGCAGTACTACCTGCGGGTCATCGCAGCGCGGGACGGGTCCCCCGCGGCGCGCGCGGGCCTGCAGCCCGGGGACTACATTCGCGCCATCGACGGGCAGTCCACGCGCGACACGTCGGTCGTCGAGGGCATGAGGCGGCTAGGTGGCAAGCCCGGGACGACCGTCCGCCTCACCGTGCTCCGGGGTAACGCGGCCGAGCCGCACGAGGTCGAGCTCGCGCGCGAAACGCTGCCGGTCCTGGCCGTCCAGGGAAGGGTGGCCGCGCCAGGCACGGGCTATCTCCGCGTCCCGGAGTTCGGTCGCGACACCGCGGAGCAGGTCCGGCGCGAGGCCGAGGCGCTCCAGAAGGCCGGCGTCGCGCGGCTGGTCATCGACGTGCGCGGCAACGCGTTCGGCGACGTCGAGACGGGCCTCGCGGCCGCACGGCTCTTCGTGTCGAGCGGGACCCTCGCGTTTCGGCAGGACCGCGGGAAGGAGAAGGAGCCCATCGCCACGGCCAGCGGGGACGGCGCCATCACGTTGCCGGTGGCGCTGCTCGCCGACAACGGAACGGCGGGCGCCGCGGAGCTGTTCGCCGGGGCCCTCCAGGGCAACCGGCGCGCACAGATCGTCGGCGAGCGCACCAGGGGGCGGGCTGCCCGGCAGAAGCTCGTGAAGCTGCCCGATGGCAGCGGGCTGCTGCTGACGCACCTCTATTACCTGCTCCCTGGAGGCGGCGCCCTCCACGAGAAGGGGCTCGTCCCCGATCTCGCCGTGGAGCAGCCAGTCCTCGAATTCGGCCAGGCCCCACCGGACGGCGATGGCATGATCGAGAAGGCCATCGAAAGCCTGACCGGCCAGAAGGCAGCGTAGGCGCGTCTGGTATACTTGGGCACTCGGCACGTCGGTCCGTCAGACGGCATAGGCGCGTAGCTCAGTTGGTTAGAGCGCCTGCTTGACACGCAGGAGGTCGGCAGTTCGAGTCTGCCCGTGCCTACCAGCCTTCGCTCCCGGCGCATGGCAAGGCTGCCTCGCCGGAGCACATCGCGCGAAGGCGGGCCACATCACGTCCATGTCGCACATCACAGTCACGCTCCCGGACGGCTCCCAGAAGCAGGTGGAGACCGGATCTCCCGTGCGGTCCGTCGCCGCGGCCATCTCGCCGCGCCTGGCCGAGGCGGCGCTCGCGGCCTGGGTGGACGACCGGATGGTGGACCTGGACTTCCCCCTCTCCGCCGACGCCTCGGTCCGCATCGTCACCAGCAAGAGTCCCGAGGCGCTGGAGCTGTATCGCCACTCGACGGCGCACCTGATGGCCGCGGCGGTCACGGCACTCTTCCCGGGGGTGCAGTGCGGCATCGGGCCGGCCATCGAGGATGGCTTCTTCTACGATTTCGTGGTCGAACGTCCGTTCGTGCCCGAGGACCTGGAGGCCATCGAGGCCAGGATGCGGGAACTGGCGGCGGGTGACTTCCGTTACGAGCGCCAGATGTGGCCGCGTGACGAGGCCATCGCGTTCTTCCACACACGCGGCGAGCCCCTCAAGGTGCAGCTCATCGAAGAGAAAACGGCGGGCCAGTCGCACGTGTCCTGCTACACGATCAAGGACCGCGACACCTTCGTGGATTTCTGTGTGGGCCCGCACGTTCCCAGCACGGGCCGGCTCAAGGCGTTCAAGCTGACGGCGACGTCGAACGCGTACTGGAAGGGCGACGCGCGCAACCAGCCGATGCAGCGGATCTACGGCACGGCGTTCTTCTCGCAGAAGGAACTGGACGAGCACCTCGCCCGGATCGAGGAAGCGAAGAGACGCGACCACCGCCGGCTGGGGAGGGACCTGGGGCTCTTCACGTTCCACCCCTGGGCGCCGGGCGCGGGATTCTGGACGGGCAAGGGGGCGACGCTCTACAACACCCTGGCCGACTACATGCGCGGCAAGCTGTTCCCCGCCGGCTACCAGGAAGTGAAGACCCCTATCGTCTACAACAAGGCGCTGTGGGAGCTGTCGGGGCACTGGTCGCATTACCGCGAGAACATGTTCCTCGTGGAGTCGGCCGACGGCGAAGCGATGGGTTTGAAGGCGATGAACTGCCCGGGCCACTACCTGCTCTACTCCACGGAGAAACACAGCTACCGGGAGATGCCGATTCGCTTTCACGAGCAGACGCCGCTGCACCGCAACGAGGCGTCCGGCGTGCTCGGCGGGCTGACGCGGGTGCGCCAGTTCTCGCAGGACGACGGCCACTGCTTCCTGATGGAATCGCAGATCGCCGGCGAGGTGGAGGCGCTGCTGCGGCTGATCCAGGGCATCTACGCGGACTTCGGCCTGGATTACGCGGCGAAGCTGTCCACGCGCCCGGAGAAGTTCATTGGCGAGATTGCGCTGTGGGATCGAGCCGAGGCCGCACTCAAGGAAGCCCTCGAGCAGGCCAGGCAACCCTACACGATCAACGCGGGTGACGGCGCGTTCTACGGGCCGAAGATCGACTTCGACATCACCGACGCGATCGGCCGGAAGTGGCAGTGCGGCACGATCCAGCTGGACTACGTCGCGCCCGAGCGCTTCGACCTGAAATACGTCGGCGCGGACAATGCCGAGCACCGCCCGGTGGTGATCCACCGCGCCATTTTCGGCAGTTTCGAGCGTTTCATCGCCATCCTCATCGAGCACTTCGCCGGGGCGTTCCCGCTCTGGCTGGCGCCGGTCCAGGTGTCGGTGCTGCCCATTGCCGACCGCCATCTGGACTATGCCCGGCAGGTCCGGGCCGCGCTGGCGGGGGCGGGCCTGAGGGCCGTCGTGGACGAGCGCCAGGAGAAGGTGAACCTGAAGATCCGGGACGCGCAACTCCAGAAGGTGCCCTACATGCTGGTGGTGGGCGACCGGGAGGCGGCGGACCGGGCGGTGGCGGTGCGCAGCCGGTCGAAAGGCGACCTGGGCGCCCGGCCGCTGGACCGGTTCCTCGCCGACGCGCTTGCCGAGGTGGGCTCGAAGCAGTTATCCTAGGAGTCTTTGCCGGATGGAGGACCACTATCGCCTTCGATCGTAATCGCACGGGCCGCCGGGACGACCGGCTTCGTATCAACGAGCGCATCCGCGTGCGCGAGATCCGTGTCATCGACGATACCGGACAGCAGCTGGGCATCATGCCACCCCCGCAGGCGCTGGCGCTCGCGCGCCAGAAGGGGCTGGACCTGGTGGAAATCTCGCCCACGGCCGTGCCGCCGGTCTGTCGAATCATGGACTACGGCAAGTACCAATACCAGGAGCAGAAGCGGAGCCGCGAGGCCAAGAAGCACCAGAAGGTCATCCTGGTCAAGGAGATCAAGTTCCGTCCGAAGGTGGACGAGCACGATTACCAGTTCAAGAAGCACCACATCGAGCGCTTCCTGGCGGACGGCGACAAGGTGAAGGCGACGGTGTTCTTCCGCGGGCGGGAGATGGCGCACCCGGAGATCGGGCACCGGATCCTGATGCGCCTGCTCGAGGAGCTCGTCGACGTGGCGCAGCCGGAGACCATGCCGCGCCAGGAAGGCAACCAGATGCACACCATCCTCACCGCGAAGAAGGGCGCATCGCCGAAGAGGACGGCCGCGCGGCCCGAAGCCGAGGAAGTGAAGAGCGGATCATGAAGCTGAAGACACATCGTGGAGCCGCCAAGCGGTTCAAGAAGACGGGCAGCGGCAAGATCGTGCGGGCGGCGGCGTTCAAGCGCCACATCCTCACGAGCAAGACGACGAAGAGCAAGCGGCAGATGCGCGGCACCGCCGTGGTCGCCGACGCCGACGCGCCGAAGCTGAACCGGATGCTGCCGTACAAGTAAGTGAGAAGTGAGAAGTGAGAAGTGAGAAGTGAGAAGTGAGAAGTGAGAAGTGAGAAGTGAGAAGTGAGAAGTGAGAAGCAGGGGATGGGAAACTGAAGCGACAGGAGCGAGGTGCGAACGGCCTCTCACTTCTCA
>CAUJDN010000032.1 GCA_963169195.1 Acidobacteriota bacterium | reverse complement strand
TCTGGGGTTCTGGGGTTGTGGGGTTCTGTGGTTCTGAGGTTGTGGGGTTGTGGGGTTCTGAGGTTCTGAGGTTCTGGGGTTCTGAGGTTCGGGAGTTCCGGGGCTTGTGGGTTCTGAGGATCTGCGTTCCCGGTCGGCAGTTCTGGTTCAGAGGTTGGCGACGCATGAGGCTCGCAGCAGGCTGGTGGTCTGCACATCGCCGTCCGGAGCTCAGCGCGACACTGAACCTCAGAACCGCAGAACCGCAGAACCGCAGAACCGCAGAACCTCAGAACCCCAGAACCCCAGAACCCCAGAACCTCAGAACCGGGGATCCAGCTACTGAACGACCGTGGCCTTCCCGGGATCGACGTCGATCCGCTGGATCTTCGACGGCAGGATGAACGGCTCGGCCAGGTTGACGCCGTTCGGCAGGTCGGACGACCTGGTGTAGTAGGTGACCAGTTCCTGGAGCAGCGTGAGCGGCACCGGGATGCCGCTCACCTCGGCGCTCTCGAGCTCCAGCTGGCCGCGGCCGTTGGCGGTCTTCAGTGTGCCGGTCGCGGTGACGGGCAGGCGGCCGGCGAGGTAGGCGGCCGGGTCGAACCACCCGCCGTTGCTCTTCTTCCGCAGGCCGTCCAGGTCCACGACCGCGCGGGCACTGAGCCGCCCCTGGCCGACGAGCGTGACCGACGGGTCGGCGACGCCCGTCGGAAACCGCTGCGCGAGCCGCAGTTGCAGGTAGGCATTCACCTCATCGTCGGCGAACTCGGTCCGGTGCCCGGTCGACTCGGCGGCGGCGCCGCGGGCCAGCACGTTCGACAGCTTCAGCTCGAACAGGTCCGCCTTCTGCGGGCTCGGGGCGCCGGCGATGGCCCCGCCGTCCATGGCGGCAAGCGCGGCGAGCAGGATGAACGGCCGCATGCGATCAGTGTAGCGCAGACGCGCCCGCACGCCGCTATCGCTGCTGGCGCCGCTGCTGCAGCCGGAACTGCCGCGCGCGCATCAGCAACTCCAGCTTCCGGCGCTCGAGCTGCTCTTCGAGCACCCGGAATCGGGCCTGTTGCCACACGCTCAGGACCTCGTCGATCGCGTTGTACGACCGACGGAGATCGGCGGCGCTGCGGGACTCCAGCTCCTGCAGGGCCGTCAGGCGCTCCTTGATCGTCTGGTCGTCCCGGTCCGGGCCGCGTGGGTTGCTCAGGCGCTGGAGCTCGGCCATCAGCTTCACGCGTTGCAGCAGGTTCGACCGACGCGTCTGCTGCAGGGCTCGGAGGCGGGTCAGGAACTCGGGATACTGCTGGTCGTTGAGCTCGAGGGCGCGTTCGGCATCCGCCACGAGCATCGCGTCGAGGAGGCGCTGGATCTCTCCAGGGCTGGCATCTGCCGGGGCATCCAGAGGCGGGGGTGCCCCGACCTGTGCCGCGGCCCCAACCGGAGTGGCCAGCGCGATCAGCGTCAGTACCAGGGGGATCCAGGCTCGCATGGGGCTCCTTTCCTCACGACTTCGAACGTTCGATCTCGCCCGCGAGCAGCCGCGACAGCTCACGGCGCTCGTCCTCGGTGAGCGAGAGTACCGCCAGCTCCGTGTCCCCGGGCGTGAGAGCCAGGCCCGCCTGCCCCGCGGCATCCCAGTCCGCGGGTCCGACGAGGTCGGCGACGATTTCCCACACGTCCGCATCGAGCAGGAGGTCGTCGCTCGCCGCCGCGGACGGCCGGAGAGACAATGGCGGGGCCATCGGGCCCGTTGGTCCCCCCACCAGGCTGGCGACCACGACCAGCAGCGCGGCCGCGAGCGCGCCGGCCGGGGCAAGCGTCGACCAGCGTAACCAGGCCGCCCAGGTGGAAGCCGGCGCGGGTTGCCCGGCGACGGCCAGCCGCACCCGGGCGGAGAAGCCATCCCAGAACAGCGGCGAAGGCTCGGGCACCGGGATGCCCGCCGCCTCTTGCAGCAGTCCGCGCAGGGCCTCCACTTCCCTGCGACAGGGCTCGCAGACCTCGAGGTGGTGCCTGCGGTCGGCATCGAGCACACCTTCGGCGGCGTCGATCATCTCGTCGGGGGTGAAGTGCGTCACGGCTTGCTCCCAAGCGTCTTCTTCAGATTGCCCAGCGCGTGGAAGAAGTTGGCCTTCACCGCCCCGACCGAGCTCCCCAGGATGTCGGCAATCTGCTGGTGCGAGAGGTCGTGGTACGCGCGGAGGATGAGCGTGGCCCGCTGCTTCTTCGGCAGCGCCTGGATGGCACGGCGCACGGCCCGCGCCCGTTCACGGCGGTCGATCGCGTCCCCCGGACGCTCGCCGCGGGTGTCCTCGAGCCGATCGCCATCGGACAGGGCTTCGGTGGAAACCGTCTTCAGGCTCACCTTGTTCAGGCAGACGTTCACGGCAATGCGGTGGAGCCACGTGGAGAGCGCCGCCTGCCCCTTGAACTGTCCCATGCCGCGCCAGGCGCGCACGAAGGCATCCTGCGCGAGATCCGCGGCGTCCTCATGGCGGTTCGTGAAGCGGTAGCAGACGTGGTACACGCTGCGGCGGTGGCGTACGACGATTTCATCGAAGGCCTCCCGCCCGCCGGCCGCCGCCAGCGCGACCAGCTGCGCATCGTCGAGGTGGGTGAGGGCGGGCGCCGGAGGGGCGCCGGCCTCCGGAGCTACCACCTTGACCGACCACTCCATTGGCGCTGCCCAGGAAGGGATGACTGAGCCATACGGCATGATGCGCGATCTTCCTCTGGCAGGTTAGACCGCGGAGGTCCCCAAAGGTTGACTTTCGCCTTTCCTTTGGCTACGCTCGCTCCAGACGCCGGGATTTTCCCTGTCTCTTCGCCCCGGCCGGGAGGCACCGTTGCAGCCGCTCACCAAGCGCCAGCGCGAGATTCTGACCTACCTGAACGAGTTCATCCAGCAGCACGGCTATGCGCCCAGCCTCGAGGAAATCGGCCACCGCTTCAACCTCTCGTCGCTGGCGACGGTGCACAAGCACCTCACCAACCTCCAGGACAAGGGTTTCATCCGCCGGTCCTGGAACCGGTCGCGGTCGGTGGAACTGCTCCCCAGCCGGTCGGGCGGACGGGCCATCGAGCTGCCGATGCTGGGCTATGTGGCGGCCGGGATGCCTGTCGAGGCCGTCACCTCCGGCGAATCCATCGCCGTCCCCGAATCGCTGGTCGCCGGACGCCGGGACACCTACGTGCTTCGCGTCAAGGGCGAGTCGATGATCGACGAGCAAATCCGGGACGGCGACTGGGTGGTCGTCGAGGACCGGAAGTCCGCCGACAACGGCGAGATGGTCATCGCGCTGGTCGCCGGTCAGGACGTCACGCTGAAGAAGTTCTACCGCGAAGCGGGGCGCATCCGTCTCCAGCCCGCCAACCCGACGATGCAGCCCATCTACGTGGACCCGGACGGCGTGCAAATCCAGGGCGTCGTCGTGGGGGTCATGCGGAAGTACTAGCCGCCGCCTCGGCTTTGAGCTTCAGGCGGCGGACGGAATCCGTTAGGCTTGAGGCCCAGAGCCTTTATGAACGAACGCAAACAGATCAACTTCACGATCGTCCCTGACGACGACAGCCAGCAGCCGCGCACCTACGCGAACTTCTGCGCGGTGAACCACACGCCCTTCGACTTCACGCTCACCTTCTGCGAGGTGCAGCCGCTGTCGGAGCGGGAAATCCGCGAGGCCGAGGCCGAGCATCTGGTCAAGGCGCCTGTGCGGGCCAAGATCGTCCTCCCGGTGCAGTTCGTGCCCACGCTCGTCGCGGCGCTCCAGGAGAACCTGCGCATCTACTCCGAGGCACACGCCGCGCAGCCCGCGCCGGTCCCGGGCAAGGGGCCGATCCACTAGGCCACCATGAAGACCCCGGCCGAGGCCCGGAAGATTCTCGCGGCGCTCGAGCGGCACCACCCGGATGCCGATACGGAGCTGGTCCACGGCAATGCGTTCGAGCTGCTGGTGGCCACCATCCTGTCGGCGCAATCCACGGATCGCCGCGTGAACGAGGTGACGCCGGCGCTGTTCAGGAGATACCCCGACGCCCGCGTGCTGGCGAAGGCGGATGCGTCGGACCTGGAGACGCTCATCCACTCCACGGGCTTCTTCCGCCAGAAGGCCCGCGCGCTCCTCGGCATGGCCCAGGCGCTGGTCGCCGAGCATCGCGGCGAGGTGCCGGCGTCCATGGACGCACTCACGGCGCTGCCCGGCGTCGGCCGCAAGACGGCCAACGTCGTGCTCGGCCACGCGCTCGGCGTGCCGGGCCTGCCCGTGGACCGGCACGTGCTCCGGGTGACGAACCGGCTGGGCCTGGTGCACTCGGACGATCCGGTCACGGTGGAAGAGGAGCTCGGGAGGCTCATTCCGAAGGCGAAGTGGACACAGGCGTCCGACACGTTCATCCTGCACGGCCGCCGCATCTGCACGCCGACGCCGCAGTGCCGCATCTGCTTCGCGCGTCCGCTGTGCGACTACGCGCACCGATGACCCGGCAGCAGTTCAAGGCGCTCGTCGCCGAAGCCATCGACACCATCCCGCCGCGCTTCGCCCGGGAAATCACGAACGTCGCCATCGTCATCGAGGACGAGCCGTCGGAGGAATTGCTCGAGGAGATGGAGATGGGGCCGGACGAGACGCTGTTCGGCCTGTACCAGGGCACGCCGCTGCCCGAGCGGCAGTGGGCCTTCGGCAATGCGCTCCCGGACCGCATCACGCTGTACCAGGTCCCCATCGAGGACGAATGCGACGGCGACGAGGACTGCATCGTGATGGAGATCGGCGACACGCTCATCCACGAGCTGGGCCACTACTTCGGGATGAGCGAGGACGAGATCATGGAGATCGAGGAGCGCTACTGGCGTGGCGAAGGCTCGTAAGCGCTTCGGCCAGCACTTTCTCGAGCCGGCGTGGGTCGCCAAGCTGGTGAACGCCCTTGCTGCCCGGCCGGAGGACGCCTTCGTGGAGATTGGCCCGGGCCGTGGGGCCATGACCAGGCCCCTGTCGGCTCGCGTCAACCGCCTGCTGGCGATCGAGGTGGACCGCGACCTGGCGGCCGCGCTGGTCGCGGAGGCGCTGCCCGCGGTCACCGTCCTGGAGGCGGACGTGCTGGACGTGGATCTGGCCCCCGCCATCGCCCGATGGCAGGGCGCCCCGCTCGACGCGGCGCATCCGGTGCGCGTTGTCGGCAACCTGCCCTACAACATCTCGTCGCCCATCCTCTTCAAGCTGCTGGCGCTGGCCGCAGCCACGGGCGGCGTGACCGACGCCACCCTGATGCTGCAGCGGGAGGTGGCGGATCGGCTGGTCGCCGCGCCGGGAACGAAGCCGTACGGGGTACTGGCCATCCAGGCCGCGCTGCACGCGGACGTCACACGCGTGCTGGCGCTTCCGCCAGGCGCGTTCCGGCCCCCTCCCAGGGTGTGGTCGGCGGTGGTGCGGCTGGCGTTTCGACCGCCGCGGGTGGCCGTCTCGGACGAGGCGGTCCTGGTCGGCCTGGTGCGTTCGGTCTTCACGCAGCGTCGGAAGACGCTGAACAACGCGCTCAAGCCTTTCGCCGACGTGCGGGGCTGGAACGCGGCCGAGGCCCTGGCGGCGGCACGCCTGGATGGGCGCCGGCGCCCCGAGACGCTGCAGCTCGTTGAATTGGCACGACTTGCGGACGTTTTTGCTACGACGGGGCCGACGGCCGTGCTATAGTTCCCCTCCGAAAACCCGCCTTTCCTTCAGGCCTTCCCAGCGCCTGAGACTTTCGCTTGCGTCGGTGCCCGTCCCCGGGCCCCGCGTTAGCTGGGATTCTGCGCATGCCTGGTATGGCTCCTGCGGACGTGTCCGCAGGCGCACTGTCGGTTGACGTGGTGCCGCTTGGCGGCCTTGGCGAGTTCGGCCTCAACATGATGGCGATCTCGTGTGGGGAGACGACCATCGTCATCGACGCCGGCGCCATGTTTCCGGAGCCGGACCTGCCGGGCGTGGACCTGATCGTCCAGGACCTCGCCTACCTCGAGTCGCGCCGCGGCCAGGTGAAGGCGCTCGTCCTGACCCACGGCCACGAGGATCACATCGGGGGGGTGCCCTACGTGCTGCCGCTCGTCAGCGGGCCGGTGTATGGCACGCCGCTGGCGCTGGCGCTGGTCGCGCCGAAGATCGAGGAGCACGGTGTCGAGCACGGTCCCGGCTACGTGCCGGTGAAGCCGCGCGATGTCGTGACGGTGGGCCCCTTCACTCTGGAGTTCATCCGGGTCACGCACAGCATGCCTGACTGCGTGGCCGTGGCCATCACGACGCCGCAGGGCGTGCTGCTCCACACCGGCGACTTCAAGATCGACCAGACGCCACTCGATGGCGAGGCCTTCGACCTGCCTCGGGTCGCGCAACTCGGGGCGTCCGGCGTGCTGGCGCTGCTCTGCGACAGCACGAACGTCGAGCGGACGGGCTTCACCGGATCCGAGCGCGAGGTCGAGGACGCGTTCGAGGAGATCTTCACCGCCACCGAGGGGCGGCTCGTCGTCGGCACCTTCTCGTCCAGCCTCTACCGCCTGCAGATCCTGGTGGACCTGGCCGCGCAGTTCGAGCGGAAAGTGGCCTTCGTCGGGCGCGGTATGGAGCGCAATTCCCAGATTGCGCAGAAGCTCGGGCACCTCCACCTGCCGACAGGCGTCGTCATCCGGGACAGCGACGTGCCGAACTTCCCCGCCCAGGACGTGCTCTGCCTGGTCACGGGGGCGCAGGGCGAGCCGAACGCGGCGCTGTCCCGCATTGCCATCAACGACCACCGGCACGTGCGCCTCGGCGATCGCGATCGCGTGGTGCTCTCGGCGCGCGCCATTCCGGGCAACGAGAAGGCCATCGGTCGCGTGATGAACCACCTGGCGCGCCGGGGGGTGGACGTGATCACGGAGGCGGACAAGCACGTGCACGTCTCCGGGCACGGGTCGCGCGAGGAGCTGAAGCTGCTGCTGTCGCTGGTCCGCCCGCGCTACATGATTCCCATCCACGGCGAGTTCCGGCAGCTGGCGCGTCACGCGCGCGTGGCGGAGGTCGTGACCAGCGCGCTGCCCGAGCCGGTGACCGTGCTGATGGCCGAGAACGGCCACGTCGTGCGGTTCGACGCCGGGGGCGGACGGCTGCACGACAAGGCCCCGACCGGGCGGGTGCTCATCGACAGCACGCGCGTGGGCGAGGTGGACGACGAGGTGCTGCGGGATCGCCGCCACATCGCGGCGGACGGCGTGGTCGTGCCCGTCGTGGCCATCAACCGGCAGACGGGCGTGGTCGAGGGCGTGCCCGAGCTGATGGTGCGCGGGTTCGTGACGGCGGACGATCCGGGCCTGCTGGGCGAAGCCGCCGCGATGCTGAGCGAGGTGATTGACGGGTGCGGTGTGGAAGAGCGCACCGATCCGGGACTCATGCAGGAGCGCGTGCGCACCGAGGTGCGGCGCTTCCTGCGCAAACGGACCGGCCGCCGACCGATGGTGCTGCCGGTCGTCATGGAGATTTGACGTGCCCTCAGTCACCGGTCCGGGCTCGGCCTTGTCCCGACGCGTCAGCGAAGTCGTGGGGGTCGGCCTCTTCGCCGCGGCCCTCATCTGGCTCGTGGCCCTGGCCAGCTACGACGCCAGCGACCCGGCGTGGTTCTTCACCACGGGCGACCACGAGGCGCCGGTCAACTTCGCCGGACGCGTCGGGGCGTTCCTCGCCGAGCTGTCCTTCCAGCTGCTGGGCTACGCGTCGTTCCTCATCCCGGCGGTGACCGCGGTGGTGGGCTGGCGCTACTTCTGGTGCCGGCCGGTGAACGCGGTCTACACGAAGCTCACCGGTGCGCTGCTCCTCTTCGGCTGCTCGAGCGCGTTCATGGCCATCGCGCTGGGGCGCGTCGACCTGGGGCCCCGGGACTTCCGCGCGGGCGGCTACGTCGGCGAGTGGATCGGCGGGTGGATGGCCGACGTCCTCAGCCGGACCGGCTCGGTCATCGTGCTCCTGGCCGTGATGGCCGGTGCCCTGATCCTCGCCACGCAGTTCTCGTTCGGCCACCTGTTCACCGCGCTGTTCTCGCTGGCCGCCGGGCGCCTGCGTCAGCTGGGTGCCGGGCTCCGGGAGTGGCGGGCGGAGCGGGAACGGACCCGCCAGCGCCGGGAGGTGCTGGCCAAGCACGGGAAGAAGGACGCGCCCGAGCCTGCGAAGCCGAAGGTGGCACGGGTGGCCGATCGGCCGGCGCCGCCTCCGCCGCCGGCGCGGCCGGCCGTCCGAGACGAGGAGGAAGAGACGGACGTGCAGGCGCGGGCCGCGGGCACGCCGCCCGTCGTGCAGAAGAAGGCGCCGCCGCGCCTGCCGGCGACGCAGCCGCTGCCCCTGCCCGAGCCCGAGCGTACGCCGGCCGAGCGCCGGATGGGCGGCTTCATGTTGCCGCCGCTCACCCTCCTCGATCCGCCGAAAGCGGAACAGAAGATCGACGAGCGCGAGCTCATGGACGCGGCCCGGATGCTCGAGGAGAAGTGCCACGAGTTCTCGGTGGACGGGTCGGTCGTCCAGATTCACCCGGGCCCGGTGGTCACGACGTTCGAATTCAAGCCCGACGCCGGCGTGAAGTACTCGAAAGTCACGGGCCTCTCGGACGATCTGTGCCTGGCCATGCGTGCGGAGTCGGTGCTCATCGATCGCATCCCCGGCAAGTCCACGGTCGGCATCCAGATCCCGAACCCGAACCGTGAGGCCATCTCGCTGCGCGAACTCCTGCAGTCGGAGGCCTACACGCGCACGGCCTCGAGGCTCACGCTGGCCCTCGGCAAGACCATCCACGGCGAGCCGTACATGGCGGACCTCGCCACGATGCCGCACCTGCTCATCGCCGGCTCCACCGGCACGGGCAAGTCGGTCGGCCTCAACGCGATGCTGACCAGCATCCTCTACCGCGCGACGCCGGACGACGTGCGGATGATCATGATCGACCCCAAGCGCCTCGAACTCGGGATGTACGAGGACATCCCGCACCTGCTGACACCGGTCGTCGTGGATCCCAAGAAGGCGGCCAACGCGCTGCGCTGGGCGGTCCGCGAGATGGAGGAGCGCTACAAGACACTCGCCGCGTTCGGCGTGCGGAACATCGATCAGTACAACCGCAACGTCCGCGCCATGATCGAGGCGAAGGAGCTGCCGACGGAGGGCGAACCGCCGCGCCCCCTGCCCTTCATCGTCGTCGTGGTGGACGAACTCGCCGACCTGATGATGGTCGCCGGCAACGAGGTGGAGGAATCGATCTGCCGCCTGGCCCAGATGGCGCGCGCGGTGGGCATCCACCTGATCCTGGCCACCCAGCGGCCCTCGGTGGACGTCATCACCGGCCTCATCAAGGCGAACCTGCCGTCCCGCATCTCGTTCCGGGTCTCCTCGAAGATCGACTCGCGGACGATTCTCGACAGCAACGGCGCCGAGCAGCTGCTCGGCAAGGGCGACATGCTGTTCCTCCCCCCGGCATCGTCGCGGCACATCCGCCTGCACGGCCCGTACATCTCCGAGCAGGAATCCGCGCGCCTGGCGAGCTTCCTGCGCAAGCAGGGCCGGCCGACGTTCGACGAGACCATCACGGCCGACGACAAGAAGGGCGGCCCGGACGAGGTCGAGTTCGAGAAGGACGAGTTGTACGACGAAGCCGCCCGCATTGTCGTGCAGAGCGGACAGGCCTCGATTTCGTACCTGCAGCGCAAGATGCGGATCGGCTTCAGCCGGGCCGCGCGGCTGGTCGACATGATGGAAGCCGAAGGCCTGGTGTCCCCCGCCACCGGCGGCAAGGCCCGCGAGGTGCTCGTGGGCCGCGAGTACTTCGACGAAGTGGACGCGCAACTGCGATGAGCGAGCTGCCGATGGCACCCATTCGACGCATCGCCGCCCCCGTTCCGCTGCTGGTGCTGCTGGCGCTGCTGGCCGGGGTCTCGCCCGCGTGGTCGCAGCCTGCGGACGTGCGCTACGAGCGCGCGCTGGAGCGGGAGAGCCCGCTGCGCGCACGGCTGGAGCCGACCCTCGCGCCGACGGCCGCCGAGCGCACCGCGACGCTGCGCGAGGTTACGCGCCTCGTGACCGCCTACGAGGCCATCGTGCGACGATTCCCGCGCTCGGGCTATGCGGACAACGCCCTGTGGCAGGGCGCCGGCCTGTCGGAGGCGGCCTACCGTCGCTTCGCCCGCGCCGACGACCGGGCCAGGGCCCTCAGGTTGTACGGGTGGCTCATCCGCGAGTATCCCGCAAGCCCGTACGTGAGGCGCGCCCGCGCCCAGGTGGCCGGACTGGAGCAGGCCCGGTCGGTGGAAGCCGCCATACCGCCCGCACCCGTCACGGCCCCCGCGCCGCCGCCGGCCGCAGGCATCCCGGTACCCACGATGACCAGCGCGGCGGCGGACACCGTGCCGTCCCTCTCGCCCGCGACCTCGCGCGCCGTGCTCTCGAGTATCCAGCGCACGGCACTGCCGGACACCCTCCGCGTCACGCTGCAGCTCGATCGCGAGGTGCCGTACCACGAGGAGCGGATCAGCGCGCCGGACCGCGTGTTCTTCGACCTGCGAGGCGCTCAGCTCGCGCCTGAGCTCACGGACGCGACGCTGACCTATGCCGACGACATCGTCCGGCAGATCCGGACCGGCCGACATCCAAACGAGACCGTGCGCGTCGTCATGGATCTCGATGGCGTGTCGCGCCACAGCGTTTTCACGCTCTATGACCCGTTCCGGCTCGTCATCGATTTCGAGCGCGCGGTGGCGACGCAACCACGACAGGCGACCGTGACCGCGCCCGAGCGGATGACGAGCGGGACCGCCAACGATGCCGGCGGCGCGCCGGTCCCGGCGCCAACGCCCCAGGCCCCGGCCGCGCCGGTGACCACCCGCGCCGAGGCGCCGGTCCCGGCCGCCCTTGCCGCCCCGGCGCTCGCCGATCCGCCGGCGGCCCCGACGCAGCCGGCCTCCAACGTGGCGGGGGGCTATTCGCTGTCACGCCAGCTCGGGCTCAGCGTGTCGCGTATCGTGATCGATCCCGGCCACGGCGGACGCGACCCGGGCTCGATGGCCCACGGCATCAGGGAGGCCGACCTCACGCTCGACGTGGCGCTGCGCCTGGAGGCGCTCCTCCAGAAGGAGCCCGGCATCGAGGTGGTTCTCACCAGGCGCACGAACACCTACGTGCCCCTCGAGGAGCGCACCGCGATCGCGAATCGGGAGAGCGCGGACCTGTTTCTCTCCATCCATGCGAACGCCAGCCGGAACGTGGCAGCCCGCGGCGTGGAGACCTACTACCTGAGCTTCGCCTCGTCGCCGGACGCCGAGGCTGTGGCCGCGCGCGAGAACTCGGCCTCGGAGCGCGCGATGCACAACCTGCCCGACATCATCAAGGCGATTGCCCTCAACAACAAGCTGGACGAGTCGAAGGACCTGGCGGCCATGGTGCAGGAGACCATGGTCACGCGGCTGCGCCGCTCGAACCGCAACATGCGGAACCTGGGCGTGAAAAAGGCGCCGTTCGTCGTGCTGATCGGGGCGGGCATGCCCAGCGTGCTGGCCGAGATGTCGTTCCTCACCAATCGGCAGGAGGCGCAGCTGCTGAAGACGGCCGGCTACAAGCAGCGCATCGCGGAGGCGCTGCACGAGGCGGTGATGCGCTACCGGCGATCGCTCAAGCGCCAGTCCACGATCGCCGACGTGCCGTAGAGAAGGCACCAGCACCAGGCACGAGCCAGCAGGCGCCGGGCACGAGTGGTGCCTGCCTGGCGTCTGCCGTTCGCCTTACGCCTTGAACAGGTCGTGCTGCCCGCCGCGCGCCTCGATGACGGTGATGGCGCGCCGCGAGCGGTACCAGGTGTAGAGGACGCCGGCGATGATGCCCGCGACGACGGCGGCCACCATGATGACGCCGGTGAGGCCGAATGCCGCCACGGCCACGTCGATCATGCTGAGGCCAGGTGTGGGCTCCTTCCCGACCTCGATGATGGTGACCGTCGGGACGGCGTCGTTCGGAATCTGTGGCGGCGGCTGTCGCTGCAGCACGAGTTCAGTGTAGCACCCGCCCTAGCGCGGGAACGGGCCTCGGCCCAGTTCCACCAGGGTGCGGATGATGGCGCCGGTGGCCCCTCGGGGCATCCAGGCCTTGGTCTCGTCGGCCCAGGCCGTCCCGGCGATGTCCAGATGCGCCCAGGGGCCCGTCCCGGCGAACTCCTGCAGGAACATCGCGGCGGTGATGGCTCCGGCCGTCCGGCCCGGACTGTTGATCAGGTCGGCCATGTCGCTCTTGAGCGTGTCCTTGTACTCCTCGAAGAGCGGCATCTGCCAGACCTTCTCGCCCCCGCGATCGGCGGCCGCGCGGATCGTGTCCACCCAGATCTGCGGGGTGCCGAAGAGCCCCGTCGTGATCTTGCCGAGCGCGACGATGCAGGCGCCGGTGAGGGTGGCGACGTCCACCAGGTGCGTGGCGCCGATCGTCCGCGCATACCAGAGCGCGTCGCCCAGGATCAGTCGGCCCTCGGCGTCGGTATTGTTCACCTCGACGGTCAGGCCTGATGCGCCCCTCAGGATGTCGCCCGGCTTCAGCGCGCGCCCGCCGGGCATGTTCTCGGCGGAGGCCACGACGGCGACCGCCCGGATCGGCAGCCGCAGCAGCGCAATGGCGCGAAGGGCCGCGACGACGCTGGCGGCACCCGCCATGTCGTCCTTCATCCGCTCCATGCCGTCGGCAGGCTTGATCGAGATGCCGCCGGTGTCGAAGGTGATGCCCTTCCCCACCAGGCCCAGCGTGACGTCGGCGGCGGCACCGGCGGGCTCGTAGCGGGCGATCAGCATGCGCGGCGGCTCCGCGCTCCCGCGCCCGACGCCCAGCAGCAGACCCGTGCCCAGGGCTTCGAGCCTGCGCTCGTCGAAGACCTCGACGCCGACGCCGTCGACCGACGCCAGCGAGGCGGCCTTGTCCACGAACGTCGCAGGCGCGAGGAAGTTCCCCGGCTCGTTGATGAGGACGCGCGCCGAATTGACCGCATCCCCGACGATGCGCCCGGCCCCGGCGCGGTCCAGGGCACCGGATGCCGCCGTGACGATGGACACGTCGGTCAGGAAGAAGCGTGGATCGGGCCGGCTCTTGTGTATGCCGCCGTCGAAGTTGGCGACGGTGACGGCTTCGCCGAGGATGTCGATGCGCTCGCCGGCCGCCATGCGCCCGGGTTCGACGTCGAGCCAGGCGACGCGCGGCAGGCGCTGGTGACGCGCCAACGCGACGGCGCTGGCCGCCATGCGGCGGAATCGCTCCGGGCCCATGTCCTCGCGGTGGCCGCCGCTGACGAACAGCATGCGGGAAGAAGCCCACCCCGCCGCCAGAATCGGTGCACAGAAGGTCTCGAGGGCCTTGGGCGTGAACTCGCCACGAGCCAGTGCGGCGCCGAGTGCGCCCCCGACGGCGGCGTCGAACTCGGCCACGGTCCCGGCACAGTGATCCTCGGCCAGGGGGACTACCAGGAGATCGGCCTGGATGGAAGAGGGGGCACCGCTGAGGACGTCTATGCGGGGGACTTCGTACGCGACAGGCATCGGAAGGGACTCGAGCCGCGCGGGTTCCTTCGGGGACACGGGGAACGCGCCGGCGCCAGACACGCTAGTGTATACCCGCCGGCTGCTCCTCCGCCGCACACCTCTGCACGGCTCAGGCGCGGCCGAGCCAGCCGATCGCCCCTGTCAGAGTGACGGCATGAGCCAGAACGCGCAGGACACCACCACGGTGTAGACCATGAACACGATGGCGGCGTAGCCCATGATGTCCCGGAAGTCGACGCGCGCGGCGGCGAGCAGCGGAAGCGCCCAGAAGGGCTGGATGATGTCGGTGGCCATGTCGCCCCAGGCATACGCCAGGACGACCTGTGGCGTCGGCACGCCGAGGCGCGTGGCCGCGTCCACGAGGTACGGCGCCTCGATCGCCCACTTCGAGCCGCCAGACGGGACGAAGTAGTTCACCAGACCGGAGTACCAGTACAGCCACACAGGGAGCGTCTCGGGCGTGGCGATCGCCGCGATGGCCTCCCCGACCATCCGCGCGAGATCGGTGCCCTGGATGACGCCGTACATCCCCGCGTAGAACGGGAATTGGAGCACCACGCCTGCCATGAGGCCCGCGCCGCGTTCGGAGGCCGCCAGCAGCGACGCCGCCGACGGGTGCAGCAGCACCGCCAGCATGATGAAGGTGAAGTTCAGCACGTCCAGCGTGAGTGCGAATCCCTTCGAGGCGACATACCACGCGAGCCAGCCTGCGCCACACACCGCGACGGCCAGCGTGAGGGCGCGCGAGTGGTCGAGGCGACTGGCGACCGACGAGGGATCCGGTGGCCGCGGTGGCTCGAAGCGCTCCAGCCGCTCGAGCAGGCCCGGATCGATGGGACGTGCCTCCCCCGCGCGAGGGTGCAGCACGGCCGCCAGCACGACGAGCAGTGAGACGACCACCAGCGTCAGCCCGAGGTTGAACGGGCTGAAGATGGTCGCCGAGACGGGGATGAGTCCGATCGTGGACTCGAGGAAATGGCCTGGCGTGGCCACCAGCAGGGGCGCCGACGCCGAGAGCCCCGCGTGCCAGGTCGCGCCCATCCCGAAGTACGCCGCGCAGACCAGCAGGCGATAGTCCACGCGCGGCTCGGCCCTGACGACGTGACGCACGAACATCGCGCACCCGACGAGGCTCAGGCCCCAGTGCACCCACGCCAGGCCCATCGACACCAGGGCCATCAGGACGACGGCGCCGCGCGGGCTCCGCGCCAGGCCGGCGAGCCGCGCGAAGCCGCGGTCCACGACGGGCGCCGTGGACACCAGATAGCCGGAGAGCACGACCAGTGCCATCTGCATGGCAAACGGCACCAGCGTCCAGAAGCCGTTGCCCCACTCGATGATGATGCGGGACGGCGACGCGCCGGCGAGGCCGAAGGCCAGGGCGAAGGTGACGAAGGTGAGGATGAGGGCGATGGCAAACGCGCTCGGCACGAACCGTGCGGTGACCTCGCTGAGGCGGACGGCCAGGCTGGCGAGCATGGGAAGAGAGAGAGCCTCCTCTCTCTCTACTCTCTCACGCGCCAGCCCCGATCGGTGGCGGCGTCGTGTTCCATCGGCCGAAGCCGGTCATCAGCGTCGCGCCCAGGCCGATGGTCCAGATGAGGAACTCGGCGATGGCGCCGGCGACGAGCACGCCAAAGGCTGCCAGCCTCAGCGGCTCGGGCGCCACGCCCAGCAGGCGCGCCAGGAGCGTCGGCATCAGGACGAGGAACATGCCGAGCGCCGTCGCCAGGACGGCGCTTCGGGGGCGCCAGCCGAGGCGATCCTCGAGCCACTCGCCCAGGCGGCATGCGAGGGCCGTGAAGCCGAGGAGCAGGGCGACGAGTGCCACCAGGATCGCGACCGGCACCAGCAGGAAGACGAACGGCAGTCCGACGATGGTGAGGCCCAGCGCGATGGAGAACACGAGCACCACGGGCAGGAAGAGCACCTCCGCCGCGAGGCCGATGATGGCGGCCCGCAGGGGCTCGGCGGCGGCGGCGCGACCCACCCGCGCGACCGGCCCGCGCGCCACGAGCAGCACCACCAGTACCAGCACGGCCAGGATGGACACGCGGACCAGTGTGGCCGCGAGGCCGAGCCACCGGCCCGTGTTGGCCAAGTCGACCCGCGGCCACCAACCGAAGCGGCCGGTTCGCCGGGACCACTCGCCGAAGGACACGTAGCTGACGCCGCCCGAGAGCCGGGCCCCCTGGTCACGGATGAGCGTGCCGCCCACCAGGACGACGTCGCCCCGGATATCGGCGGTCGGGCCGAGGCGCAGATCACCGCCGATCACCAGGATGCCGTCCCCGACGCGGCCGTCGATGCGGGCCGACCCGCCCACGACCGCCACGCCGTCGGTGACCTCCTCGTCGCGGTCCACGTGGACGTCCTGCGCGACGGCGAGCCGCGTGCCCGTGATGCGGTAGGTGACCGGGGGCGTGTCGCCGGCCGGGAGTGGCGCGGACGTCAGGGGCTGCGCCGCCGCGCCCGGTGTGGCGAGACCGAGGATCGCGAGCAGGATGAGGGTGCGCACGTCACTCTGGACAGACGTGACGTCCCGTGGCGAAGTTCCGTCAGAAGCGGCCGACCGGGCCCTCCACGTGCAGCCTGGCCCCGGTGGCGGCACGTACGGCCTCCTCCGTGGTGTCGGCGGCAATCTCCGTGAGCACGAGGCCATGCGGCCTGACGGCGATGACCGCCAGCTCGGTGACGATCTGGCTGACTACCCGCACGCCGGTGAGCGGCAGCGTGCACCGCTTCAGGATCTTGTGTCCGCCGTCCCTGGTGGTGTGCTCCATGGCGATGATGACGCGGCGCGCGCCGGCCACCAGATCCATGGCGCCGCCCATGCCCTTCACCATCTTGCCGGGAATCATCCAGTTGGCCAGGTTGCCATGCTCGTCCACTTCGAGCGCGCCCAGCACGGTGACATCCACGTGCCCACCACGCACCATGGCGAACGAGTCGGCGCTGCTGAAGTAGCACGCGCCGGGCAGCTCCGTCACCGTCTCCTTGCCCGCGTTGATGAGGTCGGGATCCACCTGGTCCTCGGCGGGATAGGGCCCCACGCCGAGCATCCCGTTCTCGGAGTGGAGGGTGATATGGACGTCCGGCGGCACGAAGTTGGCCACCAGCGTGGGCATGCCGATCCCGAGGTTCACGTAGTCGCCGTCCTTCAGTTCCCGGGCGATCCGGGAGACGATGCGCTCGCGCTTATCCATGGGAGACGGTCCGTTTCTCGATGCGCTTCTCGTAGCGCGCCCCCTGGAGGATACGCTTCACGAAGATGCCGGGCGTGTGGACCCCGTCCGGCTCGAGCTCGCCTGGCGCCACCAGGTGCTCCACCTCCGCGATGGTCACGCGCGCGGCGGTGGCCATCATCGGGTTGAAATTGCGGGCGGTCTTCCGGTAGACGAGGTTGCCCACGTGGTCGCCCTTCCAGGCCTTGACGAAGGCGAAGTCGGCCTTCAGGGGCATCTCGAGGACGTACTGGCGCCCGTCGATCGCGCGCGTCTCCTTGCCCTCCGCGATGAGGGTGCCCACACCGGTCGGCGTGAAGAACCCTCCGATGCCGGCGCCGCCGGCGCGGATCCGCTCGGAGAACGTGCCCTGGGGGACGAGCTCGACCTCGATTTCCTTCTGCAGGAACTGGCGCTCGAACTCCTTGTTCTCGCCCACGTAGGTCGAGATCATCTTCCGCACCTGGCGGTTCCTCAGCAGCGGGCCGATGCCGAAGTCGTCCGTGCCGGCGTTGTTGCTGATCATGGTGAGGTTGCGGACCCCACGCCTGAGGAGCGCGGCGAGGAGGTTCTCGGGGATGCCGGAGAGGCCGAACCCCCCGACCATGATCGAGGCGCCGTCCTGGATGTCGGCGACCGCGGCCTCAGCGGTCTCGATCACCTTGTTCATCCCGCAATTATGGATCGAAGGTGAATCGGTGGGCACGTGCGAAGAGCGCGTCCACGTGCGCGCGGTCGGTGAGCCCGTCGGCTGTGGCCTCGAGATCGCGCGCGAGCGCGCGCAGCAGCGGCGCGAGGGCGGCGGCGTTGGTGTCGAGGATGGGCGCCCACATCGACGCCTGGCTGGCCGCCAGCCGCGTGGTGTCTCGGAGGCCGGCACCGCCATGACGGAGGCCGTCGGCTCCCACCGTCTCGCCCACGCGCGCGAGCAGTGTCGTCGCCACGAGCTGGGGGAGGTGGCTGATCGCGGCCACGAGCCGATCGTGCGCCTCCCCGTCGTCGGTCATCTCGATCGGGACGCCGCCCAGCCGAGAGACGAGCGCGCGCGCCCGAGCCACAGCGGCAGTGTCCGCCGAGCCGGTGACCAGGAACCAGGGGCGGCCGTCGAAGAGATCGGCGCGCGCGCCTGCCGGGCCGCTGCGGGTGCCTCCGGCCATGGGATGGCCGGGCACGAACCGCGTGAGGCCCGCCTGCCGGGCCGCGGCGGCGATGGCGTGCTTGGTGCTGCCCGTGTCGGTGATGAGAGCGGCTGCGGGGGCCAGCGTGGCCAGGCGAGGAACCAGGTCGAGGAGGACGTCCACCGGCGCCGCGAGCACCACGGTCGTGGCCTCCGCCAGCCCCGCAAGGTCGTCTCCGCGGTCGAAGCTCGCCACCTCCGCGCCCGGAACCCGCCGCGTGTACGCCAGGCGCACGGATCGCCCAATGAGCCCGTCCCCAACAATCGCCAGCCGCTCGCTCATCGAACCCCTGTGCTTCGAACCCTTCGTGCTTCGAACCCCCGTGCTTCGAACCCTTCGTGCTTCGAACCCCTGTGCTTCGAACCCCCGTGCTTCGCACCCCCGTGCTTCGAACCCTTCGTGCTTCGAACCCCTGTGCTTCGCACCCCTGTGCTTCGCACCCCCGTGCTTCGAACCCTTCGTGCGCCCCTATCGTGCCCACCCCCGCCGTGCCACCGGCTCCAGGCAGATGCTGCGCCCGATGGCGGGCGCGATGATCCGCAGCTCCGCCATCAGCCGATCGAACTGCCCCGGAAAGAGCGACTGCGCGCCGTCGCTCATCGCGTGATCCGGATCGCAGTGCACCTCGATGAGCAGGCCGTCGGCGCCCGCGGCCACTGCCGCGCGCGCCATTGGCGCCACCTTGTCGCGGCGGCCGGTGCCGTGGCTCGGGTCCACGAACACCGGCAGGTGGCTCAGCTGCTTCACGATGGGAATCGCGGAGATGTCCAGCGTGTTGCGGGTGGCCGTCTCGAAGGTCCGAATGCCACGCTCGCAGAGGATGACCTCCGTGTTGCCGCCCGCCAGCACGTACTCGGCCGAGAGGAGCCACTCCTCGATCGTGGCCGAGATGCCGCGCTTCAGCAGTACGGGCTTGCGCGCCCGTCCCAGTTCGCGCAGCAGCGTGAAGTTCTGCATGTTGCGCGCGCCGACCTGGAAGATGTCCGCATAGCGATCGATGACCTCGATCTGGCTGATGTCCATCACCTCGGTCACCAGCCTGAGATCCTGGGCGTCGGCCGCGGTTCGCAGCAGCCGCAGGCCCTGTTCGCCCAGGCCCTGGAAGCTGTACGGCGACGATCGCGGCTTGAAGGCCCCGCCACGCAGGACCTTCGCGCCGGCGCGCTTCACCGCCGCCGCCGTGGCGTTGACCTGCGCTTCGTTCTCGGCCGAGCACGGGCCGGCCATGACGATCACCTCGTCTCCGCCGATGCGCAGGTCGCCCACGCTGATGACGGTGTCCTCGGGTTTGAAGGTACGGCTGGCGAGCTTGTACGGCTCGGTGATGCGCAGCACCTCGTGGACGCCGTCCATCATCTCGATGAGCCGCGGGTCCACCTTGCCGCTGCCGACCACGCCCAGCACGACACGCGACGCGCCGGTGGACCGGTGGACGTCCATCCCGAACTCGACCAGCTTGGCGATCACGTGCTCGACCTGATCGGCAGTGACCCGCTCCTTCATCACGACAACCATATGCAGCTCTCAGTCTGTGCTCTGCTTCGTTTGACGCTCGCCGTCGAGGCGCTGAATCCGCCGCGCCTCGTCCATCACCCGTTCGTACAACCGCACGATCGCATCGTCGGTCAGCGGACCGCCGAGGCTGGCATTCACCGCCTTGACGTGCGCCATGACCGTGGCCTCCCGCGACGGCTCGTAGATGGCCATGCCCTTTTCGCGCTTCACGCGGCCGACCGCGTACGCGCAGCGGGCCCGCCGGTCCAGGAGGCGGACGATCACCTCGTCCAGCCGGTCGATCTCGTCGCGGAGGGCCTCGAGGCTCAGCTCCGGAGCCATCGGACGTACCGCTCCACCTCGTCGAGCAGGCCAGCCTTTGCGCCGTGCTCGGCGATCACGTTGACCAGCGCGCTCCCCACGACGGCGGCATCGGCCCACTGCCCGATGGCTCGCACGTGCTCGGGCCGCGACACGCCGAAGCCGAGCGCGAGTGGCATCGCGGTTTCCCGGCGCACGCGCGTTGCCAGGGCTTCGGCCGAGTCGGCGACCGTGTCCCGGGCCCCGGTCACGCCCAGCCGGGAAATCCCGTACAGGAACCCGCTCCCGAGCGTCGCCGCCCGCCTGATGCGCTCCACGGTGGTGGTCGGGCTCAACAGAAAAATTGTATCAATCCCGGCGGCCTGGAAACGGCCGCGCCACTCGCCCGACTCCTCGGGCGGCACGTCCAGGGTGAGCACCCCGTCCACCCCCGCCCCCCGGGCCCGCGCGACGAACGCGTCCAGGCCCATCCGGAGTATCGGATTGGCGTAGCTGAAGACGACGATCGGTGCATGGAGATCCTTCCGGACGCCCGCCAGCATGTCCAGCACCCCGGCAAGCGTGGCGCCGCCCGCAAGGGCGCGCTCGGTGGCCCGCTGGATCACCGGCCCGTCGGCCAGCGGATCGGAGAACGGCACCCCGACCTCCAGCACGTCGGCCCCGGCGGCGTCGATCTGCCTCAGGATGTCCGCCGTCCTCGCCAGGCTGGGGTCCCCGGCCGTCACGTAGGTGACCAGGCCGGTCCGCCTCTCGGCCCGCATCCGGCGGAAGGCATCGTCAATTCGCGACACGATCCGCCTCCTGCAGCAGTCCTTCCACCGTCTGCACGTCCTTGTCGCCGCGGCCGGACAGGTTCACCAGGAGCACCGCGCCCGGAGCCCACTGCTCCGCGGCCCTTCTCACGTACGCGATGGCATGGGCGCTTTCGAGCGCCGGGATGATGCCTTCGAGCCGTGCCAGCTCCTGGAAGCCCCGCAGCGCATCGACGTCGGTCGCGTAGTGGTACTCTGCGCGCCCCGTGGATGCCAGGTAGGCGTGCTCGGGGCCGACGGCGGCGTAGTCCAGGCCAGCCGATATCGAGTGCGTCGGTTCGATGTTGCCGTTGGCGTCCTGCAGCACGCGCGTGCGCGTACCCTGCAGGATGCCTGCCGCCCCGCCGGCGAAGCGTGCGGCGTGGCGTCCCGGTGTGATGGCCTCGCCTCCCGCTTCCACGCCAATCAGGCGCACCGACGGGTCGTCGATGAACGCGTCGAAGATGCCGATGGCATTGCTCCCGCCGCCCACGCAGGCGATCACGGCGTCCGGCAGCCGGCCTGCCTGCTCGACGCACTGCTGCCGGGCCTCCCGGCCGATGACGGACTGGAACTCGCGCACCATGAGCGGGTAGGGATGGGGCCCGAGCGCCGACCCGAGCAGGTAGTGCGTGTCGTCGGGCCGCGCCACCCAGTCGCGCATGGCCTCGTTGATGGCATCCTTGAGCGTCCGGCTGCCCGAGTCCACACCCTCGACGCGCGCGCCCAGCAGCCGCATGCGGAAGACATTGAGCGCCTGCCGCCGCATGTCCTCGCTTCCCATGTAGACGACGCATTCGAGCCCCAGCAGCGCGCAGGCGGTGGCACTGGCCACGCCGTGCTGCCCGGCGCCGGTTTCCGCGACGATGCGGGTCTTCCCCATCCGCTTCGCGAGGAGCGCCTGACCGAGCGCGTTGTTGATCTTGTGCGCGCCGGTATGGGTGAGGTCCTCCCGCTTCAGGAACACGCGCGCGCCGCAGGACGCCCCGAGGCGCGCGGCCTCCCAGAGCGGCGTGGGCCGGCCGACGTAGTGGCGCAGCAACCGGTCCAGGTCCGCGCCAAAGGCCGCGTCGCGCCGGGCGTCCATGTACTCGCGCTCCAGGGCGTCGATGGGGGCGACGAGTGTCTCGGGGACGAAGCGGCCGCCGAACTCGCCGAAGTAGCCCCGGCTGTCGGGGTCGCGGCGGCCAAACCAGTTCGTGCTCATGCCTCTGCTCTCACGGCGGCTACGAAGGCCGCCAGCTTGTCGTGATCCTTCACGCCGGGACGCCGCTCCACGCCCGACGACACGTCGACGGCCCAGGGGCGCGCCCGGACCATGGCCGTGCGCACGTTGCCTGGGGTCAGCCCACCCGCCAGCACCACGGGCCGCCCGGCCGCAATTCTCCCGACATGCGACCAGTCCACGGTGCGGCCAGTCCCCCCGCGCCGCGCGGGGTCGAACCCGTCCACGAGCACGGCAGCGTCGCCGGGGACGGCCGGCACGATGCCTCCGCCGTCGGCCGCCAGGTGGACGGCCTGCAGGAGTGGCATGCCGCGCGGCACGGCTGGCGCCCGCCCGTGCACTTGCGCGACCTGGAGCCCCGCGTCCCTGGCGCGGGCGATGTCCTCGGTCGTGGGATCCACGAACACCCCCACCGCCGTGACGAACGGGGGCAGGCCCCCGACGATGGCGCGTGCCGCCTCGAGCGCGATCGCACGCGGGCTGTGCGGCCACAAGACGAACCCCAGCGCGTCCACGCCCAGCTCCGCCGCCCGCTGCGCGTCCTCCGCGCGCGTGATGCCGCACACCTTGATCCTCACCGGCGTGCCTCCGCCAGCAGGCTCGCCAGCGCGGCCCCCGGGTCGGGTGTCGTCATGAACCGCTCGCCCACCAGGAACGCGCGGTAGCCGAGCCCGCCCAGTCGCGCGATGTCGGCCGCGGACCTGAGCCCACTTTCGCTGACGGCCATCACCGATGGCGGCAGCCGGCCCGCCAGGCGCGCCGACAGCTCGACGTCGACGTCCAGCGTTCGCAGGTTGCGGTTGTTCACGCCGACGACGGTCGCGCCTGCGGCGAGGGCGCGATCGAGCTCTTCGCCGGTGTGCACTTCCACGAGCGTGGCCAGGCCGAGGGACTCCGCCTCGCGCACCAGATCGGTCAGCTCCTCGTCGGTGAGCGCCGCGACGATCAGCAGCACGGCATCGGCCCCGGCGGCGGCCGCCTCGAGCAGCTGGTAGCGCTCGACGATGAAGTCCTTGCGCAGCACCGGGATGCTCACCGCCTGCCGGACGCGGGCGAGATGGTCGAGCGAGCCGTCGAAGAACATCGGCTCGGTGAGGATGGAGAGGGCCGCGGCGCCGGCGGCGGCGTAGCCGGTTGCGATGGCCACCGGATCGTATGCCGCCCGCAGCACACCACGCGAGGGCGACCTGCGCTTGCATTCTGCGATGACCCTCACCCGGCCGGCGGCCGCCAGCGCGTCCCGAAACACCTGTCCGCGCGGGGCGGCCTTGCGCGCGCGCTCTTCCAGCGCTGGTTCCGCCTCCGTCGCCCGCGCGTTCGCCACCCGCACGCGGGTGGCTGCGACGATGGCCAGCAGCAGGTCGGATGGCACGGTGCTGGTCATGCGCCGCCCTCCCGCGTCTCGCGTGAGGCGGCGGCCAGCCGTTCGAGCGTGCGGCCGGCACGGCCGGCATCGAGGGCGTCGGCGGCTCGCGCGATGCCCTCGCGCACCGAGTCGGCTTCTCCCGCCAGCATGAGGGCCGCGCCGGCGTTCAGCAGCACGACGTCGCGCGCGGGGCCCGCCTCGCCCGCCAGCACCCGCCGGATGATGCCCGCGTTGGTCGCGGCATCGCCGCCCGCGAGCGCGCCGGCAGCGGCCTTCGGAAGGCCGAAGTCCGCGGGGTGCACGTAGAACGTGTGGACGGCGCCCCCGCGAACCTCCGATACCTTGGTGTGACCGGTGGTGGACAGCTCGTCGAGGCCGTCCGCGCCGTGCACGACCCACGCCCGCTCGGCGCCGAGGGCGAGCAGCGTGCGGGCGAGCAGCTCGGTGAGTTCCGGCCGCGGCACGCCGACGACCTGCCGCGCCGGGCGCGCCGGGTTGGTCAGCGGGCCCAGCAGGTTGAAGGCCGTGCGGATCCCGAGGTCGCGGCGCGCCTGCGCCGCGTGGCGCATGGCCGGGTGAAACGTCGGCGCGAAGAGGAAACCGATGCCGGCCTCGTCGAGCGCCCGCGCGGCGCCCTCCGGCGACATCTGCACCTCGACGCCAAGCGCCTGGAGCACGTCCGCGCTGCCGCAGAGGCTCGAGACCGAGCGGTTCCCGTGCTTGGCCACGCGCACGCCGCAGGACGCCACCACGAGGGCCGCCGCCGTCGAGATGTTGAACGTGCCGGAGCGATCGCCACCGGTGCCGCACGTGTCGAACACGGGCCCGGCGCGGCGCGGCAGGGGGACGGCATGCTCGCGCATCGTGGACGCCAGCCCCACGAGCTCCGCAGGCCGCTCGCCCTTCATCGCCAGGCCGACCAGCAAGCCGGCAATCTGGGCCGGTGCCGCCTCTCCACGCATGATGAGGTGCATGGCCGCCGAGGCCTGGGCCTCGGTGAGGTCCTCGTGACGCCGCAGCCGCTCGATGAGTTCGGTGAACATGGCCTACAGCTCGAGGAAGTTGCGCAGGAGGTGTCGTCCCTCCTCGGTGAGCACCGACTCGGGGTGGAACTGTACCCCGTGAATGGGAAACCTGCGGTGGCGGAGGCCCATGACGATGCCCGCGTCGCGAGTCCGGGCCGTCACGACCAGATCGCCGGGCAGGCCGTCCTCCGCCACGACCAGCGAGTGATACCGACCGGCCTCGAAGCCGGGTGGGAGCCCCGCGAACACGCCGGTGGCGTCGTGCTCGACGGCCGAGGTCTTGCCGTGCACGGGCATCGGCGCGCGCACCACGTGCCCGCCGAACGCGAGGCCGATGGCCTGGTGACCGAGGCAGACGCCCAGCAGCGGCCGCGAGGGCCCGAGCGCGCGGATGACGTCCAGCGAGATGCCGGCGTCCTCCGGACGACCCGGCCCCGGGGAGATGAGAATGCGATCCGGACCGATCGCCCGGATCGCGTCCACCGTCGTCTCGTCGTTGCGCCGCACCACGACCGTCGCCCCCAGCTCGCCCAGGTACTGGACCAGGTTGTAGGTGAACGAGTCGTAGTTGTCGATCACGAGCACCATGGCGGCCGCACCCTCAGAGCCCGGCCTGCGCCAGTTCGAGCGCGCGGATCATCGCGCGGGCCTTGTCGCGCGTCTCCTCGTACTCCGCCGTCGGGTTCGAGTCGGCCACGATGCCCGCCCCCGCCTGGACGCGGGCGCGACCCTCCTCGAGGATGACGGTGCGGATGGCGATGCAGAAATCCAGGTTGCCGGCGAAGTCGAGATATCCCACCGCGCCGGCGTAGAGCCCCCGGCGGGATGGCTCGAGCGCGTTGATGATCTGCATGGCGCGCACCTTCGGCGCGCCCGACACGGTGCCGGCCGGGAAGCAGGACACGAGCGCGTCGAGGCGATCCGACCCCTCGGCCAGGGTGCCTTCCACGACCGAGACCAGGTGCATGACGTGCGAGTACCGCTCCAGCGTCATGAAGGTGGGCACGCGCACGGTGCCGTAGTCACACACGCGCCCCAGGTCGTTGCGCCCGAGGTCCACGAGCATCACGTGCTCGGCCCTTTCCTTCTCGTTGCGCTTGAGCTCCTCGGCCAGCCGGCGGTCCTCCTCGTCCGACCGGCCGCGCGGGCGCGTCCCGGCGATGGGGTGCGTCACCGCGTGGCGCCCCTCCACGCGCACGAGCATCTCCGGGGACGAGCCGACAATCGAGCGGCCGCCCATGCGGATGAAGAACATGTAGGGCGACGGGTTCACGTGCCGGAGCGCGCGGTACACGGTGAAGGCGTCCGCGCCGACCTCGGCCTCGAAACGCTGCGAGAGCACCACCTGGTAGATGTCGCCGGCGGCGATGTGCTCCTTGGCCGCGCGGACCATGCCCTCGAAGGCCTCCTGCGTGATGTTCGATTCGAAGCGGAGCGGCGGTGCGTCCGCGCGTCTCGGGAGCGACAGCGCGCGCTCCAGCTCGCGCTCGAGGAACTCGATCTTCGTGCACGCGAACTGGTAGAGCGCCCGCAGATCCTCGTCGCCCGTGATCCGCGCGTTGGCGATGAGCAGGATGCGGTGCTGGACGTGATCGAACGCCAGCACCGTGTCGAAGAGCATGAACCCCGCCTGGTCGGTGCCGGCGGGCGCGGTCTCCGCCGGCGCCACCGCCGGCTCGAACCACTCGGCGGTGTCGTACCCGAAGTAGCCGACCGCGCCACCGGTGAAGCGCGGCAGGCCGGGGACGAACGGCGCCTGGAAGCCGTTCATCAGCGAGCGCAGCGTCTCGACGAAGGGCGTCTCGGTCGTCGTTTGGGTGCCCGCCTGCTCGATGGTGGCCCGGTCGTCGCGGCCGCGGAGGATAAGGAACGGATCCTTGCCCAGGAACGAGTACCGCCCGACGTGCTCGCCACCCTCGACGCTCTCGAGCAGGAAGGCGTAGTCGGAATGCTCGGCCACCTTGAGGAAGGCGGAGACGGGCGTCAGCAGGTCGGCCACGATCTCCTTGCAGACCGGCACGAAGGTGCCGCGCTTGGCCAGATCGACGAACTCTTCGAACGACGTCAGTTTCATACGTGGGTAATCTCGTGGAGGCGCGCGAGCGCGGCATCGCGCATCGTGCGTTCGGGGGGATGAACGCCGGTCCACCAGGCGAACTGGGCCTGGGCCTGGGCCACCAGCATGTCGAGGCCGCCGATGGTGCGGCACCCGCGCGCCGCGGCGTCTGCCAGCAACCGCGTGCGGGGCGGGTTGTAGACCAGGTCGTAGACGAGGCCGCGGTCGAGCGCGGCCTCCGGCAGTGGCGACTCGTCCACGCGCGGATGGGTACCGACGGGGGTGGCGTTGACGAGGATGTCCCACGAGCCCGGTGCCGGCGGCCAGGGCGCCACGCGCGCGCCGGCGATCCGTGCGACGGCGTCCGCCAGCTCCGCCCGTCGCCCGCACAGGGTCACGATGGCGCCCGCCGCGCCCAGCGCGACGGCCACGGCCCGCGCCGCGCCGCCGGCGCCCAGGACCGTGACGCGCGCGCCCTTCACCCCACCCTGCCGCACGAGCGGCGCCATGAACCCCGCAAGGTCGGTGTTGAGGCCCTCCCACCGGTCGTCACGGCGGCGCAGCGTGTTGATGGCCCGCGAGCGCCGGCTCTCGTCGTCCTCGGTCCCGGCGTGGTTGAACGCGTCCACCTTGAACGGCGCCGTCACGCTCGCCCCCTGCAGCCGCATGGCATCGGCGAACGCGAGGAAATCCGCGTAGCTGTCCGCCGCCAGCGGCAGGTACACGGCGTCGAGGCCGGTCGCGCGGAATGCGGCATTGTGCATGGCCGGCGAGACGGAGTGCGACACGGGCTTGCCCAGCACGCCGTAGATCGCGGTATCGCGCCCGACTCTCGAGAAGCCGAACTCCCGCTCCATGCGGCACGCCGTCAGCTGGCCGGGCGCCACGGCGACATCCTCGGCGGCGTAGGTCCAGCACGATCCGAACCGCGCCGCCAGGACACGCGTGGCGACGCCCGCCTCCCCCATCGCGATGACGGAGGTGGGCGCGCCGCGTCGCCTGGCCACATCGAGCAGCGGCAGGCAATCCGACAGCCGCCGCGCCATCACGGCGACCTTGACGGTGCCGGCGCCGGTGGCGGTCATCGACTCGACCCGGGCGTTGAGGTCGCCTGGCACACCGTCGAAGTCGTGCCAGGAGACCACGAGCCGGTCGCGATGGGCGGCGCCCGCAAAGGCCGGCGTGAGGGCCTTCGCCTCCACGTCCACGAACTCCGCTCCCGCGTCGAGGGCGCGCGCGAGGAGGCCGAGCCGGTCCTCTTCGCTACCCCGGAACGCGCCGCCCTCCCAGGCGGGCCGGCAGGTGACGATGACCGGGGTCCGCCGGCCGGACAGGGCCCCGTCCACGTCGGGACGGTCCACCGTGTCGAGGCGGAGTTCCACCAGGTCGGCGCCGACGAGCGCATCGCGCCGCGCCTGGAGGTCGGCCATCGTCCGGGCCGCCACGGTCACGCACAGTCTGGTCTGGGCCATGAAGCAAAAAGCGCCTCTTCAACCTGAGCTGAAGAGGCGCTTGTTCGAGCGTTTGGAGTCGGGGTCTGCTACGCGAGCCCAGGCTGCCTCTTCTGCTGAGGATGCCAATACCACCACGCCCCAAACACACCCGTGGGCCGCAGGCCGCGATGGCCGGCCGGGCAGGGCGAGACGGGCGCAACGACTCGAGCACGCATACGAGCGTCCAAACGGTAACACATCGTCGTAGTATTGGACAAGGACAGCCGTTTCACCCTGGTACCCATGGTCACTCCCCGCTCGTCGGCAGTTGTCGCCCTTGCAGTTGCGGTTGCCCTCGGCATCGGCAGCGCCCCAGGAGCCCAGACGCGCCTGATGCCCATCGACGAGATCCGCCCGGGCATGGTGGGCACGGGCCGGACGGTCTTCTCGGGCTCGACGCTCGAGGACTTCCAGGTCCACATCCTGGGGGTGCTGCGCAACGTCATCGCGCCGAACCGGGACCTGATTCTGGCGCGGCTCGACGGCGGGCCGCTGGCGAAGACAGGCGTCATCGCCGGGATGAGCGGCAGCCCGGTCTACGTCGAGGGCCGGCTCATCGGCGCGGTCTCGTATGCGCTGGGCCAGTTCGCGACCGAGCCGATTGCCGGCATCACGCCGATTGCCGAGATGACCGATGCCACCACGATGGGAACGCCGAGGCCGGCCACGCGCCCGGTGGCGCTGACGTGGCCGCCGACGCCCGACGAGTTGTTCGAGGTCTGGGCGCGGGATCTGGGGCGGTCGCGGCCTGGCGCCCGACTGGCGACCACGCCCGTCGCAGGGCTGCCGAACCTGTCCGGCGCGGTGCTCCGGCCGATCGCGGTTCCGTTGATGGCCAGCGGCCTCGAACCCGGCGTGCTGGATCCGCTCGCCGGCGCCTTCAGCGCCGGCGGCTTCCTGCCGGTGGCCGGCCAGGCGCCGCCTGTCACCAGCGGCGGCGCCGGCCCGGCGCGGACGACGCTCGCGCCGGGCGATGCCGTCGGCGTGTCGCTGCTCTCCGGCGATTTCGAGCTGGGTGCCACGGGCACCGTGACGCACGTCGAGGGGGATCGCGTCTACGCCTTCGGCCATCCGCTCTACAACCTCGGCCCGACCGAGTTTCCGATGACCACGGCCGAGGTGCACGTCGTGCTGCCCAGCCTGATGCAGTCGAGCAAGCTTGCCAGCTTCGGCCGCGTCATCGGCACGCTGCAGCAGGACCGCGCCACGGCCATTGCCGGCAGGCTCGGTGCCGGCCCGGCGCTCATCCCCATGACCGTGGCGCTCAACTCCGACCGCCTGGGGGCGCGCACCTTCAACGTCGGCGTCGTGCGCGACACCACCTTCACGCCGCTGCTGGCGTACCTGGCCGTGGCCAACGTGCTCACCGCGTACGAGCGCGCGACCGGCCCCGCCTCGTTCACCATCCGCGGAACGGCGAGCATCCGGTCGCACGGGGAGCTGGACTTCGAGGACATCTTCACGGGGGACCAGCCCGTGGGCACGGCCGCCGCCTACATCGCGGGCCCGCTCACGCAGCTCTTCAAGAACACGTCCGAGCCCGTCGACGTGGAGCGCATCGCGCTGACCATCGACGCGTCGGAGGAAGCCCGGACCGCGCGCATCGATCGCGTGTGGCTCGACACGACGCGGCCGCGCGCGGGCGGCACCGCCACGCTCTCGGTCGCGCTGCGCGGGCCGAAGGGCGAGGAGATCCTGCAACGGGTCCCGATTGGCTTCCCCGCAAACGCGTCGGGTTCCATCCAGCTGCTCGTCGCGGACGGCGCGCGTGCGTCTGCGGAGGATCGGCGCGACGTGCGGGGCGCGGAGCTCCAGCGCCCGTCGGAGATCATCCGGACGTTCAACCGGTCCCGCCGCGCCAACCGCCTCTACGTGAGGGTGTCCACCTCCGAGCGGGGCGCAGTGGTCAGCGGCGAGCCGATGAGCGGCCTGCCGCCCTCGGTCCTGGGCGTGCTCGAGTCGGGCCGCAGCACGGGCAGCGTCTCGACCATGCGATCGGCCCTCCGCGGCGAATGGGAAGTGCCGCTCGATTTCGCCGTGACCGGCTCGCGGCAGCTGTCCCTCTCACTCGACCAACCCGAATGACTCGCATCCACGCGCTTCGCGGGCTGGCCGGCGGCCTCGCCCTGTTCCTGTGTACGCCGGTCATTTCCGCCACACCGGGCTTCTGGCAGACGGCCACGCAGGCCGACTTCCTCCGTGGAGACGTGGACCAGCTTTCCGTCGACGAGCACGGTCGCCTGGCGCTGGGCCCCGAAGTGCGGCGTGTCTTCGACGGTGCGGTGTCGGTGGTCTGGGCCATGGTGGCTCAACCGGATGGCACCACCTTCCTTGGTACCGGCAACGACGGCAAGGTCTTCAAGGTGACCTCCGGCGGCGCCGGCACGTTGTTCTACGACAGCCCCGAGCTCGAAGTCCACGCGCTGGCCGCCGCGCCGGACGGCGGCCTCTATGTCGGCACCTCGCCCGACGGCCGGGTCTACCACGTGGACGCGAAGGGCGAAGCCGCTTCCCTGTTCGATCCCGACGACAAGTACATCTGGGCGCTGGCCACGGACGCCAAGGGCCTGATCTACGCGGCCACCGGTGACAAGGGCAACGTCTATCGCATCACGCCTGACGGCAAGGGCGAGCTGTTCTTCGCCACCAAGGCCACGCACGCGATGACGCTGACGTTCGAGCCGTCGGGGCACCTGCTGGTGGGCACGGGCGGTCCGGGACGCGTCTTCCGCGTGGACACGGCCGGCAAGGGCTTCCTGGCGCTCGACACGCCGTACCAGGAGGTGCGCGCGATCGAGGTGGACGGCCGGGGACTCGTCTACGCGGCCGCGCAGAATGGGCGTCCGTCAGGCGGCGGCCAGGAGCCCGCGGACGCCCCCACGCCACCCACGCCCACTCCCGTGCCCAGCGTCTCCACCGATATCGTGTCGTTTGCAATCATCGACGTCCCCGTGACGGCGCAACCCGGGCAGACCCCGCCTGCCCGCGAATCGGGCGGCCAGCCGTCGGGCGCCGTGTACCGCATCCAGGCGGACGGCCTGTGGGACGTGCTCTGGGAGGCGATGGACGACGCGCCGTATGACGTCAGCGTCGAGCCCGACGGCGCGCTCCTCGTCGCGACCGGCAGCAAGGGGAAGATCTTCCGCCTGTCCGGAGACCCCATCAACCCCGTGCTGCTGGCCCGCGTGCCCGCGCAGCAGGCCACCATGCTGCACCGCGCCGGCGATCGCACGCTGCTCGCCACGGCGAACCCGGGGCTGCTCGTCGCGATGTCGAACACCCGCGCGACGCGGGGCACCTACGAGTCCGACGTGAAGGATGCCCGCATGGTGTCGTCCTGGGGTTCGATCTCGTGGCGGGCCACGACCCCCCCGGGGACGACGGTGGAGCTGTTTACGCGGTCCGGCAACACCCGGACGCCCGACGAGGCATGGAGCGACTGGTCCGGCCCGTACCAGGCGTTCGAGGGCTCGCCGATCGCGAGCCCGAAGGCGAGGTATCTGCAGTGGCGCGTCGTGCTCACGGGCGACGCCGCGACGCCGCTGCTCACGTCGGTCTCGGCTGCCTATCTGCAGCGCAACGTCCGGCCGAAGGTGGCATCGATCACCGTGCACCCGCCTGGCGTGGCGTTCCAGAAGCCGTTCTCCACGGGAGAGGCCGAAATTGCCGGCTTCGGCGAGGAACCGCTGGAACGGCGCCTGTCGAACCAGGGCGCCTCGCCGGCGGGACAAGGGAGCGCGCCCGCGCTCGGCCGGCGCATCTACCAGCACGGGCTGCAGACCCTGGCTTGGAAGGCCGAGGACGACAACGGTGACGACCTCACCTACGACGTGCTGTACCGCCGTGAGGGCGAGACGACGTGGCGGGCCTTGAGGACCGCGCTCACCGAGACGCTCACCGTGTGGGACACCACCTCGGCGCCCAACGGCACGTACGTCGTGAAGGTCGTGGCCTCCGACGCCCGGTCGAACCCCGCGGACCTCGCGCTCCGCGGGGAGCGCGAGAGCGCCAGCTTCGAGGTCGACAACACCCCGCCAAGCGTCACGATCGGGACCGTCGCGCGCGACGGCGAGCGCTTCCTGGTGCCGGTCGACGTGAGGGACCTGGATTCGGTGCTGACGCGCGTCGAGTACTCGCTCGATGCCCGGAGCTGGCAGACGGCGTTCCCGCGCGATGGCATTCTCGACGCCAGGCGCGAGGGCTTCGACATCCGCCTCGAGGCGGCGGCGGCCGGGCAGACGCTGGTCGTGAGGGCCACCGATGCCCTGCACAATGTCAGTTCGGGCCAGGTGCTGGTGGCCGGCCGCTAGATCACCGACAGGTCGTCGGTCGTGGGGCGAGCCACCACGGGCACGGGCGCCACGGACTTGGGAGGCACCGGACCCTCGATGACGTCATTCGCGGTGACGCGGCGCCGGATCAGCACCACATCGTCGGTCGGGCTGCCCTTGACGGTGGTGCTTGCGAGCACCCAGACCATGCTGACGGCCACGGGCGCGCCGCCCGCCTGGGCGGGTTCGAACTCCATGCGCGCGGCCGCGTCCAGCATGGCCAGCAGGACATCGGGCCGGACCTTCACGTCGAGGGCGCGGCTGGACCTGAGGAGCTCGAGGTTCTGCACGCGCCCCTCGCGCGTGACCACCGCCGACAACGCCAGCACCGCGTCTTCGGTCGTCAGAGGCGCGAAGGTCTCGGCGTCGGTCCGCGATCGCGGGGCGAGCATACGGCTGTCGAGGCGGACGGGGTTCTCGTTCGAGCCGGGGTTGGCGAGGAGGGTGATGAGTCCTGCCAGCGAGTCCGGGCGTTCCTGGCTGGCCGCGTGCAGCACGCTCACCGACCCGGCGAGGCACACGAGGGTCGCCGCCGTGGCGCCGAGCGCTGCCCACACCAGATGCATGTCCTGGAACAGCGCGCGCACCTCGGCGCGCCACGAGAACTGAGCCTCGACGCGGACGCGTTCCACGACCCGCCGTGACAGCCGCTCGGCCTCCGGGGCCGTGCGATCCGGCAGCGCCTGGGCCATGTCGCGGAGCGACTCGCGCACCTCCTCGAGCTCCGCAGCCACCAGCGCGCACGTAACGCAGTCACGCAGGTGGCCCTGGATGGCCACGCGCGCTTCGAGGGCCAACTCGTCGTCGTGGAACTCCTCGAGGCGGTCCTGCACCGCCTCGCAGGAGACGGCGTGCATCATGTCCGGCTCTCCCTCAGCTGGTGTCGCAGCACTTGCCGCGCCCGCGTCAGGCGCGACTTCACGGTGCCGACGGCGACGCCCAGCGAGAACGCGATCTCGTCGTAACTGAGCCCGTCGATCTCCCGCAGCACGATGACGGTGCGCTGGTCGAAGGGCAGCGCGTTCAGGGCCGACCACAGCCTCGAGGCCAGTTCCTTGCGCGCAAACGCGCGATCGGGGGAGCTGCCGTCACCGGGCTGCCGGAGGTCGCCGTGCTCGGCCACGTGCTGGTCGAGCGAGACCTGATCGGCCCGCCGGCGCCGCCGCCAGAACCGCTGGCGGTTGCGCGCCTGGTTGACGACGATGCGGTAGATCCAGGTCTTGAGGGCGGACTGCCCGCGGAACGAGTGCAGGGTGCGGAACACCCTGAGGAAGACCTCCTGGGAGAGGTCGAGGGCCTCGTCGCGATCGCCCAGCAGGTGCAGGGCAAGCGTATAAACCAGGCGCTCGTGGCCGGCCACGAGCTCGGCGCACGCCAGCTGCTCGCCGGCGGCACAGCGCTGGATGAGCGCCGCCTCTCCGCTGGCTACGTCAGACCATCCGAGTGCGCCTGCTTCCTTCACCAGTTCCTCGGCGACAAGTCGTGGACTCATGGTCAGTGTAAAGCAATTAGAACCCGTGGGGGACCGAAAGTTCCGAGCGGTGCGGGGTCTGCTACGATTCCCGGTGAGATGCGCCGGACGCTGCTTGCGCTGGCCCTGGTCGCCGCGGCCGGAGTGGTCGGGGCGCTCGCCTACTCCTCGTGGACGACCGAGCGGGAGTTCGTGCGCCTGGTGGCGGCGGGCGACGCCGCCGCGGCGGTCGGGCGGCCGTTCGAGGCGCTCGAGGCCTACAGCGGTGCCCTGGCCCTGGTGCCCGACGCGATGGTGCCCTACCTGAAGCGGGGCCGCGTCTACCAGCAACAGGGCGAAGCCGAGGCGGCGCTGCGCGACCTGCGCCGCGCGGCCGAGCTGGACCCGTCGGCGACCCGTCCCCTGGAATGGCTGGGCGACATCAGCCTGGATCTCGGCCGGCACGATCGCGCCGCTGACTACTTCCGCCGGGCCATCGCCATCGACGATCGCTCCCCCCGGGTCGCCTACAAGCTCGGCGTGGCGCAGTATCGCGCCGGCTGGCCGAAGGAGGCCGCCGCCTCGCTGGATGCGGCGCTCTCGCTCGATCCCGCGCTGCACGAGGCTCGCTTCCTGCTCGGCTTGTGCCAGCGGGATCTCGGCCAGCTGGCCGCGGCCCGCGTGACGCTCGAGGCTGTCGTCAAGGAGTCCGCCGCCTCGCCTGGTCCGCGCGAAGCCCTGGCTGAGGTGTACGCCGCGCTCGGGGAACGGCAGCGCGCCATCGACCAGCTCGAAGCGCTGAGCGCACTGGATCCGGCCCGCCCTGAGCGCCTCGTGACCCTCGGACTCGCCCTTGCCGGCGCCGGGCGGGACACCCAGGCCGTGCTCGTCCTGGGGCGGGCCGTGGAGCGGTTTCCCGAGGCCCCCCTGGCCTATGAGGCCCTGGGGCATGTCTGGCTCGAGATGGCCGAGCGGCGGACCGACCGCGTGGCGTTGATGAAGGCAGTCGAGGCGTTGTCGCAGGCCGCGACGCACGCAAGCAGCAGCAGCGCGGCGCTGAGCGATCTCGGGCGCGCGTGGACCCTCGCCGGCGACCTCGCCGCCGCCGAGCGCGTGCTGCGCCAGGCCGTGGAGCGGCTGCCCGTCGCGCCCGAGGCCTTCCGTCGCCTCGCACTGGTCGCCCAGCGCCAGGGGCGCCCGATGGAAGCGCGCGACGCGCTGCTGCGGTACGCGGCGCTCGTGGGTGACCGGGGCCCTCTCGCCGTCGTTGCCACCGACATCGCGGCCCTGTCGGTCCGGGTCGGCGAGCCGCTCACCGCCGTGCGATGGCTCGAGCGCGCCCTGGTCGAGGACGAGCCGACGCCGCACCGCCTGGCGCTGCTGGCCGATGCCGCCTTCGCGGGCGGCGACGTCTCCCGCGCACGCGCGGCCGTCGACGAGGGGCTGCACCTCGCGCCGACTGACCCCGCGCTGCGGGCGCTCAAGCGTCGCGTTGGGGCGGCTGGCTCGCGACCCTGAGCGCGCTGGCCGGTGGGCCTCCGTGACCACGGGCCTCGACCGACAGCCCCAGTCGCGCAAGCAGCTTCGCCAGTCCCTGCCTGGACACGCCCAGCTCGCGCGCCGCGACGCCGGGCCGGCCTCCCGCCCGCGCCAGCGCGGCCCTGACGTAGCGCGACTCGAAGTCCCGGCGCGCGTCGGCCAGCATGCGCCGGTCGGCCAGCGCCGCGGTGCGGGCCACGTGCGCAGGCAGCTGGCTCACCGGCAGGAGCCCGCGGGTCGGGCTCGTGACAATGACCGACGCCAGCACGTTCTGCAACTCGCGGACGTTGCCCGGCCAGTCGTAGCGGCCCAGCGCGGCCATGGCGCCCGCCGAGAGGACGGCCCGGCTGCCGGTCTTCTCACAGAGCGCGGCCCACACGTGCCGCACGAGCGCCGGGATGTCTTCGAGCCGCTCGCGCAGCGGCGGGATGGTGAGCCGCACCACGTCGAGCCGGTATCGCAGGTCCCGCCGGAAGCGCCCGGCCTCGAGTTCGGCGCCGAGCGGCTTGTTGGTGGCCGCGACGATGCGCACGTCGATGCGCCGCACGTGCGCTTCGCCGACGCGGCGCACTTCGTGCTCCTGCAGCACGCGCAGCAGCTTCGCCTGAATCCGCGGCGACAGTTCCGACACCTCGTCCAGGAACAGCGTGCCGCCGTTGGCTTCCTCGAACAGGCCGGCCCGCTCCACCACGGCGCCGGTGAAGGCCCCCCGGGCGTGGCCGAAGAGCTCGGCCTCGGCCAGCTCTTCGGACAACGCGGCGCAGTTCAAGGCCGAGAAGCGCCGGTCCCGCCTCGGGCTGGCGCGATGGATGGCGCGCGCCACCAGCTCTTTGCCCGACCCGCTCTCGCCCTCGATGAGCACCGGGAACGGCGAGCGGGCCGCGCGCAGGAGGGCGGCGCGGATGTCCCGCATGACGTCGCTCTCCCCCACGAGGCCCGGGATGTCGGGTGTCGCCGCCGTAGCCTGCCCGCGCTCGTGGACGGCATGCACCATGGGCGCCGCCGCCAGCGCGGCCACCTTCATCAGGGTGTCCGCGTCGCGCGCGAGCACGGCGAGCCCGGCCGACCAGCGACACCAGAGCGCGCCGACGACGAGGCCTCCGTAGCGAAGCGGCCAGGCGCCCTCGGTCGCCGGCGCCGATTCGACCGGGAGCGCAGCATGGCCGCTGGCCAGCGTGCCCCCGGCGGCGTGCATCTCGCCATCCGCGAGCCCGAGCCGGCAGAGCACGTGGCGCCGCCCGGCCTCCTCCACCACGAACGCAAGGCTGCTCGCCCCGAGCCGCTCCCGCAGCAGGAGCAGGAGCCGCCCCAGCGCCGTGGTCTCGTCCTCCACGACCTGGCAGACCTCGAGCACGCGGAGGACGTCGTCGGTGAGCCCGCGGTCGCCGTGGTGCGGTTCCTCGGCCGCCTGCAGCCGCTGCTGCACCGCGTGCACGCTCGCCGAGGCGTCGGCCGACAGGTGCGGCAGCGACACCGCGCCCGGGGCCAGCGCCGCGCGGGCCTCGAGGGTCCGACCCTGGCGAATGAGCGCGTGCGCCAGCGCTGCGCGGGCTCGCGCCTCGGTATCGGCCGTGGGCGCCAGCATGATGGCCCACCGCGCCGCCGCGCCGATCGCGTGATCGTCGTCGCCGGCCTCGGCGCCCCGCCACGCCTGCTCGGCCAGGGCGTCGGGGCTGCACGGCCCCTCGGGCGCCTCCGCCGGCGCCTCGTGGACGACGGCCGAGAGTCGGACCAGCCGTGTCGGCCGCTGCAGCACGCTCGTGGCGCCCCTGACGACGAGGTGCGGGCGCGCGTCGCGGGACGCCAGCCTGAGCAGCGCCAGCGTGGCGTTCGCCGAGAGGCACCCGTCACACGTGAGTACGACCAGCGCGCGATCGACCAGCCACCGCGGCCAGTGCCAGCGGGCGGCGCGCAACAGCTCGCCAAGGACGGCGGCCTCGATGGGGACGAAGCCGGCCTCCCGTGCCGCACGCGCGATGTCACGCGCCACCCGACGCCACTGCTCGCCGCCAGACGCCGTCACGTCCACGGCGCGCGGGTACCCGTCGCGCGCCTCGGCCAAAGCCGCCCGCACGTCGTCGAGGGGCAACGGATCGGCGACCGGGGCGTCGTTCCAGCGCTCCCATACTTCGACATGCGTGCGGGACGACCGGGGTGCGGCGTCGATGAGGCACGACGAGCCCCGTCGGGTGAAGAGCGCGAGCGTGGAGGGCGCCGGCAGCATCCTGAGGCGGACGGCCTGGCCCGTGGCCAGATCCAGCGCGGATCCGCCCCCGGCGAGAACGCGATCGATGACCAGCATGCCTCCGGGCACTGCAACGTCGTCGCCGGCCGGCCATGCCAGCGCGGTCAACGACTTAGGAGGCGGCGGCGGCACGGGGCTGGCAGAAACTTCGGATAAGATCGCGTGGCGATGCTGCGTTTTCTGACTGCTGGCGAATCACACGGCCAGGGTCTGGTCGTCATCCTCGAAGGCCTGCCGGCTGGGTTGTCGGTGGATTTCGAGGCCATCACCCACGACCTTCGGCAGCGACAGGGCGGCTATGGCCGGGGGCGGCGCATGGCCATCGAGTCGGACCGGGCGGAGCTGCTCTCCGGCGTGCGCCGGGGACACACGACCGGCGCCCCGGTGTCGATGCTCATCCGCAACCGCGATTGGGGGAACTGGCAGGCCACCATGCACGTCGAGGCCGAGGTGCCGCCCGGCGCGCCCGGCGCCCGGCGCGCACCCGTCGTGCGGCCCCGCCCGGGGCATGCGGACCTGGCCGGTGCCCTCAAGTACGAGCACGAAGACATCCGCGACGTGCTCGAGCGCGCCAGCGCGCGCGAGACTGCCGCACGGGTGGCGGCCGGCGCCCTCGCGCGACAACTCCTCAGGGCCATTGGCGTCGAGATCGCCAGTCACGTGATCAGCATTGGTGGAGCGGGTCTGCCGCCGCGCGCCGCGGTGACGTTCGATCAGATCCGAGCCATCGCCCCAGGCTCGGCGCTCCGCTGTGTGGACCCGGCGGCCGAGGCCGCAATGATCGCCGAGATCGACCGTGCACGCGAGGCGGGCGACACCGTGGGCGGCGCCTTCGAGGTCGTGGCGCACGGCGTGCCGGTGGGCCTGGGCAGCTACGTGCAGTGGGATCGCAAGCTCGATGGGCGCCTCGCCCGCGCGGTGATGTCCATCCATGCCATCAAGGCCGTCGCCGTCGGCGATGGCGTCGAAGCCGCGCGCCGTCCCGGCTCCGAGGTGCACGACGAGATCGTCGTCGTGGAGGCCGCCGACGGCGGGCGCCGGCTGGCGCGTCCCACCAACCGTGCCGGCGGCCTCGAGGGCGGCGTCACCAACGGCGAGGACGTGCGGGTCACCGGCTTCATGAAGCCCATCGCCACGCTGATGAAGCCATTGCGCTCCGTGGACCTGTCGGCGATCGAGGACGCGCCGGCCGCCATCGAGCGCAGCGACGTGTGCGCGGTTCCGGCCGCAGCGGTCGTGGGCGAAGCCATGGTGGCGCTCGTCCTGGCTGAAGCCGTCCTCGAGCGGTTCGGAGGCGATACCCTCCGTCAGATCCAGTCGCGCGTGCAGGCAGCCGAGGCCCAGATCCAGGGTCGGGCACGGCGCCGCGGCGCCCACCTCCGTGCCGAAGTCTGACCCCGGCCGATGATCCGCCCCATCCTCAGGCTCGGGGACACCACCCTGCAGTCGCCGGCCGAGCCGGTCGCGGCCCTCACGACCGACATCGAGCGCCTGCTGGACGACATGGTCGAGACGATGTACGCAGCGCCCGGCGTCGGGCTCGCGGCCCCGCAGGTTGGCGTGCCGCTGCGCATCTTCGTGATCGACCTCTCGGTCGGCCGCGACGCCAAGGCTCTCATCACGATGATCAATCCCGAGTGGGTGGACCGCGAAGGGATGCAGCTCGAAGAGGAAGGCTGCCTCTCGCTGCCCGGCTTCAACGCGACCGTGCCACGCCCGGCCCGCGCGGTGGTCCGGGGGATGGACCGGCAGGGCGAGATGCACACGGTCGCAGGCACGGGGCTGCTGGCGCGCGCGCTCCAGCACGAGATGGATCACCTGGACGGCAAGCTGTTCGTGGACCGCCTGCGCGGCATCAAGCGCGACCTCATCGTCCGCAAGGTCAGGAAGCTCGCGCGCGCGGGCAAGTGGTAGGCGCGAGGACGTCCGTGCGCATCGCCTTCTTCGGCACGCCGGAGTTCGCCGTTCCCACGCTCGAGGCCCTGCTCCGCTCATCGCACGCGGTGGTCCTGGTCGTCACGCAGCCCGACCGCCCTCGGGGCCGCGGCAACCGGGTATCGCCCGGTCCGGTGAAGCGGGTCGCCGTCGCGCACGGCGTTCCGGTGCTCCAGCCCGAGGCGCTCACACGCGATCCGTGGGAGGCCGAGGTGTCGCGCTTCGACATCGACCTCGGCGTCGTGGCGGCGTACGGGCAGATCCTGCCCGACTGGCTCCTCGCGTGGCCGCGCCGCGGGCTGATCAACGTCCACGCCTCGTTGCTGCCGCGATACCGTGGCGCCGCGCCGATCCACCGGGCGGTCATGAACGGCGACCGGGAAACCGGCGTGACGATCATGCGCGTGGTCAAGGCGCTCGATGCCGGGGCAATGCTCGCCGCGGTCCGCGTGCCGATCGGCCCCGACGAACGCACGGACGATGTCGAGCGGACACTGGCCCAGGCCGGTGCCCGCCTGCTGGTGGAGACCGTGGACCGCATGGCCGCAGGTCCGGTGGTCGAAGAACCACAGGACGGTGCAGGGGCGACCTATGCCCCTCGCCTGAAGAAGGAGGAGGGACTGATCGACTGGACGCGGCCCGCGCGTGCCATCCACGACCAGGTCCGTGGCCTGCATCCCTGGCCCCACGCCTTCACGTTCGGGCCCGGCGGTCGCCTCATCCTCCACCGCTCGGCCATCGGTCCGGGCCCGGCTGCCGCCCCGCCGGGCACCGTCGTCACCGCAGGCGCCACGGACGGGCTCCGAGTCGCCACCGGGGACGGCGTCCTCGAAATCGTCGAGCTGCAGGCCGAGGGCGGCAAGGTGCTCCCCTCGCTCACGTTTCTCGCCGGGCATGCGCTCCGGCCCGGCGACCGTCTGGGCCCGCCATGATTGCCCCTGCCCGCCGGGCGGCCTTCGGCGCCCTGCTGGCCCACGAGGTGAAGGGGGCCGATCTGCCCGCCGCCATCGCGACCGCGCGTCACGCCCTGCGCGATGCCCGCGATCAGACCCTGCTCACCGAGCTCGTCACGGGCACGGTGCGGATGCGGCTGGCCGTGGACCATCAGCTCGGCCTGCGGACGTCCCGCCCGATCGCCACCCTGGACGACGAGGTGCGCACGGCCCTCAGGATGGGCGCCTTCCAGTTGATGTACCTGGACCGCCTGCCGCCGTCCGCGGTGGTCGACGATGCCGTGTCGCTCACGCGGCGTGCCGGCAAGACGAGCGCCGCCGGCCTGGTGAACGCGGTGCTGCGGTCGCTGGCGCGCGAGCGCCAGCAGCTTGCGTGGCCCGAGACACCCGACGCACACGCCCTCGCGACGCGCTACTCGCACCCGGAGTGGCTCGTCTCGCGGTGGCTCGCGCGGCACGGGCCCGAGCGGACGCGCACCTGGCTCGCGTTCGACAACGAGGCGCCGCGCCTGTGCCTCGCCGTGAATCGCCTGCGGGCGACACGCGACCAGCTTGCGGCACGGCTCGCGGCTGAAGGCATCGAGACCCGGCCCACCTCCCGGGCGCCGAACGGCCTCGTCGTGGTTCGCGGTGCGGCGCTGGGCAGCGAGGCCTTTCGGGACGGCTGGTTCGTGGTGCAGGACGAGGCGTCGCAACTCGTCGCCGAGCTGGGTCCGGTCTCGCCCGGCCAGCGCGTGCTGGACCTCTGCGCCGCGCCTGGGGGCAAGACCGTGGCGCTTCTGGCGCGTGTCGGACCGACCGGACGCGTGGTGGCCTGCGACGTGCGGGCGCGCCGCATCCGCCTGCTGAAGGCCACCCTGGTGCGCACCGGGCATGCCGGGGTACCCGTGATCCAGATCCCGGCCGATGGCGGTCTCCCCTTTGCCGCTGGCAGGTTCGACCTCGTGCTCATCGACGCGCCGTGCTCGGGGCTGGGGACGCTCAGGCGCGACCCGGACATCCGCTGGCGCCGGCAGGAGTCGGACCTCGTCGGCCTTGCCGCCCGCCAGCGGTTGCTCCTGCGCCGGGCGGCACCTCTGGTGCGTCCCGGCGGCATCCTCCTCTACGCGACGTGCTCGAGCGAGCCGGACGAGAACGAGGCGGTCGTCTCGGCGTTTCTCGCGGACGCCGATGCCTTCGCGCTCCGGCACGAGCACCGCACGACGCCGCCCGACGACGGCCTCGAGGCCTTCTACGGGGCGGTGATCGCCCGCACGCTGTAGTACCATGGCATGTTACCGATGGCCATCTCGGCGAGAGTGTGGACGGCAGGAAGGCTCCTGCTGCTCGTGGGCGCCCTGTCGGCCACCTTTGTCGCGTTTGCGATCATGGCGGCGCGCGTGGCGGTTCGCGCGCGCGATGTCGCGGTGCCCAACCTCGTCGGCCGCGAGCTCAACGAGGCCGCGGCCGTGGCCGCGAATCTGGACCTGCAACTCACCGTGGACGACACCAGGCGCCCCGATCTGACGGTGCCGGCCGGCTACGTCCTCGGGCAGGAGCCTCCCGCGGGATCGCTGTCCCGGCGGCAGCGGTCCGTGCGCGTCTGGCTGAGCAGCGGCCCACGGATCGCCCGCGCACCGGCTTTGGTCGGCGAATCGCAGCGCGCCGCGGAAATCCGCATCGTCCAGGAAGGCCTGCAGCCGGGACCGGTAGCCGAGATCCGGTCGGCCCTCTACCCTCCCGACGTGGTCGTCGCGCAGGACCCGCTGCCCGGCGCGGAAACCGCGGAGGTGCGGTTGCTGGTCAACCGCGGCGAGGATCGCGCGTCGTACGTGATGCCCGATCTCATCGGCGTGAACGGCGAGCGCGCGGCCGACATCCTCCGCGGCCACGGGTTCCGCGTGTCCATCACGGCCCAGTCCGCGGCCACGGGCCTCCCCCCGGGCGTCGTCACCCGGCAGGCGCCCGCCGGCGGATACCAGGTGCACCCGGGCGACGCCATCGCCCTCGAGGTGAGCCGGTGAGCGTCCAACTCGCCCCTTCCATCCTGTCGGCGGACTTCGGCCACCTGGCCCGCGACATCGCCGCTGTCGAGGCGGGCGGCGCGGACTTGATTCACGTGGACGTCATGGACGGGCACTTCGTGCCCAACATCACGATCGGCCCGGCGGTCGTTCGGGCCGTGAGGCGCGCCACGTCGCTGCCGCTCGACGTGCACCTGATGATCAGCGAACCGGATCGCTATCTCGAGGCGTTCGTCGATGCCGGTGCGTCGATGCTGTCGGTGCACGTCGAGGTGCTGGCACACCTGCACCGCACGATCGGCGCCATCAAGACGCTCGGCGCGAAGGCCGGCGTGGCGCTGAACCCGTCCACGCCCGTCACCGCGATCGAGGAAGTGGCTGCGGACGTGGATTTCGTGCTGGTGATGTCGGTGAACCCGGGCTTCGGCGGCCAGAGCTTCATCCCGGCCAGCCTGGACAAGATCCGGCGCGTGCGATCGCTCCTGGACCGCGCCGGTGCCCGCGCGCCCGTGGAAGTGGATGGCGGCGTGGATCTCCGGACCGTTTCTGGCGTGGTGACCGCCGGTGCCAGCATCCTCGTGGCCGGGCAGGCGGTGTTCGGCGGAGGCGACCCGGCAGGCGCCGTGCGGGCGCTCCGCGAGGCCGCGACCCGGTGACGATCAGCGGTTCCAGACCCGCCCCGCGCGTGTCGCGCCCCGTCGTCCGCGTCCGATACGCCGAGACGGACCGAATGGGTGTCGTCTACTACGCGAACTACCTCGTGTGGTTCGAGGTCGGGCGTACCGAGTGGCTCCGCGAGGCCGGCTGGACGTACCGCGCCATGGAAGACGAGGGGCTGGCCCTGCCGGTCATCGACGCGCGCTGCGAGTACAGGACCGGCGCCCGCTACGACGACGAACTGGAGATTCGGACGATCGGGCGCCTGGTGTCGCCCGCGCGCCTGGCGTTCGACTACGAGGTCGTGCGTCGCGCGGACGGCGTGGTGGTGGCCACGGGCCAGACCACCCACGCAACGCTCAACAGGGCGGGCCGCCCGGTGCGCCTGCCGGCGCGAGTGAAGGAGCTGCTGACGTGAAGGCATTGGTGACGGGTGGAGCGGGCTTCATCGGGTCGCACCTGAGCGAGCGGCTGCTCGATCAGGGCGCCGAGGTGACGGCCGTCGACTGCTTCACCGACTACTACCCGCGGCCCCTGAAGGACGCCAACATCGCCGCGCTGCGCGGCCGGCCGGGCTATCACCTGGTGGAGACGTCGATTGCCGATGCCGACCTGCCGGCGCTGCTCGATGGGGTGACGCACGTCTTCCACCTGGCTGCGCAGGCGGGCGTGCGGAAGAGTTGGGGACGTGACTTCCAGATCTACACCTCGCTCAACGTCGACGCGACGCAGATCCTGCTCGAAGCCTGTGTAGGCCGCCCCATCGAGCGCGTGGTCTACGCCTCGAGCTCCTCGGTGTACGGGGACCACGTCCAGCTGCCGATGCAGGAGGAGGTGCCGCTGCACCCCGTCTCGCCGTACGGCGTGACCAAGCTGGCGGCCGAGCAGCTCTGCCACCTGTATCACGTCAATCACGGCGTCCCGACGGTCTCGCTGCGCTACTTCACGGTGTACGGGCCGCGGCAGCGTCCCGACATGGGCTTCAACCGTTTCTTCGCCGCAATCCTCGACGGGCGCCCGATCACGCAGTACGGCGACGGGCTGCAGACGCGGGATTTCACCTATGTGGCCGACGCGGCCTGGGCCACGGCCACGGCGGCCGTCCGTGGCGTGCCGGGGCGCGTCTACAATATCGGGGGCGGATCGCGGGTCTCGCTGCGCGAGGTCTTCGACCTGCTGGCGAAGGTCACCGGCCGCGAGGTCAGGATCGAGCGACAGCCGCCCCAGAAGGGCGACATGCGCGACACCTACGCCGACACCACGCTGGCCCGGACCGACCTGGGGTTTCAGCCGTCGGTCAACCTCGAAGACGGCCTGCGGGCCATGTACCGCTGGATGGAAGCGACGAGAGCATGAGTTACGGATGCAAGGCCCTGCTGGTGGCCGTGCTGTGCACGGGCATCGCGTCGTGTGCCAAGGCGCCATCCGTCGTGCCGCCCGGCACGGCGGAAGCCGACAAGTTCCTCTTCGATCGGGGCCAGACTGCCTTCAAGGAGGAGAAATGGGCCGACGCGCGGGAGTACTTCCGCAACATCGTCGACAACTACCCGCAGAGCCCGTTCCGGCCGGACGCGAAGCTGGCGCTCGGCGATACCTACCTGGCCCAGAAGGGCATCGAGAACCTGCTGCTGTCCGCCAACGAGTTCCGCGAGTTCCAGACGTTCTATCCGACGCACCCGCGGGCCGATTACGCACAATTGCAGCTGGCGCGATCGTATGCGGGCCAGATGCTGGCCCCGGAGCGCGACCAGTCGGCCACGCGGGACGCCATCAAGGAGATCGAGATCTTCATCCAGCGCTACCCGAACAGCCCGTTGATGCCCGAGGCGCGTGCCCTGGAGCGCGATGCCCGGGATCGGCTGAGCCAGGCGGGCTTCCGGGTGGGGTTCTTCTACTATCGCGCGCGGTGGTATCCCGGCGCGATCGACAGATTTCGTGAAGTTCTGGCAACCGACCCCGGTTTCACCGGCCGCGACGCGGTGTATTATCACCTCGCAGAAGCCTTGTACCGTACGGACAAGAAGCCCGAAGCGCTCCCCTACTATGAACGGCTCATTGGCGAATTCGAACAGAGCGCGTATCTGCTCGAGGCGCAGAAGCGCATCGCGGAGCTAAAAGGCGGGGCACCCGCCGGAAAGTAGGTCGTATGCGTTACGTGCTTGCGGTGGCCATCGCGGGGATGGCCATGCCGTCCACCGTGGCCGGCCAGTCCCTCGGCCCACGCACCCTGCTGCCGATGCACGTCCTGTGCACGGACCTGCCCGTCACCGCGCCTCCCGGCATGGGCCTGACCATCGAAGGCGCGCAGCACCCCGATGGCCGCCAGGCGCTCGGCATCGGCGATGTCGCCGTGGTGAGGGCCGGCACGGCTGATGGCATCAAGGTCGGGGAGCGATTCATGGCTCGGCGCCTGCTGCGGTCGCAGGCGACGGTGGCCTCCCGGCGCGGCCCGTACGATGCTGTCCGCACGGCCTACGACTCGGTGCACACGGCCGGCGTGCTCACGGTCGTCGCCGTGGACGAGCGCTTCGCGCTGGCCCGCGTGGAGCGCGCGTGCGATACCGTGCTCGTGGGCGATTATCTCGAGCCGGTGGCCCTGCCGACGCTGCCCGCACCGGCCGCGGCCGGCGGCCGGCCGAACTTCGAGGACCGCGCGCTCGTGCTGATCGGCGTCGATCAGCGCAAGTCGTTCGGTGATGGCGATGTCCTCACGATCAATCGGGGATCGAGCCACGGCGTCGCTGCCGGCGCACGGTTCGCCATCTACCGGGATCCCGCGCAGGGGCTGCGCCTGCCGCTGGTCGCCGTGGGCGACGCGGTGGTGGTCGACGTGAGCGAGTCGATGGCGAAGGCCGTGGTCGTGCGGGTCGTCGATGGCGTGCGGACGGGCGACGTGGCCGTCCCCGTGGTCGCCGGGCCAGCCCAGCCCTGAGCCCGTCTCAGCGCGCCACTCTGCGTTCCGTCGGCGCGGCGTACTCGGTGCGCCGCGCCGCGCGGGCGTCCGCGATGTCGGCCACCTTCGCGGATCGCGAGAACGCCTGGTGGAAGCGGCGATAGTAGTCCACGGCCGACCACAGGGCCGTTGCGAGCACCATCCACAGCGCGACCTGCCCCAGCAGCAACAGCAGCGGCACCCGTTCCCACCCGAGGATGAGCAGCAGGATCGCCACGACCTGCGAGGCCATCTTGAGCTTGCCCAGGTTCGACGCCGGCATCGCCAGACCGCGCGAGTACGCGATGCTGCGCAGGCCCGTGACCGCGAACTCGCGGCCGATGATGACCGCCACCATCCAGGCGGGGGCGAGGCCGAGCTGGACGATGGAGATGAGGGTGGCCGAGATGAGGAGCTTGTCGGCCAGCGGGTCCAGGATCTGCCCGAGCCAGGTGACCTGCTGGCGGCGGCGCGCGAGATAGCCGTCCAGCCAGTCGGTGAGCGAGGCCAGGCCGAAGATGGCGGCGGCGACCAGTTCGACCGGGAGCCCGACCACCAGGCGGCCCTCGAACTTGGTCAGCAGCACCGAGACGAGCAGCGGCACGAGGAAGATCCGCGCGATGGTGAGGCTGTTCGGGAGGTTCATCCGACTCGCGGCCATTCTACCGTCCGCTCGTGTAAGATGGAAGTTTGTCATGAAGGCCATCCTGCTCGCCGGAGGCAAGGGCACGCGCCTCCGCCCGCTGACCCTCCACACGCCCAAGCCCGTCGTTCCCATCTTCGACCGGGCGTTCCTCCACTACCAGATCGATCTCCTGAAGCAGGTGCCGGAGATCGACGAGGTGATCCTGAGCCTCAATTATCAGCCGCGCCGCATCGAGGAGGTCTTCGGTGAGGGCGAAGGCACCGGCGTGAAGCTCCGCTACGTGGTCGAGCCGGCGCCGCTGGGTACCGGCGGCGCCATCCGCTACGCGGCGCAGGGCATCGCCGACACCCTGGTCGTCTTCAATGGCGACGTGATGACCTCGGTGGACGTCAACGCCGTGGTGGCGCGTCATCGCGCCGCCGGCGCGCGGGCGACCATCGTGCTCACGCCGGTGGAGAACCCGGCGGCCTACGGGCTGGTCGAGACCGACGCCGGGGGCCACGTGCGGCGCTTTCTCGAGAAGCCGAAGCCCGATGACATCACGTGCAATACCATCAACGCGGGCATCTACGTGCTCGAGCCGGAGACGTTCGATCGCATCCCGAAGGACGTGGCCTACTCCATCGAGCGCGGGTACTTCCCGTCCCTCACCGAGCGCCGCGAGACCTTCGTCGCCTACGTGGACGATGGCTACTGGATCGATATCGGCACGCCCGAGAAGTACGTCCAGGTCCACCGGGACATGTTCGACGGCCGCTTCACGGCGGGCATCTTCGCCACGGCCGACCGGTCGATGCCCATCGTGTCGCCGGACGCCCGCGTGGACGACGGCGCCACGCTGACGGCGCCGTGCTTCGTGGACGCGGGCGCGCACGTCAAGCCTGGCGCGGTCATCGGGCCCTACGCGGTGGTCGGCCGCGGCGTCGTCGTCGAGGAGGGCGCCGAGCTGCGGAACGTCATCGTGTGGCCCAACACGCGCATCGGCCCCAACGCCGCGCTCGATGGCCCGATCCTGGGCCGCAACTGCCATATCGGGCGGAATGTCAGCCTCGCCGGACCACTGGTGATTGGCGACAAGACGGCCCTGACGGACTACACGCACACCTAGAGGACCCATGGCACCGATCACCGCTGCAGTCTTCAAGGCCTACGACGTTCGCGGCATTTATCCGAGCGAGGTCACGGCGGAGTTGTTCCACCAGCTCGGCCGGGCCTTCGTGGCCTATCTGGGCCCGGGCCGGTACGCCGTCTCTCGCGACATGCGCACCTCGTCGCCCGAGCTGGCCGGCGCCTTCATCGACGGCGCGCGCCTCCAGGGTGGCCACGTCGTCGACTACGGGCTGATGGGCACCGACATGCTGTACTACGCCGTGGCGGCCGACCGCCTCGACGGTGGCGCCCAGATCACGGCATCGCACAACCCGGGTGAGTACAACGGGTGCAAGATGGTGAGGCGGGAGGCCTTCCCGCTGAGCGGCGAGGCGGGCATCAAGGAGATGAAGGAGATGATCCTCACCGGGACCATCCCGGCTCCGGCCGCCACGCCGGGTCCGATCGAGCAGCGGGACGTGCTGGACCGCTACACCGAGCACGTGATGGGTTTCATCGACGCGTCCGTCATCGAGCCCTTCAACATCGTCCTCGACGCCGGCAACGGCATTGCCGGGCTCGCCGCGCCGCCGCTCTTCGACCGCCTGCCCTGCCGGACGACGCGGCTCTGCTTCGAGGTGGACGGCACGTTCCCGAACCACGAGGCCAACCCGCTCATCGAGGAGAACCGGCGGGACATCACCGCGAAGGTCGTCGAGCTGGCCGCCGATGCCGGGATTGCCTGGGACGGCGACGCCGACCGCTGCTTCTTCCTGGACGGCACCGGCGAGTTCATCGCGGGAGACTTCATCACCGCGCTCCTGGCCGAGTCGTTCCTGATGAAGCACCCGGGCTCGACCATCATCTACGATGTGCGCGCCAGCTACGCGGTGAAGGACATCGTCGCGCAGTACGGCGGCCGTGCGCTGATGAACCGGGTGGGGCACGCCTTCATCAAGCGCCGCATGCGCGAGGAGGACGCCATCTTCGGCGGCGAGGTCACGGGACACTACTATTTCCGGGACAACTTCTACGCCGACAACGGCTTCATCCCGGCGCTGCTCATCCTCGAGCTGATGTCGAAGAAGGGGCTGTCGCTCCGTGACCTCCTGAAGCCGCTGCGCGAGCGCTACTTCATCTCCGGCGAAATCAACACCACCGTGCCGAGCATGGACGTGGTGCCGCAGAAGATCGCGGCCCTCAAGCGCGAGTACGCGCACGGGCACGTGTACGAGCTCGACGGCATCTCCGTGGAGTTCGACGACTGGCACTTCAACGTGCGCGCGTCGAACACCGAGCCGCTGCTCCGGCTCAACCTCGAGGGCGCCACCCCGGAGATCATGGAGCAGCGCCGCGACGAGGTGCTCGCCGTCATCCGCGGCTAGACTACTCCTGCGCGCCGGCGTTCGGGGCCCGGCGCTGGCGAGCCGCCGGCAGGGCCACCGCGACGAGTTCGGCCGGCACCGTCGCGCTGGCTACGGCCATCACGATCACCTGGTGGCCGTTGTGCATGAAGGTCATCGGCGCCGTGTTCGTCGGCGCCGGGATCTCGATCTTGCCGAGTTCCTTCCCGGTGGCCTTGTCCACGGCGCGGAAGTACTTGTCGGCGCCGCGACCCTCCCCGTACATCAGCAGCGATGTGGTGACCAGCAGGTTGGCGTGTGCGTTCTGGCCCGTGTTGCCGATGTTCACGCCCTTCAGCGCCGGGTGGGTCCGGATCCACTCGGGTGTCTCGCCGTTCGGGATCATCCACTTCTTGTCGCCGGTGTTCATGTCGTAGGCGACGATGCGCCCATACGGCGGCTTCACGAGCGGCAGGGCCCGGTTGTCGGGGCCCCCCGTCGGCCCGCGCGCGCCGACCGAGGTGGAGACGTAGAGCGAGGTGATCTTGCCGTCGGGGCTTCCCCATCCCGGCCAGGGCTTGCCGTTCGGGTACTTCTCCTGCGCCGGGACCAGGGCGATGACCTCGTAGCTGTGCTGCGAGGCCACGTAGAACCACCCCGTCACGGGGTCCACGGCGGCACCGCCGGGAATGTTGGCGCCGCCGTTCGAGCTCGGGACCATCCACGCCCCTTCCGTGCCGTCGGCGGCCTTCTCGAGCGAGGGCGGCGTGAAGATCGGTCCCATGCGGTAGCGCCTTGCGGTCTTGAGCGCCTCGGCCCGAAGCGCGGGCGTGAAGTCGATGAGATCGTTCTCGCTCATGCCCTGCTGCTCGAACGGCTCGGGCCATGTGACGAACGGCTGCGTGGGCCACAGCTTCTCGCGCGGAACGTCCGACGCCGGCACGGCCCGCTCCTCGATGGGCCAGACGGGCTGCCCGGTTTCGCGGTTGAGCACGTAGATCCAGCCCTGCTTGGTCGCCTGCGCGACGACGGGCACGCGCTGCCCCTTGATCGTGACGTCCATCAGGTGCGGCGCGTCCGGGATGTCCATGTTCCACACGTCGTGGTGGACGAACTGGTAGTACCAGCGCATCTTGCCGGTCTGGATGTCGAGCGCAAGGAGGCTCGTACCGTAGACGTTCTTCCCGGGGCGGCTCCCGCCGTAGTAGTCGTTGGTGGGGGTGTCGGTCGGCACGTAGACCAGCCCGAGCTTCGAGTCCGCGCTGAGCGGCGCCCAGGGCGACACGTTGCCCGTGTACTCCCAGGAGCCCTCCTCCCACGTGTCGTTGTTCGGCTCGCCGGGGCGCGGCACCGGGTTGAAGCGCCACATCATGCGGCCCGTCTTCGCGTCGTAGCCACGGACAACGCCGGGGATGTTCTCGCGGTTCTCCGGGTAGTACCCGCGGTCGTGCGAGTTGCCGACGACCACGACGCCGTTGACCACGAGGGGCGCCGAGGAACTGGTGATGTCGCCCCAGTCGGCCACGCCGTGATCCGGATCCACCGAGTAGGGCCCGAGGCCGAGCGCCAGATCCACGACCCCGTTGTTCCCGAAGAACGGCAGCGGCTGGCCGGTGTCCGCGTCGAGCGCCCAGAGGTAGAAGCCCGGGGTCATCAAGTAGATGGTCGGCCGGCCGTCCACGCGCGCAAACGCGACGCCCTTGCCGTAGTTCTGCCGCGTGGAGCGCGCCCAGCGCGGGTTCTCCTTCTCGCGGAAGATCCACAGCGTCTCACCGGTGAGCGGGTCGATGCAGGCGACGGCGCGTCGCGTGCCCGCCACGGTGTACAGCTTGCCGTTCACGTAGATGGGCGTCGCCCGATAGATGAAGTCCGGTGCCGGCCCGAAGTTCGCGGCGCTCCACCGCCACAGCACCTGGAGCTTGCCGAAGTTCTGCGCGTTGACCTGATCGAGCGCGGCATATCGGCTGCTGTGCTCGTCCCCACCCCAACTGGGCCACTCGTACGTCTGCGCGCTGGTGGCGCGCGGGTCCGACGCCTGGGGCTGAGCCGATGGCGCGGCCGCCAGCCAGGGGAGAATACCGGCGGCGAGGATGGCGAGCCATGGCAGTCGAGAGCGCGAACGGGAGAGGACGGTGAGCAGGAACATCAGGACTCCTCGGCGGGAATGGAGGTCAGGTATGCCGCCCATGATATGTCATCTGCCGAGCGGCATGCCCCACGTGCCGGTCGCGGCTGCTGACCGGTGGATCCGTCTGTCCGCCACCGGCAAGCGCGGATCTCCCCCGGGCGCCCGCCCTTCTGCTAAGATGAGGACTCGCCACCGAGCGGGAGTAACTCAGTGGTAGAGTCACAGCTTCCCAAGCTGTTGGTCGCGGGTTCGATCCCCGTCTCCCGCTCCATCTCACGCCGGTTCAAGGCACAGACGTTCGAAGCCCGGGGGTTCGAAGCCCGGGGGTTCGAAGCCCGGGGTTCGAAGCACGGGGTTCGAAGCCCGGAGGTTCGAGGCCCGGGCGTCGAGCCGCCCGGAGCCTCCGGCCGGCGTTGTGAATGTGGCCACCGGCGTCGTCATCGCGTATGATCGGCGCCACGTCCGAACCTTCGTGCTTTGAACCCCGTGCTTTGAACCCCGTGCTTCGAACCTCCG
>CAUJDN010000031.1 GCA_963169195.1 Acidobacteriota bacterium | reverse complement strand
TGCGGCGCCGTGCCTGGGCGAACGGACCGCGCGGCCGCCAAGCACCCACCAGCCGACGGCCAGGCCCAGGGCAGCCCCCGCGAGGACGTCCGTCGGCCAGTGCGCCCCGAGGTAGATCCTCGAGACGGCAATGCCCGCCGCAAGCAGCCACCAGGCGAGGCGCGCGCGCGGAAAGAGGCGGCCTGCCGCCAGCGCGCCGGCAAAGGCCGCGGCGGCGTGTCCTGACGGGAAGGCGCTCGTGACGGGCCGCTGGTCGATCAGCCGCGCCTCGGCGACGACGTTGAATGGGCGATCCCGGCCGATGACGGGTTTGATGAGGCCGTCCACCAGCGCGTAGGCCATGACCACGGCAAGGATCAGCCGGAAGGCCCCCATACGGCGAGCGGGGAAGACCAGGGCGATGAGGCCGGTGACCCACCACACGAACCCCGCGCGGCCGATGGCGCTGGCCAGCAGCATCACGTCGTCGGCGATGGGCGAGTGGGCGCCGTTGATGAAGAGGAAGAAGGAGGTGTCCACGTGGAGGGGCAGGCAGAAGGCAAAAGCGGGACGCTTCTGCCTTCTGCCTGGGCCTTTCTGCTCCGTCACACCGCCGCGGCTTCGACCTCGCGCGTCATGCCGAGCTCGCGACGCACCTTCTCGTCGATCGCCTGGCGGATGTCGGGATGCTCCTTCAGGAACGCCTTGACGTTCTCGCGGCCCTGGCCAAGGCGCTCCCCGCCGTACGCGAACCACGCGCCGCTCTTCTCGACGATCTTCCTCTCCACCGCGAGGTCCAGCAGGTCCCCCTCGCGCGACACCCCCTCGCCGTAGACGATGTCGAACTCGGCTTCGCGGAAGGGCGGGGCCATCTTGTTCTTGACGACCTTGACGCGCGTGCGCCCGCCGACGACGTTGTCGCCGTCCTTGATGGCGCCGATGCGGCGGATGTCGATGCGGACCGAGGCGTAGAACTTCAGCGCGCGGCCACCCGTGGTGGTCTCCGGGTTGCCGAACATGACGCCGATCTTCTCGCGCAGCTGGTTGATGAAGATGAGGACGGTCTTCGATTTCGAGATCGCACCCGTGAGCTTGCGGAGCGCCTGCGACATGAGGCGGGCCTGCAGGCCCATCTGCGCTTCGCCCATCTCACCCTCGATTTCGGCACGGGGCACGAGCGCGGCCACCGAGTCGACCACCACCACGTCGACACTGCCCGAGCGGATGAGCACTTCGACGATCTCGAGAGCCTGCTCGCCGTTGTCGGGCTGCGACACCAGGAGGTTGTCGATGTCCACGCCGAGCTTGCGGGCGTACTCCGCGTCCAGCGCGTGCTCGGCGTCCACGAAGGCCGCGAGGCCGCCGGCCTTCTGGGCCTCGGCGATGACCTGCAGGGCCAGCGTGGTCTTGCCGGACGACTCGGGACCGAAGATCTCGGTGACGCGACCGCGGGGCAGGCCGCCGATGCCGAGCGCATAGTCGATGCTGATGGCGCCGGTCGAGATGGCCTCCACGGGCGAGATGGTGTTGCGCTGCCCGAGGCGCATGATGGCGCCCTTGCCGAACTGCTTTTCGATTTGGCCGACGGCCACGTCGAGGGCCTTGATGCGTTCCTGTCGTTCGTCGATGGGCATGTGAGTGGGGTTCCTTTCCGGCCAGCCACGATCCTAGAAACGGGCCAAGCGAAAGTCAAGCGAAAATACGTGTAGGTGGCACGCCCTAACGGTTCTGTATCAACAGGTTGCGGCTCGCCGCCACTTTCGCCTCGCGCGCGCCAGGGCGCAGATTCCGGGAACCGCGGGTTTGACCCGGCTGCACGCTTCTGCGTACGGTGGGGGCATGCCGAGCCCGGTGGGACATGCGTTGGGAGGGTTGATCGTGGGCCTGGTCGGGGCTCGGGAGCCGGGAGTCGGGAGTCGGGCGAGGGGTGTCGCGCATCGGAGCGTGCGGCTGGCCGCCATCGCGGCCGCCGTTGTCCCCGACGTCGACTTCCTGTGGTCGCGCCACAACATGGAGACCCACAGCCTGGGCGCGGCCGTGCTGGCGGGGCTGGCGGTCCTGGCCTGGACGCGCGGGCGCGACCCTCGGCTGGCGCTGGCCGTCACCCTGGCCTGGGCCTCGCATGTCCTCTTCGACTGGCTGGGCTCGGACGATACGCCGCCGCTTGGCGTGATGGCGCTCTGGCCTCTCACGAGCGAGTTCTACTTCGCGCACGCGTACGTGTTCGAGGCCATCTCGCGGCGCACGTGGCTGCCCAACTTCTGGAGCCACAACCTGGGGGCGGTCGCCTGGGAGCTGGCGATGCTGGGGCCGCTGGCAGTCCTGGCGGGCTGGTGGCGAACCAGGCGACCGTAGGCGCCGCCTCCGGCGGCGTGGGCCTCGCGGCGCTCGGTGGGAGTGGCTCGCGTGGCCGTCCACCGCGCGGCGCGCGCCCACGCCCGGCGCCCTACATGGTCTCGACGGCGAGCGCCACCCCGTTCCCGCCACCGAGACACAGCGTGGCCACGCCCCGCCGCCCGCCGCGCGCCTTCAGCGCGTAGAGCAGTGTCGTCAGGATGCGTGCCCCCGAGGCGCCGATGGGGTGCCCGAGCGCGACGGCGCCGCCGTTGACGTTCACGCGCGCCGGGTCCACGCCAAGCTCGCGCATCACGGCGACGGCCTGCACGGCGAATGCCTCGTTCAGTTCGAAGAGATCCACGTCGGCCATCGACCAGCCCGCCTTCTTCAGCACCGTGCGCGTGGCCTCGACCGGCGTCATCAGCAGCATCTTCGGGGCGAGCCCGCTGGTCGCCTGCGCGACGATGCGGGCCAAGGGCGTGAGGCCGAGGCCCTTCGCCCGGTCCGCGCTCATCACCACCATGGCCGCGGCGCCGTCGTTCACGGGCGGCGCGTTGCCGGCCGTGACGCTGCCGTCCTTCTTGAAGGCGGGCTTCAGGGCCCGCAACGCCTCGGCCGTCGTGTCCGCGCGGACCGACTCGTCGCGATCGAACACCAGCGCGTCCCCCTTCTTCTGCGGAATGGAGACGGGCAGCATCTCGTCCCTGAACGCGCCCGCGGCGTGTGCGGCGGCAGCCTTCCTGTGGCTCTCCACCGAGTATTGATCCTGCTCGTCGCGCGTCACCTTGTAGGTGTCGGCCACGGTCTCGCCGGCATTGCCCATGTGCCAGTTCTCGAAGGGGCACCACAGGCCGTCGTGGATCATCGAGTCGATCACCTGGCCGTGGCCCATGCGCAGACCCTCGCGGATGCGGGGCAGCAGGTAGGGCGCGTTGCTCATCGACTCCATGCCGCCGGCCACTGCGATCTCGATGTCGCCGGTCTGGATGCCCTGGTGCGCGAGCATCACGGCCTTGAGGCCCGAGCCGCACACCTTGTTGATCGTGAGCGCCGCGACGTGCTCCGAGAGCCCGCCCTTGAGCGCCGCCTGGCGCGCGGGCGCCTGGCCCTCGCCGCCCGAGACGACGTTGCCCATGATGCACTCGTCCACCGACGCCGGGTCGAGGCCCGCGCGCTTCACCGCCTCGGCGACGACCATGGCACCAAGGGCGGGCGCGGCAAAGTCCTTCAGGCTGCCCAGGAACTTGCCGGTGGGCAGGCGGACGGCACTGACGATGACCGCTTCAGCCATGACTGATGATCTCCACGTTGATGAATGCGTCGGGCCCGAGGAGCGCTTCGAGCCGGGATCGAATGAGTCCGAGGGATCGCTCCACTTCGCGCCGCCACTGCGCGTCCTGCGCCGTGACGACGAGCACGCCCCGCTCGTCGATGCGCACGCGCGTCGCGCGGCCGACCGCAGGTCCGACCGAGGCGCGCCAGGCGAACTCGACCTTCTCCTGACACAGGGGCGCGGGGCGGACCACCTGCGCCAGGATGCGCGGGATGATACGGTGCGCAGGGACCATCTGCTGAGGATAGCATCCTGGCGCCTGCCCATTGGCGATTGACGATTGACGATTGAGCGATTCATTGGGTGATTGGTGATTGGCGGATTCAGGCATTGGGATTGATCATTGGGGGATTGGGGGATTGGGGGGCACACTGGACGCCGATGGATCGGCCCGGCGTGACGCCGAATGCCCCACTCGCCCGATCCGCCAATCGCCAATCCAATGCCCAATGCCCCAATCACCAATCGCGCAATGAATCACCCGATCGGCAATCAGCAATCATCAATGGACAGGCTCGTCCTGGCGTCAGCCTCGGCGCGCCGCGCCCAACTGCTGACGGCGGCGGGCATCCGCTTCGAGGCACGGCCGTCCGAGGTGGACGAGACCCCCCACCCCGGCGAGGTCCCCGCGGACTACGTCAGGAGAGTGGCGCGCGAGAAGGCCGAGGCAGTGGCGCGGCAGCACCCCGGGCGGCTGGTCCTCGGGGCCGACACCACGGTCGTCGTGGACGACCGCATCCTGGCCAAGGCCGACGATACGGCCGAGGCGCAGGCGATGCTGCGGCGTCTGGCCGGGCGCGCGCACCAGGTGCTCACCGGCGTGGCCCTCGTCGGGCCGGGGATCTCGACCGTGGAGGTGGCGGTCACTACGGTCGAGTTCGCCCCGATGACCTCCGACGAGATCGACCGGTACGTCGCCACCGGGGAATGGCACGACAAGGCCGGTGCCTACGCCGTCCAGGGCCGTGCCGGGCGGTTCGTGACCCGCCTCGAGGGCTCCTACACCAACGTTGTCGGGCTGCCCGTCGCGCTGGTCTACCACCTGCTGATGCGCTATCCTGAGGGACGAGGAGCGATCAGGTCCCTACCATGAGCCACAAAGCCGTCAAGGTCGGTCTCACGAGCCTCGTTCTCGCGTTGTCGTTCGGCGGGCTGCTGTACTCGACGATGGGCGAAGCCACCGAGTACTACAAGCACGTGGACGAGGTGATGACGCAGCCGTCGGAGTGGTATGGCAAGAAGCTGCAGCTGCACGGCTACGTCGTGCCGGATTCCATCCTGAAGCGCAAGAGCAGCCTGGACTACAAGTTCAAGGTCCAGAGCAACGGCCACGTCGTGGACGCCACCTACACCGGCGTCGTGCCCGACACCTTCAAGGGCGAGGCCGAGGTGGTGCTGAAGGGGACACTGTCGCCCGAGGGCTTCACGGTCGCGCCGAACGGCGTGATGGCCAAGTGCCCCTCGAAGTACGAGGCCAGGCCCGGGGGACCCTCGGGGACGGAGTGAAGCAGGAAGTGATGAAGTGACAAGTGAGAAGTGAGAAGTCGGAGGTGTCAACCGCCGTTCGACCGCCCGCTTCCGCTGCCGTGCTTCTCACTTCTCACTTCCCACCTCTCACTTTCCGCGAAGGTCCCCTATGGCTTCACTAGGTTCGTTCCTCCTGCTCGTCACCTTCGTCATCGCCGCCTATGCGCTGGCGGCCTCCGTCGCGGGGGCGCGGCGCCGCAACACGCGGCTCGTCGAGAGCGGCATCGGGGCCTTCTACACCGTCGCCGCGCTCATGACGGTGGCCAGCGGCGTCATCATCTACGCGTTCGTGGCGGGCGACTATTCCATCCGCTACGTCCAGCGCTACTCCGACCGCGTTCAGCCGCTGTTCTACAAGATCACGTCCTACTGGGGCGGGCTGGACGGCTCGGTGATGTTCTGGGTGTTCCTGCTGTCGCTCTTCGGGTCGGTGGCGGTGAAGGTCAACCGGGACCGGCACCGCGAGCTGATCCCCTACGTCGTGGCCGTCATCAGCGCGGTGGAGATGTTCTTCCTCTTCCTGATGATCATCCACAACAACCCGTTCGACACCTACCTCACGCAGGACCCGACCGACGGCCGTGGCCTCAACCCGCTGCTCCAGAACTTCTACATGGCCATCCATCCGCCGACCATGTACCTCGGGTTCGTCGGGCTCACCATCCCGTTCGCCTTCGGCATGGCGGCCCTCATCACCGGCCTGCTCGACGACTCGTGGCTGCGCGCCGTGCGCCGCTGGACGATGTTCTCGTGGTTCTTCCTGTCGCTGGGCCTCACGCTCGGGATGATCTGGGCGTACGAAGAGCTGGGCTGGGGCGGCTTCTGGGGCTGGGACCCGGTGGAGAACGCCGGGCTGCTGCCGTGGTTCACGGCGACCGCCTTCCTCCACTCGGTGATGGTGCAGGAGCGGCGCGGCATGCTGCGCGTGTGGAACGTCACGCTCGTGATCACCACGTTCCTGCTGACCATCTTCGGCACGTTCATGACGCGCTCCGGCGTCGTGCAGTCGGTGCACGCCTTCGGGGACGACCCGGCGCTCGCGCGGCTGTTCCTCTCGTTCATGGGCGTCGTCTCGGTGTTCGCCTTCGGCTGGGTCATCTACCGGCTGCCGCTCCTGCAGGCCCGCCATGAACTGGACTCGTGGGTCTCGCGCGAGGCGGCGTTCCTGGCGAACAACTGGATCCTCCTCTTCTCCGCGTTCTTCGTGCTGTTCGCCACGATGTTCCCGACCATCACCGAGGCCATCAACGGCGAGCGCCTCACCGTTGGGCCGCCGTTCTTCAACCGGTGGATGACGCCCATCGGGCTGGCGCTGCTGTTCCTCACCGGCGTGGGGCCCCTCCTCGCCTGGCGCAAGTCCACCATCAGGAACCTCGTCGATCAGTTCCTGTTCCCGGTCGGCCTGGGCCTGGTCACGGCGGGTGTGCTGGTCGCGATGGGCGTGCGGGTGTGGAGCTCGGGCGTCTGCTTCGCGCTCTGCGGCTTCGTCTTCGGCACCATCAGCCAGGAGTTCTACCGCGGCGCCAGCGTGCGGCGCGGGATGACGGGCACCGACATTCTCACCGCGATGATTGGCCTCGTAGGCCGTAACAAGCGCCGCTACGGCGGCTACATCGTCCACCTGGGCATCGTGCTCATCTTCCTGGGCTTCGCGGGTGAAGGCTTCAGCCGCGACGAGCAGCTGCTGCTCAAGCCGGGCGAGGAGGCGACCGTCGGGAACTACATCCTGCACCTGGACGCCATCCGCGTCACCGACGACGGGCAGAAGCAGATGGTGACCGCGCACGTGAGCGTGCGCGACACCGACGGCGCGGACCTGGGCACGATGTACCCGGCGAAGTGGTACTACCGCAAGCACGAGGAGGAACCGACGACCGAGGTGGGCATCCGCCGCACGTTCGCCGAGGACCTGTACATCGTGATGCCCGCCTTCGAGCTGCAGGACCAGACCGCCAGCGTCGAGGTGCACATCAACCCGCTCGTGAACTGGATCTGGCTCGGCTTCGGCATCCTGGCCATCGGCACGGGCATCGCGCTGCTGCCGGAACGCGCCATCAGCTTCGCCACCAGCCGCATGCCCGCGGAGGCGGCGACGGCGACGATGCTCATCCTGGCGCTGCTGCTCGCGCCGGGCCTGGCGCGCGCGCAGCACGTGGACAGCCCGACCGACTCGCGGCTGCAGGTGTTCTCGAAGGACGTCAAGGACGTCACGAAGAAGCTGGCCTGCTGGTGCGGCGGCTGCTCGAAGCTGCCGGTGGGCGAGTGCTCGTGCGGCCACTGCGCGATCGTCAAGACCGACGTGACGTCGATGCTGGAGGAAGGGAAGACCGAGGCCGAGGTCCTGGCGCACTACGTGTCGGAGCAGGGCGGCAACCACGTCCTCAGCTCGCCACCGGACCAGGGCATGGGCCGCGTGGCCTGGCTGCTGCCGTACGTGCTGGGCCTGGTCGGCCTCCTGGGCGCCGGCCTCGTGGCCATCCGCTGGTCCAGCCAGCCGAACGTGGCGAGCGAGGCGGCCCTCCTCAACGAGGACAGTACACTCGGGTCGCGCCTCGATGACGAATTGCGGGACCTGGACTAGGGGGAGGCAGAAGACAGAAGGCAGAAGGGGACACACAGCCGCGCGGGAAACCTCGAGGACTCAGAACCCCAGAACCCCAGAACCCCAGAACCCCAGAACCCCAGAACTCCAGAACCCCAGAACCCCAGAACCCGAGCACCATGTCGTCCCCGTCCGACACCACCGCCGACCAGGGCCTCCCGGCCTGGCAGTTCTTCCTGCTGTGCGGCATGCTCGGCGCGACGGCCGTGGTCATCGTGGCGACGGGGCAGTCGCTCGCCAACATCATCGTCCTCAGCCTCACGATCGTCTCCGCGAGCTTCGTGGGCCTGGGCGCGTACCGCATGCTCTCGCCGCTGACGGCGCCGTCCATCGCCGGCGCGCCGACGGTGGCGGGCGGGCGCACGCGCGCGGCGATCGAGCGCGAGAAGACGCTCGTGCTGCGCGCCATCAAGGAGCTGGAGTTCGACCACGCGATGAAGAAGATGTCGCAGGCGGACTTCGAGGACATGAGCGGGCGGCTGCGCCGGCGCGCCATCGGACTCATGCAGCAGCTGGACGCCAATACCGGGTACCGGGAGCAGATCGAACGCGAGCTGGCGACCCTTGTTACGGCCCAGGCCCGCGACACCCAGGCCCCCAAGACCTCGAGGCCCGAAGACGTCACGTGCCCTTCCTGCGCCACCCACAACGACGCCGACGCGCGTTTCTGCAAACAATGCGGCACATCACTCCACGCGTAGGCCCCGCGGCGCGTCCCGCGCTGGTGGCGGCGTGCCTGCTGGCACTCATCCTCGCGCAGCCGGCGCTGGCCCAGGTGGCGGGGCCCGATGCCGGCCAGATGTCCGGCATTCCGCTCCCCGCTGGCGAGCTGCCGGATGGCACCATCGCCGTGCGCGTCGTCCGCGAGCGCATGGGCAACAATGTCGTGGGACAGAGCGTGGCGGTGACCGGCGGCGGCGAGACGAAGACCGGGACCACCGACGAGCAGGGGCGCGCCGAGTTCACCGGCTTCCCGGCCGGTTCCACGGTCGTGGCCACGACGACGGTGGACGGCGAGATGCTGGTGTCGCAGGAGCTGCCGGTCCCTGCCCGCGGTGGCGTGCGCGTGGCCCTGGTGGCCGGGGTGTCCGCGGCTGCCGCGAAGGAGCGGGCCGCGGCCGACGCGGCCGCCCAGGAGCCGGCGCGTCCGGGGGCGGTGGTGTTCGGCGGCCAGTCGCGCGTCATCTTCGAGTTCCAGAACGATGTCCTGACCGTGTTCTACCTGCTCGACATCGTGAACAACGCACGCACGCCCATCGACCCGGGCGGTCCGCTGGACATCCAGCTGCCGGACGGTGCCCAGAGCCCCACGCTGATGCAGGGATCCACGACACAGGCCACGGCGCGCGGCGAGGTGGTGCGCGTCACCGGCCCGTTCGCGCCGGGTGTGACCAGCGTGCAGATCGGGTTCTCGATGCCGGACGTCGGGAGGCGCTACACCTTCCGGCAGGCGTGGCCCGCGGCGTTCGAGCAGCCGTTCGTGGCCGTCGAGAAAATTGGCGCGCTCCAGATGACCTCCGCCCAGCTCCCGACGGTGGAGACGGTGAACGCCGACGGCGGCAGGCTGTTCACGCTGGCCAACGGCCCGCGGCTGGCCGCCGGGGACGTCCTGACCGTGACCCTCACGGACCTCCCGGTGCACGACATGACGCCGCGCTGGATTGCCGTGGGCCTGGCCTTCGTGGTCATCGCGGCATTCCTCGTCTGGGGCTTCTCGCCATCGCAGAAGCCCGCGCGGGCCTCGCTCGAGGACGAGCGCGCCCGCCTGATGCGCGAGCTAGTGGCCATCGAAGAGCGACGGCGCGCCGGCAAGGCGAAGGCGAAGGACGGCGAGCGCCGGCCCGCCCTGCTGGCCGAGCTCGAGCGCGTGCTTGCGGAGCTGGACGAGGCCCCGGGGGGCGGCCAGGGGGCCGCCGCGTGATCGACGACTTTGCGCGCCTGTCGGTCTCCAGCCTGTCCCGCCACTACGGCCGACGCAAGGCGCTGTCGCGCGTGACCTTCACCTGCGATGCCGGCGACATCGTCGGGCTGCTCGGACCGAACGGCGCCGGCAAGTCCACGCTGCTGGCCATCCTGGGCACCCTGCTGGCGCCGTCCGAAGGCACCGTGGAGTACGGCACGGTGACGGCGGAGAAGGGCGGGGCGGGCCTGCGGGCGCGTATTGGGATGCTCGGGCACGATCTGTTCCTCTATCCCGAGCTGACGGCGTTCGAGAACCTGGTCTTCTTCGGGCGGATGTACGGCCTGAGGGATGCACCCGCGCGGGCGACGGCGGCGCTCGATCGCGCCGGGCTGGGCGAGCGCGCCCACGACCACGTCTCCGGGTATTCGCGCGGGATGCGCCAGCGCGTGGCGCTGGAGCGCGCGCTGCTGCACGGCCCGCGGCTGCTGCTGCTCGACGAGCCGTTCACCGGGCTGGACCAGGCGTCGGCCGCCGCGCTGGTGGCGCGGCTCCGCGAGGAGCAGGCGCGCGGCGTGCTCATCGTGCTGGCCACGCACGACCTCGACGTGGTGGACGGCCTGCTCACGCGCGAGCTGTTCCTCAGGAACGGCCGCCTGATGAGCGTGGGCACGGGGGAGGGGCCGCTGCGCGATCGCTATCACGCCGCGATCATGGCGTCATGAAGGACTTCTTCCGTGTGGCGTGGCTCGTGGTGCGGAAGGATCTGATGGTCGAGGCACGCAGCCTCGAGGTCGTGTCCACGACGCTCTTCTTCGCGCTCACCGTGGTCCTGGTGTTCGCCTTCGGCCTGGTCCGCGAGGGCACCCCGGTGGGCGACGTGTCGGCCGCCATCCTCTGGATCGCCACGGCTTTCTCGGGCACGCTGGCGCTGGGTCGCACCTTCGAGCGCGAGCGGCAGGCCGACACGCTGCGCGCCCTGATGCTCGCGCCGGCCGATCGCCCGGCCATCTATGCCGGCAAGCTCGCCGGAATGCTGCTCCTGATGGCCCTGGTCGAGATGGTGCTGGTGCCGCTGGTGGGCCTGCTGTTCCAGGCGCCCATCCTGGGACACCCGGTCCACCTGGCCGCCCTGCTGCTGGCGGGCACCACGGGCTTCGCCGCCGTGGGGACGCTCTTCGCCGCGATGCTGGTACGCGCGCGCAGCCGGGACGTGATGCTGCCGATCCTGTTGTATCCCATCACGGTTCCGGTCATGATCGCGGGGGTCCGCGGGACGGCGGCGCTCTTCCAGGGAACGCCGGACGAGGCGCTGGCGCGCTTCTGGATTGCGCTGCTGGTCTTCTTCGACGTGGTGTTCGTGACACTGGCGCTCTGGACGTTCGAGCCGGTGATGACGGAGTAGTGGGACTTGGGACTTGGGACTTGGGACTTGGGACTTGGGGCTTGGGGTACGGGGTACGGAGCGCCGGGACGTTTGTCCCCGCGAACTTCTGATGACGAAGCTGAATCAGATTGAGCTTGCCCTGGCTGGCGCGATGCTCGCGGTGGCGCCGTGGATCATCGATGCGGCGCCGTACGAGGCGACGATGGGCCTCGTGCAGAAGATTTTCTACTTCCACATGCCGGCAGCGTGGCTGTTCCTCCTGGCGGCGATCATCGCGGGCACGGCGAGCGCCATGTTCCTGTTCGGGAAGAAGCGCGACATGGACGGCTGGGCGCTGGCGGCGGCGGAGCTGGCCGTGGTCTTCGGCATCATCACGCTGGTCACCGGCCCGCTGTGGGCGCGGAAGGCGTGGGGCATCTGGTGGGTGTGGGACGCGCGGCTCACCTCGAGCCTCATCCTGTGGATGATCTTCGTCGCCTACCTGCTGCTGCGCCGCTACGGCGGGCCAGGGGCCGACAAGCTGGGTGCCGGCATGGCGCTCTTCGGGCTGGCCAACGTGCCCTTCATCTTCGTGTCGGTGAACGTGTGGCGGACGCTGCACCCGCAGACCTCGGTGGTGCCGACGCTGCCGGTGCAGATGGGCGGGCCGCTGTGGTTCTGCATCACGGCGTTCTTCCTCTTGTTCCTGGCCCTGCTCGGCATGCGGGCGCGCCTCGAGCGCCAGCGTGTGCGGATCGAAGACCTCTACCTTGCCGAGGACGAAGCGTGATGCGATTCTGCCGAGCCCTGTTCCTCGCCGCCCTGCTCACGGCGGCCCCCGCCGCGCTCGTGGCCCAGCCGCAGCCGTCGGCCGACGAGTTCGTGCCGATGGAGGAGGCGCCGCCCGAGGAGCAGATCCCCGCCATCAACCTCGTCGCGGCCGCGTACGGCTTCGTGTGGATCGTGGTCGTGGGCTACGTCTGGTCGCTCGGCCGGCGGCTGCAGAAGGCCGAGAGCGAGATCGCCGCGCTCGAGCAGCGGAGGCGCTAGATGGAGATCGGCATTCCGTCCGCCGCGCACTTCATCTACATCCCGTTCAGCATCCTCGTCGGGGTCGTGATTGGCTGGGTGCTGGGCTCGCGGGCCGCGCAGGACGCCTTTGCGGCCGAACTGAAACGGCGCGAGCGCAAGGAAGCGGCCAGGCACTGAGTGCGCTCGCGCCGCAGCCCATTGCGATTGTCAATCATCAACAGGCAATCATCAATGGGCGCAACTCACCGTCCCACCCCCAGCCGCTCCGCCAGAATCTCGGGCAGTCCCGCTTCGAGAATGCGCGCCTGCGCCTGCGCCACGGCGTAGGGGATGCGGTGGATCGTGGCGCGCTGCTGCTCGGTGTCCACCAGCGCAAAGCCGGCGCGCGGGTCGCCGTCGCGCGGTTGGCCCACCGAGCCGGGGTTGAGCAGGTAGCGGGCCTGGCCGTCGAGGGCCACCTCCAGGGGACGCACGTCGCTGGCCGTTTCCACCGCGAACTGGCTGTTCGCGAGGCTGTAGCCCACCTGCACGTGCGTGTGGCCGAAGAGGCACAGCTGGCGCTTCGAGGCGTGCAGCGCGCGCAGCGCGTCCAGATCGTCGAAGACGTAGGCGTCCTCGTCGAAGGGGGTGCCGTGGCAGATCTCGATCACCTCGTCCACCTGCACCGGGCCGGCCGGCAGCGCCGCCAGCCAGGCGCGGTTCTCGTCGGTGAGGGCGTCCAGCGTCCAGTGGATGGCGCTGCGCGCCACGGCGTTGAAACCGTCCGCCGACTCGACGCCCGATCCCACCTTGTCGTGGTTGCCGCGGATGACCGCGTGCGGCGCCATCGCGCGCACGCGGTCGATGACGGCGTTGGGATCCGCGCCGTACCCGACCAGGTCGCCGAGGACGAGCACGCGGTCCCAGCCCAGAGGCGAGGCCGCCGCCATCACCGCCTCGAAGGCCTCGAGGTTCGCGTGAATGTCGCTGATCACGAGGTAGCGCATCAGGTTTCCAGCCCGTCCACGATTTGGTCGACCAGCAGATCCACGGGACCGCGGCCCGCATCGACCCGGACGTGGGCCAGACGATAGGCGGCGAGGCGCTGATTATAAAGCGCCTCCAGCGCGGCGCGGTCCGAGGCCAGGGGCCGGCGGCCGTCCAGCGGGACCCGGTCGAGGATGGTCGAGAAGGGGACGTCCAGCCAGATGACCACGCCGTCGCGCAGCATCAGCTCGCGATTGGCTGGATCGACGAACGTGCCGCCGCCGGTGGCCACCACCGTGCCGCGCTGGGGCAGCAGGTCGATGAGGGCCGCGCGTTCCGCTACGCGGAAGTACGGCTCGCCGTGCTGCCGGAAGATGCTGGCGACGTCCTTGCGCTCGTGCCGCTCGATCCGTTCGTCGATGTCCTCGACCCGCCAGTCCAGCCGTTTCGCCAGCCCGCGGGCGAGCGTGGACTTGCCGGCCCCCATGAAGCCCACCAGGTAGATCTTGTCCGTCTTCACGCGCGCAGCCGGTCGAGATCGTCGAAGAACGAGGGGTAGGACACCGCCACGACCTCTGCGCCCGCAATGGTGGTCGGGCCGGTCGCGCCGAGCGCGGCGATGGCAAAGGCCATGGCCAGGCGGTGGTCGCCGTGCGCGTCCACCACGCCGCCGGCCAGCGGCCGGGTCGGCCGGATCGTGAAGCCATCCGGGCGCTCGTCGGCGTCGGCGCCCATGGCCCGGAGGCCGCCGACGAGGGCCGAGATCCGATCGCTTTCCTTGACGCGCAACTCGCCCGCGCCGCCCACCGTGAGGCCGCCGCCGAACGTGGCCAGGGCCGCCAGCACGGGCAGCTCATCGATCACGTCCGGCACCTCGTCCGGCCGCACCTCCACCGGCTCGAGCGCCCCGTGCCGCACACGGATGTGGCCCACGGGCTCGCCGTGGCGCACCGTGGTGACCTGCGCGTCCACGACGGCGCCAAAGCGGCGCAGCAGATCCAGGATGGCCGCGCGGCTGGGATTGAGGCCGACGCCGTCGATGGTCACGTCCGAACCCGCCAGCGCCGCGGCCGCCACGGCCGGAAACGCCGCGGACGAGAGGTCGCCCGGCACGGTCAGGTCCTGCGCCACCAGCCGACGCCCGCCCTGGACCGAGATGGTCCGCCCTGCCACCTGCGGCGGAATCCCGAACGCGTCCAGCGCCCGCTCGGTGTGGTCGCGTGTGGACGCCGGCTCGGTCACCGCCGTGGTCCCCTCGGTCTGCAGGCCCGCCAGCAGCACGGCGCTCTTCACCTGGGCGCTGGGGACGTCCGGCCGGTAATGGATGGGGCGCAGGCGCGCACCGTGGATGAGGACCGGCGGGCGGTCGCCCGGGGCGGCCTCGAACCTCGCGCCCATCTCGGAGAGCGGCACCATCACCCGGCGCATGGGACGGCGCGAGAGCGACGCGTCGCCGAACAAGGTGGCGTCGAAGGGGTGCGCGGCCAGCACACCGGCCATCAGCCGCAGCGTCGTGCCGGAGTTGCCGCAGTCCAGGGGGGCGGCGGGTGGGACCAGCCCGCCCAGGCCGCGACCGGTGATCCCGACGCGGCCGTCGGGGCCGGCCGGGCGCTCGACCATCACCCCAAGGGCCGCCAGGCAGGCCAGTGTGGACTGGCAGTCGGCTCCGGGCGCATAGTTGGCGATCGTGGAGCGACCGTCGGCCAGTGCCGATAAGATCGCATAGCGATGCGAGATGGATTTGTCGCCGGGAACCTGGATCCGGCCCCGCACCGTCCCAGCCGGGGCAATCACGAGAGGCACTGGCACAACTATAGCAACTTGACCGGCTTTCGGGCGCTATGGTACTTAAACGCGCACAGATGTTGAACGTCCGGCGCGCCCCCGAACGCGGGACCCGATGAGCCCGTCGCCTCCCACCGTCCGACTGGAGTTCTGCAGCGCGTTCGACATGCTGGACTTCGTCCAGGTCGTCAGCGACTACATCGGCCGCCTCACCGGCCTCGACGAGGATCAGCTCTACGAGGTCAGCGTGGCCGTGCGCGAGTCGGTGGTCAACGCCATCAAGCACGGCAACCAGAACGACCAGGCCAAGCGCGTCATCGTCGAGTTCACCGTGGAGCCCCGGGATCACATGACCGTCCGCGTCGCGGACCAGGGCGAGGGGTTCGACCCCGAGGACATCCCGGACCCGCTGGCCCCCGAGAACATCATGAAGGGCAGCGGCCGCGGCATCCTCTTCATGCGCAACTACATGGACGATGTGACCCTGCAGCGTGCCTCCGAGGGGGGCATGGAAGTGCGCATGCTGAAGAAGCTGAAGGCGGTTCCGACCGAATCGTGAGCCCCGATCCTGCCTTCCTGGCCACCGCGGTCGAAGCCGTTGTCCGCGCCGGTGGCATCCACCTGTCGAAGTTCCGATCGGGCGTCCGCGTGGACAAGAAGGGCGCCATCGATCTCGTGACCGAGGTCGATCTGGAAGTGGAGCGCATGTTCCGCGCGATGATTGCGGAGCGGTTCCCCGATCACGACGTGCTGGCCGAGGAAATGGGGGGTGCGGCCACGGGCGCGCGGTGCCGCTGGGTCTTCGATCCGCTGGACGGCACCACGAACTATGCGCACGGCCTGCCCATCTTCTGCGCGTCGCTCGCCCTGGAGATCGACGGCCAGGCGGAAGTGGCGGCCATCTACGACGCCACGCGCCAGGAACTCTTCACGGCGGAGCGTGGTGTCGGCGCATGGCTGAACGGCGAGCCGATGAAGGTGTCGGCGACGCCGGACATCATCGACGCGCTGCTCGTGACGGGGTTCCCCTATACCGTGCAGCAGCAGCCGGAGCGCTACCTGAAGGTGTTCGGTGCCTACATCAGCCGCGCCCGCGCCGTGCGTCGCCTGGGCTCGGCGGCCATCGATCTCTGCTACGTCGCCGCGGGCCGCATGGACGGCTTCTGGGAGGAGAGCCTCCAGCCCTGGGACACCATGGCCGGCGCGCTCATCGTCCAGGAGGCCGGTGGCCGCGTCACCGCCCTCGACGGCGGCCCCTGGGTGCCCGCCAACGGCCACATCCTCGCGTCCAACGGCCTCCTGCACGAGCGGATGCTGGAGATTTACAGAGGCGCGAGGTAGGCGCGCCGGCTGGGCGCGGCTTTGCCGCGTGGGCAGCGCTGGCGCGCCGTGGGCCCATTGCGCGGGCGCGGCTTCGCCGCGGGGAGGGCGGCGCTTCGCGCCGTGGGGACGTTTCCCTACCGCGCGAAAGCGCGGCCCTTACCGAGCGGAGCGAGGCCCACGCGGCGCGCCTACTGCCGACTCTGTCGGATCCGCCGGTACAGCGCCACGTTCCCCCCCTCGCACACGCGCTCGTAGCCGTCGGTGAACGCGGGGTTCGCGCGGATCTGCTGCGCGAGCACGTCGCCGCCCTCGGCGGCTTCCTCCACGAGCATCCACCCCGCGAAGGGCGCGCCGCCCACGACGACCGCGTGGTCCCACATCGGGTGGTTGCCTTCGTGGAGGAAGTCCCGGATGCCGAGCCCGATCGACGACAGCTCCTGCATGTAGTGCGCGAGCGAGCCCATGCTGGCGAAGATGGTTTCGCCCCGGTAGTCGCGCGCCAGGCACGCGGTGACGGCCTGCCGGCCGATGCCGTTCGCGCGGTCCCGCTGCGCCTCGCGCGTCATCGGCGTGTCCGTGTCGAAGGGGCGCGCTTCACGTCCCACGAGGACGAGCGCGATGAGGGCCACGACCGGTGCCGCGCGGCGCGTCAGGCCCACGCCGAGCCCCGCCGCCAAGGCTGACGCCACCACGAGGGGAATCTCGTAGCGGATGCGGAAGGGATGTCCCGAGAGGTAGGCCGAGAAGGGAAGGGCCGCTGCGGCGAACATCCCGAGCGGGACCAGGAGCGCCGCGCCCTGGCGCCAGAACCAGGCCGCGAGCCCGACGGCGGCGACCGACGCGAGCGCCAGGCGGACGATCCACACGCCGCCCAGGTCGCGGGTGCCTTCGAGGATCTTTGCCCACACCACGGCCGGCTGTCCCTGCAGTTCCGGGTCCGGGACGTAGAACCCGCCGCTGACGAACCATTCGCCCACGGTGACACGACTCAGGAGCACGAAGAACGCGGCCGCCCCAATCGGGTACCGCGCCATCTGCCATGCGGCCGGTCCCAGGTCTCGCGCCGGTGTGCCGCGCCGCCAGCGCGCGAACAGGGCCAGCGGTACCATCAAGCCGACGATGGGCCAGGCTTCATAGCGTGTCAGGCAGGCCGCCACCATCCACCAGCCCAGCACGCGCGGCACGGCCAGGCTCGGCGCGGTGGCCCAGTTCGTGAGCAGCCAGGCGCACACGAGCGTCGTGCCGAAGAGCAGCGGCTCGGTCATCGGCGTGGCGTGCAGATAGAGCACGTTGGGGTTGGTTGCGAACAGCACGGCGCCCAGCACCGCGCCCGCGCGCGATCCGGTCAGGCGCATCACGATGGCGGTGATGGCCGCGGCGCCCAGCCCGAGCGACACGATGGATACGAGGATGGCGAAGGCACCGGTCCGGTAGAGGGCGTCCACCTGAACCGGCAGCATGTTCAGCACGTGAGGGAGTGGCAGCCAGACGGCGCCAATCTGCTCCCAGCCGGGCGTGATGCTGTCGAGGATGCGCCGGGACACCACCAGATGGGCCTTGGCGTCGTAGTGGCTCAGCGTGAGCCCCGCGCGGGCATAGAGGGCCGCGGCGGCCAGGCCCACCAGGAGAGCCAGCCCGCCGACCCGGCGCGAAAGGATGTCGAAGCGCGGCACGCGAAGGATATATAATGACCCGATTGCCTCGCTCGATGACTCCCGAGCTCTCGATCGTCATCCCGGTCTACAACGAGTCGCCCAACATCACGCGTCTGTATGACGAGCTGACCGAGGTGCTCGGTCAGTATGGGCGCAGCTACGAGCTCGTCATCGTGGACGACGGGAGCCGCGACGACACGTTCCCGCAGCTGGCGGGCTTCCAGGCCCGCGATCCGCGGCTGCGCGTCATCCGTTTTCGCCGCAACTTCGGGCAGACCGCGGCGTTTGCCGCCGGAATCGCCTACGCGCGCGGGCGCCTCGTGGTGCTCTCCGACGGGGATCTCCAGAACGACCCGCGCGACATCCCGCAGATGGTCGCCCGCATCGAGGCCGGCCACGACATCGTCTGCGGCTGGCGGAAGGACCGGAAGGACACGTTCATCACGCGCCGTGTCCCGTCCATCCTGGCCAACAAGCTCATCTCGTGGGCCACGGGCGTGGAGCTGCACGACTACGGCTGCTCGCTCAAGGTGTTCCGCGCCGAGGTCATCAAGCCGCTCAGGCTCTACGGGGAGATGCACCGGTTCCTGCCCGCCATCGCCAGCCAGCAGGGCGTGTCGATCGACGAGGTGGTGGTGAACCACCGCGCGCGGGAGGCCGGCTCGTCGAAGTACGGCCTGTCACGCACGATCCGCGTGATCCTGGACCTCGCCACCGTGAAGTTCCTGCTGAACTACTCGACGCGGCCGCTGCAGATCTTCGGCCTGCTGGGGCTGGGCGCCTTCGGCCTGGGCACGCTCATCACCGGGTATCTCGGCTACGTGCGGTTGTTCGAGCGCCAGGCCATTGGCGACCGGCCGCTGCTGCTGCTCGGCATGATGCTGCTCTTCATCGGCGTGCAGCTGGTCACCTTCGGCCTGCTGGCGGAACTGCTGGCGCGCACCTACTACGAGTCGCAGAACAAGCCCACCTACGTCATCCGCGAGATCCGGCAGACGACGGAGTTCGCGACGGTCGACGGCTGATGGCCGGGGCCTGGCACGGTAACATGGAAAATCGCTGCCATAGCTGCCACCCTTGCAATTTCTGCCACAGGATCAGGGGTAACGGTGCCAGGCACCAGTAGGCCGACCAGTAGGCCGACGCGCGGGCACGATCCGCGCATCACGGTCATTCAGCAGGAGCTGTTCGACGAGAAGCGCTCCAGGGTGGACAAGTACCGGGAGCTGGTGATCGGGCGCCCCGGCCTGTGGCCCCTGGTCCGGTACGAGCTGGTCCTGCTGCTGGCGAGCTGGGTCCCCGGCGCGCTCGGCCTGTTCCTCCGCGCGAAGCTCTACCCGCTGGTGATGGGCCGCGTCGGGAGGAATGTCGTCTTCGGCGTGAACGTCACGCTGCGCCATCCCCACAAGATCGAGATCGGCGACAACGTAGTCATCGACGACCAGTGCTGCCTCGACGCGAAGGGCACCGACAACCGCGGCCTCGTGATCGGCAACGGCGTGTTCGTCGGACGCAACACCATCCTGAGCTGCAAGAACGGCGACATCCTCATCGAGGACAACGCGAACCTCGGCTTCAACTGCGAGATCTTCTCGGCCTCGCGCGTGCGGGTGGGGAAGCGCATCCTCATGGCGGCCTACACCTACCTGGTGGGCGGGGATCACCTGTACGATCGGGTGGACATCCCCGTGCTCGAGCAGGGCCGGACCGCCCGCGGCATCGACGTGGGCGACGGCGTCTGGCTGGGCACGCACGTCGTGGTCACCGACGGCTCGACGATTGGCCGCGACGCCATCATCGGCGCCGGCGCGGTGGTGGTGGGAGAGATCCCGGAGTTCGCCATCGCGACGGGCATTCCGGCAAGAGTGATGAGAGACCGCCGGGAGTCGCATTAGCCCAAGCCCCAAGCCCCAAGCCCCAAGCCCCATGTGCGGCATCGTCGGCCTCGTCGAATCGGACCTGACCCGCCCCGTCCCCGAGGCGGAACTGCAGCGGATGGTGCGCACGCTCGTGCACCGTGGCCCGGATGACGAAGGGCACGTGATCCTGCCTGGCGTGGGGTTGGCGATGCGTCGGCTCGCCATCGTGGACCTTGCCGGCGGGCAGCAGCCGTTCACCAACGAGGCCGGGAACATCCAGCTCGTCGCCAACGGTGAGATCTACAACTTCCCGGAACTACGCCGCGAGCTGGAAGGTTTCGGCCACGCCTTCCGGTCCCACTCCGACATCGAGGTGCTGGTTCACGCCTACGAGCAGTGGGGCCCGGACTTCCTCGTGCGGCTCCGCGGAATGTTCGCGCTGGCGCTGTGGGACGGGCGCACACAGACGCTCCTCGCCGCGCGGGATCGGGCGGGGGAGAAACCGCTCTACTGGACGAACACGCCGCAGGGCCTGCGGCTCGCCTCCGAGGTCAAGGCGCTGCTGGTGCGTCCCGAGGTGTCACGCGAGCTGGACCCGGAGGCGCTGGACGAGTTCCTCACCTACGAGTACATCCTCGCGCCCCGCACCATCCTGAAGAGCGTGCGGAAGCTGCCGCCGGCGAGCTACCTCACCTATCGCGACGGCCAGGTCGAGGTGAAGCGCTACTGGGACGCGGCCTCTGTCGTGCTGAAGGAGTGGACGGACGCGGATGCCATCGAGGCGCTGCGGGATCGCCTGCGGCACGCGGTGATCAGCCAGATGATGGCGGACGTGCCGCTCGGCGCGTTCCTCTCCGGCGGCATCGATTCGAGCTCGCTGGTGGCGTTCATGGCCGAGGCCTCGCGACTGCCCATCAACACCTTCAGCATGGGCTTCGACGACGGCAGCTACAACGAGCTGGCCTTCGCGAGGGAAGTGGCCGCGGCGTTCAGGACGAACCATCGGGAGCGCACCGTCACGCCGGACCTCGAGTCGCTGTTCGACAGGCTCGTCGTCCACCTGGACGAGCCGTTCGCCGACGTCTCGATGTTCCCGACCTACATGGTGTCGTCGATGGCGCGCGAGCACGTGACCGTCGCGCTGTCGGGCGATGGCGGCGACGAGCTCTTCGGCGGCTACGACGCCTACGAGGCACAGGCGCTGGCCGCGAGGCTGGGCGGCCTGGGCGAGGCCCTGATGCCCGCGCTGGCGGCGGTGGCGGCCACCCTTCCGCCCACGGAGAAGAAGAAGGGCCTGGTCAACAAGGTGAAGCGCTTCACGGCGGGCGCCACGACGGCACCGGGCGACCTCGGTCACTACCGCTGGATGGTCTACCTGGGCGCCGCGGCCAAGGCGCGGCTCTACGCGGGTGGGCTGCGGGATCGTCTCCGCGCGCACGACGTCTACGCGCCCGTGCGCGAGGCCCTGGGCCGCTTCTCGCAGGACGATGTGCTGAACCGGCAGCTGTACGCGGACCTGAGCCTCTACCTGGCGGACGACATCCTGGTGAAGGTGGACCGGATGGCGATGGCCACCTCGCTCGAGACGCGCGCGCCCTTCCTGGACGCAGACGTCATGGAACTGGCCTTCTCGATGCCGGCGCACCTGAAGATCAGGAACCGCGAGCGCAAGTGGGTGCTGAAGCAGGCGATGACGGGCATCCTGCCGGACGCGATCCTCACGCGGAAGAAGGAAGGCTTCAGCATCCCGATGAAGAACTGGCTGCGGCGCGAGCTGCAGCCGCTGATGCGCACGCTGCTGGCCCCGGACCGCATCGGCGCCCGCGGCCTGTTCGACCCGGTCGAGGTCACGCGCCTGATGGACGGGCACGTCGCCGGCCGCGAGAACCACGCGCACACGCTGTTCCCGCTGATGGTCTTCGAGCGCTGGGCGGCGGAGCACTTGCGGTAGGGCCCCGGCGCTTCGCGGCTCGGTGGGGCCCACGCGAGAGCGCCTGCGGCCACGTGCGTGGCCGCCCACGCGGCCCGAAGGGCGCGCCTACTCTGGCAGCCTGTAGAACCCCTCCACCGCGGCCACTTCCTCCTCCAACTGACGCGCCTCCCAGCCGTGGACCCAGGCCATCAGTCCCGCGGCGCGCTGCACGGCATCGGTGCCGGGATGGCCGGCCGAGCCTGCCTCGGTGCGGCGGATGAGGGCGTCGGCGAGCGTGAGGGCCATCTCGTGTCGGGCGGCGTAGACGATCTCCGCGCCGGTGACGTCCGTGGCCTCGCCGATCGGGGCCCCGAGCGCGGGGGCCTCGCGGGCAATGTTGAGCACGCGGTGGTACTCGGTCCCGTAGGTCGCGGCCAGGCGCGCCAGCGTGTCCGGGGAGACCGGCGACTCGCCGACGTCCACGGCGTTTCTCACGAAGGCGCCGACGTCGCTGATGCCGCCGCCCCAGAGCGGTGCGTGATCGGTGCGGCAGGGCGGCGGGCTGCCGTGTCCCAGCGCGCGGAACACGGTGTTCACCGCTTCGTCGGCGGTGTGCCGTGCCGTGGTGTAGCGCACGCCGTGGATGGAGATCAGCCCCGGCACGCCGTGGGTGGCGTGGTCCACGACGGCGCTTTCGCGGAGGAGCTTCACGTGGGCGCCCTGCCCGGACACCATGGGCAGCAGCCCGCGGTGCACCAGCCGCACGCCGGCGCGATCCAGGCTGGCGCCCGGGAACGCGCGGCGTCCCTCGGAGAGCAACGCGTCCAGGTCGGCGCTCGTGACGCCCAGCGCATCGGGTCCGCCGTCGTGCGCCTCGTGGCTGGTGCCGAGGATGGACACGTCTCGCCATGGGACCATGAAGAGAAAGCGCCCGTCGACCACGCCGCCGCAGGCGTGCGAGCGGGCCGGGTGCGCCACCACGACGTTCATCGCGCGCGAGAGGCGCAGCGCGGGCACGGTCCGCGCGCCGTCGGGCAGCGTGCGCACCAGTTCCGGGGCCCACGCGCCGGCGGCATTCACCACCACGCGCGCCCGCACGTCCAGAGACGCGTCGGTCCGCCCATCCCGCAGACGGGCGCCGGTCACGCGGCCGTCCTCCACGAGGAACGTCTCGGCGGAGACGTGATTGGCCACGGCCGCGCCGGCCCCGGCCGCGGAGAGGACGAAGGACAGCGTGACGCGATCCGCGTTCGTCATCTGGTAGTCGTACCAGACGGCGCCGCCCGTGACACCGTCCGGCGCCACCAGCGGGTTGAGCCGCAGGGCGTCCTGCCTCGAGACCACGCGGCCCTCGGGCAGCTGCAGGGCGGGGTCCGAAACGCCGTCGTTCCGGTCGCGCGCGACGACGTCGTTGATGGCGAGGGCCACGCGCATGACGAGCGCGCTGCGCCTGGGATCCCGGGTGGTGGGCACGACGAACGGCAGCGGCCGCACCAGGTGCGGCACGATGCGGGCCAGCGCGCGGCGCTCGCGGATGAAGCGGCGCATCTGCCGGACGTCCAGGGCCTGCAGCGAGCGCAGCCCGCCGTGCAGCGTCTTGAGGTTGTGGAACGACGTGCCGCCGCCGACGTCGCCGCGGTCCACCAGGGCCACCGACAACCCGCGCGCGGCCGCGTCCCAGGCGGTGGCGGCGCCGTAGACGCCCGCGCCGATCACGAGCACGTCGAACCGGGTGTCCGCCAGAGCGCGGAGGTCGCGCACCATCGAACGTTCATTGTACGATAACGGTTTGCCGGCCCGGCCCCTGCGGGCCCGTGGGGCATCCCCGGCGCCATCGGCGGATCCCTCAACCGGCGCCATCCCGCACGAGGAGTGATGATCGACGAGATTCAGCGGTACTGGAACGAGCGCATCCACGACCTCGAGATGACCGACGAGCCCGTCGGCACCCTCGGGTTCTTCGACGACCTCGACGAGTACCGCTTCGACAAGCTCCGCTACCTGCCCCAGCTCGTGGATTTCGGCGGCTTCAAGGGGGAGACGCTCCTCGAGGTCGGCTGTGGCATCGGCACGGATCTCGTGCGCTTCGCCAGGGGCGGCGCCCTCGTCACCGGTGTGGATCTCTCGAAGACGGCCATCGACCTGGCGGCCAGGAACTTCGATCTCCACGGCCTGGCGCCGGTCGAGCTGCGCGTGGCCAACGGGGAAGCGCTGCCGTATCCAGACGCCAGTTTCGACCACGTGTACGGCCACGGCGTCATACAGTACACGGCCGATCCGGCGAAGCTGGTGCGTGAGTGCCATCGCGTGCTCAAGCCGGGCGGCACGGCCATCTTCATGGTCTACAACCGCCTCTCGTGGTTGAACGCCCTGTCGAAGGTCATGAAGGTGGCGCTCGAGCACGAGGACGCGCCGTGCCTGCGCAAGTTCTCCATCGGCGAGTTCCGCGCGCTGCTCGCGCCCTTTGCCGACTCGCGCATCGTCCCGGAGCGGTTCCCGGTGAAGTCGCGCCTGCACGGCGGCTGGAAGGGGTGGGTGTTCAACACGTGTTTCGTCGGAACCTTCAACGCGCTGCCGCGGTCCTGGGTGCGGCCGTTGGGCTGGCACCTCATGGCGTTCTGCCGGAAGTAGCGGCTCGCGCGGCGCAGCCGCGCCCCGCCGGCGAGATCGTCTTCCAGTCGGACCGCGAGGGGCCGCCGCGCATCTTCGTCATCGACGTCGCGACACGCGCCATCCGCCGCGTGGGAAGCCCGGGCGCGTGGATGGACGAGGAGCCCAGCTGGTCGCCGGACGGCGCGCGCATCGCCTTCAGCTCCACGCGCGCGGGCGGCGGTAACGTCGACATCTACGTCATGCACGCGGACGGCTCGAACATGGTGCGCCTGACGGACCATGCCGCCCCCGATCAGGACCCGGCGTGGGCCGCCGACGGGCAGAGCCTCTTCTTCACCAGCGAGCGGAATGGCCGCGGGGAGATCTTTCGCGTGTGGCTGGGAGACAGGAGAGTGGACCGGGTGACGTCTGGCCTGTCGCGCGCCATCATGCCGGCCACCTCGCCGGATGGGCGCTACCTGGCGTACTCCAGTCAGTTGCTGATCGGCTTCAAGGTCCAACTCCTGAATCTCGAAACCGGCGAGACGCGAACCGTCGGCGCCAGCGGCGGCGCGTGCCGGCCGGCGTTCTCACCAGATACGAACGAACTCGCCTTCGTGCACCTGGACTCGGAGCCGTCCCGGCTCGAGGCCGTCACCGAGTCCAACCGCCGCACGCTCGTCGCCGACCGGCAGCTCTGGTCCTACTACCCGGCATACTCGCCGGACGGGCGCTACCTGGCGTTCTCGGTGAGCCCGGAGCACCACGACGGCGAGGACTGGGACCTGGCCATCACCGAGGCCGCGCGCCCGGGTGCCATCACCCGGCTCACCAGCGGGCCTGGCAACGACCGCGTACCCGACTGGCGACCGTGACGGTAGCCTGACTTCTGGAGAGAGGAACGACGAGGACGTCCCGCCCCAGGCCCCAGACTACATGGCCGCAGGCGGCTGCTCGGCAGGCGGCGGCGCGGGCGGCTGCGGCGCGGGCAACTCACCGCCGGAGCGCCGCTTCTCCATGGAGGCCCGTACCAGGAAGCGCGCGTAGGGCACCACCTGCTTGATGGCGGCTACGTTCATCTGGCACGGGCTGAGGCACGTGGGGCACTTCTCGTCCCGGATGTGGCGGCGGTGCTCCTGCGAGGTCTCGCGGAAGTAGATGGCCTCCGGATCCTCCTGCGTCACGTTCCCGACGATGTCGCTGTTCTCGCAGAAGAACAGGTCGCCGTTCGGGTTGAGCATGATGCCCTGGGTCTGGAACGGGCACGGCGCCGTACGGTGGTAGCCGTTGGCGATCATGTCCGCGTAGTGCATGTAGATGTAGTTCTGGCCGTCGAGCAGCGGGTCCTGCCGCACGCGGTCCAGGAAGAACTTCCGCATGCGCTGCTCCTGCACGCCCATCGGCCGGAGCTTGCCCTCGAGCTCGCTGTTGCCGAGCATCGCGTCGGTGAAGCGGACCATGTTGAAGACGATGTCCAGCTTCTCCTTCCTCGCCCATGCCAGGATGTTCTCCGCATCGTCGAGGTTCGTCTCGAAGATGGTGGAGGAGATCCCGAAGTTGAAGCGGCGGGTCTTCTGCAGCTCCTTCATGGCCGCGATGGTCTTGCCGGCCTTTTCGAAGGCGTTCTTCACGTTCCGCACGCGGCCGTGCATCTCGTTGACGCCGTCGATGGAGACGCGCGTCGAGAAGATGACCCCGCGGTCGTTGCAGAGCTCCACGATCTTCGTGAGCATCGGGATGGCGCGGTGGTGCGTGATCCCGGTGGTGTTCAGCGTGAGCTTCCGGAGCTTCGGGAACTTGTCGATCATCAGCCGCGCGATGTCCACCAGGTCGTTGCGCGTGGTGGGTTCGCCGCCGGAGATGGAGGCGTTCTCGATGTCCTTCCACAGAGTGGAACCGAAGGCCCGCTCGATCTGCTCGAGCGTCATGTCTTCCTTGCGGTTGCCGCGCGTCCAGTTGCTGCACATCTCGCAGCGGGCGTCACAGACGAAGGTGCAGTGGAAGATGAAGACGGTGGGGTGGAGCGGCGTGTACTTCGCGACGGCGGCTCGCACCAGGTCGCGGGGGGCGCTGAGGGCCGCCTTCGCGAGATACTTAGCTGCGTAGACCTGTGCCATGTAAGTTATAGATTTTACAGGATTTCTCGGTCCCGTCGCAACCACAGCAGCAGGCCCGGGATGTTGCCGGCCAGCCCCGTCACCACGATGAGCGTCGAGAGCGCGAAGGACGCCGCGTCGGGCACGCCAACCGGCCGGAGCATCCACACGAAGACCCCCTGCGGCAGTCCGAAGCCGCTCACCGAGATGGGCAGGAGGAGCATCAGCAGCCCGAGCGGCATGAAGAGCAGGTAGTAGCTGAACGGCACCGTCAGACCGAGCCCGAGGCCCAGCACGTAGGCCTCGACGATGCGGATGACCTGGATGGCGACGGACCAGGAGAACACCTGCGCGAGCGTGCCGCCGCGGCCGCGGTAGCGGCTCACCGCGTCGGTGAGGCGGAGCAGCGCCCGCCCCAGCCGGCTGGCGTGCGCGCGGTCGGCCAGCACGGCCTTCACGGCGTGGTCCGCCCAGAAGGCTCCCACGCTGACCGCGATCAGGATGCCGATGATGGCCAGCACGCGCCAGTCGCTCGAGGCGGCCGACGTCCACGCCAGCAGCCCGACGATGCCCATCAGGCCGAGCGACAGCGTGCCGAGCAGGCGGTCCACGACGACCGAGGCCAGCGCCTCGCCGCCGCCCGGGTCCGGTGCGTCGGAGCTGTGGCCAAGGCGGGTGTGGCTCCGCAGGCTATAGGCGCGGGCCGCGTCCGCGCCCACGCCGGCGGGCAGGAAGCTGCCGACGAACGAGCTGACGAGGAAGATGTCCGCGGCCTTCGCGGTGGTGATGGGGACGCCGCTGGCGCGGAGCAGCAGCACCCAGCGGTAGATCATGATGACGCGGTCGAGCGCCACGAGCAGCAGCACGAGCGCGAGGTGGCCCCGCTTGATCGAGACGATGGCCCGCCACGCCTCGGCCATGTCGATGCGGGTGGAGAGCCACCACAGGATGGCGGCGGAGAAGATCAGGCGGACCCACGTGGAGCGAAGAGCGCGCGTCACTGCGGGTCCGTGGGAGAGACAGGGCCGCGCGCGGGGCGCGCGGTGGGCCTCGCTGCGCGCGGTAGGCCTCGCGCATCGCGCTCGGTGGGCCCCACCGGCCGGAGGCCGGCCCACGCGCCGGAGGCGCGCCCACGGCGCGCAGCGCCGCCCGTACGGCCCGCAGGGCCGCCCACTCGGGCCCACGCGCCGGAGGCGCACCCACGGCGCGCAGCGCCGCTCACCGCAGGCCCACCGCGCGTAGCGCGGCCTGTACGGCGCGCAGCGCCGCCCACCGTCCACTCGTACGCCATGGTGGACGGCCTACCCCGGCTTCCGCGCAACGAACGTCAGCGTCTCGAACAGGTTCTTGCGCACCTTGAAAACGAAGTCCTCGGTCCCCGTGTGGCGCGACAGCGCATTCACGCCCGGCAGGTTGACCAGCAGCGCCGCGGCGGCCAGCGCGTCGCGTGCCAGGCCGGTCGCCACGCCGATGCCGCGCTCCACGTGCAGGATGTCGAAGCCGCTGTCGTTGAACAACTGCTTCACGCGCCGCTCGGTGGTCACGAAGTTGTGCGTGTAGTCCACGTCCCAGAAAAACGTGCGCTCTTTCAGGTAGTCGGGCACGACGACGAAGAAGACGCCTCCGGGCCGGAGCGAGCGGAGCGCCTCGGCCGTGAACTGGCGTGCGGCGTCGATGCCGCTCATGTGCTCGAGCACCTGGTCGGCGTACACCACGTCGGCGGACGCGTCGGCCATGGGCATCGGCGGGGTCCACGCCTCGATGACCTTCAGGCCCTTGCCGCGCAGGACGTCGATGAGGATGGGGCTGGCTTCCACGGCCGTGTAGTTCCAGCCGGCTTCGACGGCCTGCTCGGCCAGCGATCCGTGCCCGGGCCCGATCTCGAACATGTCGCCCGGCGCCTTCGCGTAGCGGTGGAGCAGCGCCAGGCGGTGCCGCTCGATCTTGCCGCGGCGCCCGCTGCCATAGGAGGTGAGCTTCTTCTCGGAGAAGCTCTTGTAGAAGGTGGACGGCTCAGCCACAACCTGCGAGGGTACACGAAAAGCGGGGACAGCCGCACCCGGCGGCCGCCCCCGCTCATCCAACGGCTCTTTCTGACTTCTGCCCTCTGCCTTCCCTACTGCGGCAGCAAGCCGAGCGCGTTCACGCTGGGCGGATAGACCGCCTGGATGCCCGGGAGCCGGCCGATGTAGTCGGTGTGCCAGATCGGGCTGGGACCGCCGATACTGAGCACGAGATCCCACGCATCGCGCGTATCGCACCGGACGATGACGTCGTCGGCCTGCGGCCGGCCGGGGCCGCCGTTCTTGATGCACCAGTTCGGATCCGGTCCGCGCGGGTTCCATTTCCCGTGGCCATAGTGGAGGGCGGCCACCGCGATCTCGAGATAGCGATTGCGCTGCTCACGTGTCGAGCGCGTGCCGATGTCGTAGCGGCCTGCCTGGTAGATGGCGTAGATGATGTCCACGGCCTCGCTGACACCGATGTTCCGCGGGGGGCCGACCGGGCCGCCGGCGGTTGGCTGTTCCGGCGTGGAGAAGGAGAAGGCCTGGGACCACGGCCCTGCCGCGCCCTCGAGCCGGGCCCGGACGCGCCACGTGTAGCCGGTGTCGTACTCGCCGTCCGGTGGCGTGAACTGGGTGCTGCCGCCGCCCGACGGCACCGTGGTGGCGAAGAGGACCGTGCCACCGCTGCTCACTTCGAGCTCGTAGGTGAGGTCGAGGCCGCCGGCGAAGCGGCCGGTCGAGTTCTGCCACGCGAGCACGGGCGCGAGCGTATCCGTGCGGGTGCCGTTCTCCGGCGCGAGCGGAACGGGGGCCGAAACCTTCAGCGTGGAGCCGTCCGCGGCCGCGGTGGCCGCGCCGCCCGCCGCGGCCGACGGCGACGTGGGGGTGCCAGGGGTGCCGCTGCACGCGGCCATCAGGACGGCAGCCGCCAGGGGCACACCCGCCTTCGAGAACGTCCTCATCATCGTTGCGCTACTCCTCGTGCCGTGCCGGGGCGGGGACGACCCACGCGTGGTTCCGGCCACGGCCGCTCGCCATTGTAGTCGAGCCGTCGCCGATTTGACAGGCATTTCGGCCCATCAATGCGCACGGCCGCGCTGTTCGGCACCGCGCGGCATGCTACACTGCCGTGGTTTGGTTTGGTGCGACGAAGGGAGCCAGGAGCCGTGATGCAGAGAACGATGCGGGCCGCGTTGATGGCGGCCGTGCTTGTGGGGATGAGCCAGCCGGCCTTCGCCCAGTCCACGCCGTGGGAGGATCGGGTGTTCGGCGGCTTCAATTTCGCCTTCGACGCGAGCAAGTCCGACATCACGTCGAACCGCCCCTTCACCATCTACGACGAGACCGGTGGCCTGACCACGACCGCGGAGTTCGACCCCGACACCCTGCTGGACGTCTCGGTGGGCGTCCGCGCGTGGCGTAACGTCGGCGTGGCCCTCGGCTACTCGGCGCGCAGCGGGAGTGGGGAGGGGCCCATCGAAGGCACCATCCCGCATCCCATCTTCTACGACCGCCCGCGCAACTTCTCGAGCACCATCGATGGCGTGGACCGCAAGGAGGCGGCCACGCACCTCATGATCGGCTGGATGATTCCCTGGAACGACAACATCGACGTCTTCGTCTACGGCGGCCCGTCCTTCTACCGCCTCCACCAGGAAGTGGTTGCCGACCTGACCGTCGCCGAACAGGGGCCGCCGTTCTCGTCGGTGGTCGTCTCGCCGAGCTTCGCGGAGCGGAAGGAAAGCGCCGTGGGGTACAACGTCGGTGCGGACGTGAGCTACATCTTCTACACGCGTGAGAACCTGCGCTTCGGCATCGGCGGCTTCATGCGCTTCTCCGGCGCTACTGCCGAGGTCGAGGTTGGCAACGGCGTGGTGGTCGAAAGCGGCATGGGTGGTTTCCAGGCCGGAGTCGGCGCGCGGGTCAGGTTCTAGGGCCGCGCCTTCGGCGCGGTGGGCCTCGCAACGCTCGTCGCTCGGTAAGGGCGGCGACCTCGTCGCCGTGGGATCGCGAGAAGACAAACGCCGGGGAACTCCCCGGCGTTTGCTTGTACCGATGTTTGGGTCCGACCGGCCGAAGGGCGGCCCACCGAGCGGCGTCAGCCGCGAGGCCTGCCGCGACGCAGTCGCGGCCCTTCAGAACCTTCCCCGACTGATCCACCGCCCGATCGTTCCCGCCTCCCGCGTGGCCTGGGTCTGATCGATCCAGGCCGGCGTCGGGTTGGATCCGCAGTGCCCGCCCAGGATATCGATGATGTACACCTCCGTCGTGCCCGGGTCGGGCTGGCTGCCGTAGTTGTAGTCCACGATGTCCATCGACGGGTCGGTCGCATTGCCGCGCTTGCCGTTGTAGCCCCAGCGCGTGTCGAAGGTGCGCAGGCGGTCCACCACGCGGTCCATGAACTCCCACGTCCCGCCGTGCTCCTGGCACGAGTTGCGAAGCGCGCCCGGATACTCGCGCGCGATCTGCTCGACCACGCCGGCGCCGTAGCCCGGGAGCGGCAGCCGCTGGCCGGCTGGCGGGTTCGGCGTGCGCGTGCCGCCGCCAGGGCCGGGCGCTGGCGCGGGGCCCGGCGCGGGGCCGGGCCCCGGTGTGCCGGGCGCCGCCGGCGTCGTGAACGACACCGCAGCGGAGTAGCCGCTCGTCGTCACCCCGTCGGTGGCGTAGACGCGCCAGTAGAACGTGCTGTTGTAGGGGATGGTGCCCACGGGCACCGACGTCGTCCCGCTCGGGTCGGGCGTGGCCGTGAGGACGGCCACCACCGACGCGGGATCGGGCGCCGTGCCGACCTCGATGCGGTAGACCGCCTGCGTCGTGCCCGCGATGCGGCCGTTGCGGATCTTGAAGACCGGCGTGACGGTGGTGATGGCGCCGATGGGCTCGAGCGGCGTCGGCGGTTCGAGCACGACCGGTTCGACGACGCGGAAGCTCGACGCCGCGGAGTAGGGGCCCGTGTTGGCGCCGTCCAGCGCCCGGGCGCGCCAGTAGTAGGTGGAGCCGGCCGACAGGAACTCGGGAATGCGGTAGCTCGTCCGTCCGCCCTCGCCTGGCGTCACGCGGTCGGCGTGGTGCAGCAGGTTCGCGAAGCTGGGATCGCCCGCCAGCTGAATCTGCAGCCATAAGGGGCGCTCGCCGTTGGTCTGCGCGTTCTCGATGAGCAGTGTCACGAGGTCGCCGCTCTGGACGATCTCCGATCCGGCGGGGGGCTCCAGCGTCTGCGGTGCCGAGATGTTCACGCCGGGAATGGGACCGGCAATCGACGGGCTGAGGGGGTTCGCGCTCTTCGCCTGCTCGCACCCCACGACCACGAAGGCGGCGGCGGCCACGAGGGCCACGGCAATCGGGCGTTGCATCGGGACTACTCCTTACGCGGAGGTATCGGCAGGTCGAGGGCGAGGCTTTACACTGCACTTTACGCGGTTGCCCGGGACTGCCCGAAGCGGGGAGGTGGGTCATAATACTGGCCTGTGCGCATCCTGATGCTGGCGCCGGAGCCGTTCTTCGAGCCCCGCGGCACCCCGTTCAGCGAGTACCACCGGCTCAAGGCCCTGTCGGAGCTCGGGCACCACGTGGACCTGATCACCTATCCCATCGGCCGGGACGTGGACATCCCCAACCTCCGCATCTTCCGGGCCTGGCGGCCGCCCTTCGTCACCCGGGTGCGCATCGGGCCGTCGTTCACCAAGATCCTGCTGGACGGCCTCATGCTGGTCACAATCGCGCGGCGGGCGATGGGCCAGAAGTACGACGCCATCCATTCGCACGAGGAGATGGGGCTGGTCGGCGTGTGGCTGGCGAAGTGGCTCGGCATCCCGCACCTCTACGACATGCACTCGAGCCTCCCGCAGCAGCTGAGCAACTTCAGGTACAGCCGCTCGGGCCTGCTGCGGTCCTTCTTCACCTGGGCCGAGAACCAGATGGTCCACGGCTCGCAGTCGGTCATCACCATCTGCCAGGAACTGCAGGACACGGTGGTGGACATGGGTGCGGGCGACCGCGCGCTGCTCATCGAGAATGTCATGGGCGGGGACGTGGACGAGGCGCCGTCGCGTCCGGCGGCGGACATCCGGACCGCCTGGGGCATCCCGGCCGACGCGCCGCTGGCGCTCTACACCGGGACGTTCGAGGCCTACCAGGGCGTGGAGCTGCTCATCGACGCGGCGGCACTCCTCGCGCGTACCCATCCGCGCGCGCGCGTGCTGGTGGTCGGCGGCGAGCCGCAGCAGGTGGACCACGCACGCCGCCTCGCGCGCGAGAAGGGCGCGTCCGACGTGATGGTCTTCACCGGGCAGCAGCCGGCGCGCGAGATCCCGAGCTTCGTCCAGGCGTGCGACGTGCTGGTCTCGCCGCGCATCCGCGGGACGAACACGCCGCTCAAGATCTACTCGTACCTCCGGAGCGGCCGGCCCATCCTGGCGACGAACCTGCTGACGCACACACAGGTCCTGACGCCCGACATTGCCGTGCTGGTCGCGCCCGAGCCGCAGCCCTTTGCCGAGGCCCTGGCCGCGCTGCTGGACGATTCGGCGGCGCGCGCCGCGCTCGCGGCCCGGGCGCAGGCCGTGGCGGACCGGAAGTACAGTCGCGAGGCCTACGTCCGCCGCACCGCGCAGGCCTACGCGCGGCTCGCGCGCGGGGGCGCGTCCGGCGCGGTGTCCTCCTCCGTCCACGTGGCCGAGCGGTGAAGGTCCTGGTCACCGGCGCCACCGGCTTCACGGGCGGGCACCTGGCCCGCACGCTGGCCGGGCGCGGCCATGAGGTGCGGGCGCTGGTGCGGCCGAGGAGCCGCGCGCGCTTCGACCAGTCGCCGCTGGCGGCGGCAGGCGTGAGGGCCGTGGAGGGGGACCTGGGCGACCGCGCGTCGGTGACGCGGGCCGCCGAGGGCGTCGAGGTCGTCTACCACATTGCCGCAACCTACCGCGAGGCCGGGCAACCGGACTCGGCCTACCGTGCCATCAACGTGGACGGGACGCGCAACCTGCTGGAGGCTGCGCGTGCCGGCGGCGCGCGGCGGCTCGTGCACTGCAGCACGGGCGGCGTGCACGGGCACATCGCGCATGCGCCGGCCAACGAGGACGCGCCGTTCAACCCGGGCGACATCTACCAGGACACCAAGCTCGAGGCCGAGCAGCTGGCCCGGCGCTTCGGCCAGGAGGCGGGCTTCGACGTCGTCGTCGCGCGGCCCATCGGCATCTACGGGCCGGGCGACACACGCTTCCTGAAAATGTTCCGCGGCCTGGCGCGCGGGACCTTCCCGATGCTGGGGTCGGGCCGGGCCTTCTACCACCTCACCTACATCGACGACCTGGTGGAGGGCTTCATCCTCTGCGGCACGGTCCCGGCCGCCGCGGGACGTACCTACATCCTGGCGGGCCCGCGCTACACGACGCTCGAGGAGCTGGTGGCACTGGTGGCGAGGGAGCTGGGCGTCGAGCCGCCGCGCATCCACTGGCCCGTGTGGCCGTTCTGGACGGCGGGCCTGCTGTGCGAGCTCGTCTGCGTGCCGCTGCGCATCGAGCCGCCCCTCTACCGCCGCCGCGTGGACTTCTACACCAAGAGCCGCGCGTTCGACACCACCCGCGCACGCACGGAGCTGGGCTTCGCGCCTCGCGTGGATCTGGCAGAGGGGATTCACCGGACCGCCGAGTGGTATCGGCGGGAGCACCTTCTGTGAGCCTTCCCTTCGTGCCTTCGTGGTTTCCTGTGACCTGCGATGCGTAAGCTGAACATCGTCCAGATTTGCGACCACCTCGGCTGGGAAGGGTCGCGCATGCACGGCGTGAAGCGGCTCTTCGCGTGGATGATCCCGCGCTTCGACAAGACGCGCTTCAACGTGTCGCTCATCAGCCTGCGGAAGAAGGACCTCTCCGAGGACACGCTCGAGCAGTTCGGCATCGACGTCACCTACATGGCGCGGCACAAGTTCGACCCGGCCACGTATCCCGCGCTCCTGAAGGTGCTTCGCGCGAGGCAGGCCGACGTCGTCCACATGCACGGCTACGGTGCGACGACGTTCGGGCGGGTGTGCGCGTGGCGGATGGGGATCCCGTCCATCCTGCACGAGCACGCGAACCTGGGCGACACACCGTGGTTCCAGAAGGTGGCGGACCGGATCCTCGCGCCGCACACGGACATCGCGATCGCCGTGTCCGCGTCCACGGCGGAGTTCACCACGCGCGCGCGGCTGATGCCGGCGGCGCGGACCAAGGTGGTGTACCTGGGCGCGCCGCTGGACGAATTCGCGCGGCCGCGGAGCCCGGGGGAGATCGCGCAGGCGCGGGCGGAGTTGGGGATCGCGCCGGACACGATCGCGGTGGGCACCATCACGCGGCTCATGCCGTCGAAGGGGAACGAGTACCTCGTGGCCGCGGTACCGGCCATCGTGGCGCGACAGCCCCGGGCGCGCGTCTACATCGCCGGGGAAGGAGAGCTCCAGACCGCGCTCGAGGAGCAGGCCCGCGCCCTTGGCCTTGGCGACCGCCTCGTGTTCCTCGGCTTCCAGCGTGACGTGGCGAAGGTGCTCTCCGCCTACGACGTGCTGGCCTTCCCGTCGCTCTGGGAAGGCACGCCGCTGACCGTGTTCGAGACGCTGGCGATGGGCAAGCCCATCGTGGCCACCGATGCGGACGGGTTGCTGGACGTTCTGACCGACGGCCAGGACGCGCTCATCGTTCCGCGGCGGGATCCGGGGCGGCTGGCCACCGCCGTCTGCGCGCTCATCGAGCAGCCGGACCTGGCCGCGCGGCTGGCCGCCAGCGCCCGGGAGACCGGGACGCACTATGACATCATGGCGTTCGTCCGTAAGATGGAGCGGCTCTACGTCCTGCTGCACGAGACCTCGCGCGCCACGAGGCGTCGGGGCGTCCTGCAGGCCGACCTGAGCTTCCTCGAGACCTGAGCGGATGACCATCGACCAGCCCGTCGCCACGCGCATCGCCGGCCGCAGCCTGGCCTGGCGCCTGGGCGCCTCGGCCTCCGCCGCCGTGGCCGTCGTCCTGCTGGCGTGGGCGCTCACCGTGGACTTCACCAAGGTGAGCTACGGCTTCTTCAGCGACGGCGCCACCTACTACAGCCTCGCGCACAGCCTGGCGGAGGACTTCGACTTCGAGTACCGGCGCGAGGATCTCGTGCGCGTGTGGCGCGAGTACCCGAGCGGGCCCGAAGGCATCTTCCTCAAGCGCGGGCGCGACGTGGACGTCTCGCTCGGTGCGGGCTTCCCGTTCGTGCACGTCACATCGAGGGACGATCCGGAGCAGGAGCGGCTCTACTACGGCAAGTCGTACATCTTCCCGCTCGCCGCCGCGCCCTTCGTCTACCTGTTCGGGACCAGCGGATTCCTCGTGCTGCACGCGGTGCTCATCACGCTGATGTTCCTGGCGGCGTATGCCTTCCTGGTGGCGCGCAGCCACCCGATTGCGGCCCTGGTCTTCGCCTTCGGGTTCGTGTTCGTGTGTGTCGCGCCCGTCTACATGGTGTGGATGACACCGGACTTCTTCAACGCGGCCGTCGTCACGCTGGGCTACTTCTTCTGGTGCTACAAGGACGTCGTCGGGCCCAATGCGGTGCCGCTGTCGGCCGCCACGCGCGTGCGCTGGTTCCTCGGCAACCGGTCGGATGTCATTGCGGCCCTTCTCCTGGGGATCGCGACCTTCTCGAAGCCGACGCACGTCCTGCTGATCGCGCCGCTGCTGGTTTCGGCGCTGCTGCGCCGCCAGTGGCAGCGCACGCTCAGGATCGGCGGGTTCTTCACGCTGATGGTCGTGCTGCTGTTTGGCGCGAACATCGCGATCACGGGCGAATGGAACTACCAGGGCGGGGACCGTCGGACCTTCTACAGCGGGATGGGCGGCTTCCCGTTCCAGACCGAGCAGAACCGGTTCGAGGCCGTCGGCGACGATCGCGCGACGAACCGCGTGCCCGTCGAGGTGCTCACCGGCCGCGAGGTCCTCGTGGACGTGTTCCGCCGGAACGTCGGCTACTTCTTCTTCGGGCGGCACACCGGGTTTGCGGCCTACTACTTCCCGGGCGTGATGGCGATGCTGCTGTTCCTGGCCGCCACGCGCGATCGAGCGGTGTGGCAGTGGCTCACGCTGGCCGCGGGCCTCGGCTCCGCGGTGGCGCTGCTGCTCTACATGCCCTACACCTACTCGGGCGGGGGAGGCCCGGTGGGAAACCGCTACTTCCTCGGCGTGTACCCGGTCTTCCTGTTCCTGACGCCCCCTCTGCAGACGGCGGTGCCCGGCCTCATCGCGATGGCCGTGAGCGGTCTCTTCACCGCGCAGATCCTGTCGAACCCGTTCTACGCGTCGTTTCATCCCGGCGAGCACACCAAGGCGGGCCTGTTCCGGTGGCTCCCGCCGGAGTTGACGCTCGTCAACGACCTGCCGGTGAACGTGAGCCCGTCGCGCTCGCGCCAGCCGCTGGGCGGGACGCCGCCGGTGATGGCGTACTTCCTGGACGACAACGCCTACAACCGCGAGGGCGATGCGTTCTGGGTGCGCGGCGAGTCGCGCGCGGACCTGATGCTGCGCGCGCCGGTGGTCACCGAGACCGGCCCGCAGGGCGAGGTGAGCCGGCCGCTGCGGATTCCGCGCATGGAGGTCCACCTCGAGACAGGCCCGGCGCCGAACCGCGTGACCGTGGCCACCGACGGCGACCTGCGCGTCGTGGACATGCAGGCGAGCTCGCGGCAGTCGTTCACCGTCGAGATGCCGCGCGGCCTGCCGTACCGCCCGGACCCGCGGTTTCCGAGCAACTATGTCTACACGGTGTCCATCGAGAGCGCCACGGGGTTCATCCCGCTCTTCGACACCGGCGCGCGAGACAACCGGTTCCTCGGCGTGTACGTGCGGTTGGTGCCGCTCTATGAGTAGGAGCAGGTACGCGCCGGCGCGTGCGCATCGCCGGGCAGACCGGTCGGTCGGCCGGTCACACGCGCCTCTGGCCAGCACAAGCTCATGCGCCAACTCGCGTGAACTGCGAGCTCAAACAGGCCGAGTGGACGCCGACGGCGCGTGTGTCGGTTTCGCGAGTCG
>CAUJDN010000030.1 GCA_963169195.1 Acidobacteriota bacterium | reverse complement strand
GGCGGTCACTCCGTTCGATGTGGTTTACGAACTCGACGGCACGAGACATCACGAGAAGGGGCACGACATCCTCGTTTTCTCACGTCTACGGGGGGAGTGGACGGTAGTATGGCGAACGGTGCAGGCTGCACCGGCAGGGGAAAGGGCCAGTTGAAGACGCCGGCTAACAACAGCATGCAGCGGACGGCGCTGCGCGCCGCCGCTGATGCTGCGCGTTGGGCGGACAACGAAGCATCTCGGCGACACGAAGACCGGTGGTCGTATTCGAACGAGGGAGACCGTGACTCGAGGAAGACCAGCAATGACGTGGGTCACAGACCTCAGTCATTTCATCGATGAGCGCACAGGGCAATTGCCGAAGGACGTACCCGGCCCGGCGCGACGAAACATGGAATATCAGACCAGGATCGTGGCGGCCGCTACGACACTCACCGGCAACTCGAATCTGCGCACGGACGCGATCGCGCCGATCCGATGCCGGCGTCGCTTGGGCCGTCGTCCATGCTCGGGAATCATCGAGTACCGCGTCTGGCCGGATGAACGGATCCGATGGCAGTGCCCGGAATGCGGCGAAAACGGCATCATCTCAAATTGGCAGTCCACGGCCTGGGACAACAGGTCGATTCGCCCCGTGCATTGAATGACAAGCCAACCGTCGTTGCACGCTTCAACATTGCCGCCCAACAGGCGGTTGCAGCCGACGGCGCGCTGGTGCATCCTGAGCACGCCGCGGCTGAGCCGCGGACGTTGGGCCGACCAATACGAGCGGTCGGGCGCTTACAGATCTTCCGGGTGGAGGCCAGTATGCTTGGCCAGTCTCGCGAGCATCCTCGGCCCGATTTCTTCGTCGTCGTGAAATGCGAACACGACATCGGCCCACCCCTCGCGGGCAAGCGTCCGGTGCGAACCTGATTGGCGCTTGATCGTCCAGCCAAGTCGCAACAGGGCCGCCAGAACTCGACGAGCCTTGGACGCGGGCCAGTTGCTCACGCGGCCTGGAATGTAACGTTCAGAAATTCGGCCGGAGCCTCGCGATGCTCGAGCCGCTCCGCGATGACTCGGAGGGCGAGAGCTTGGACTTTGGCCACCGCCTCATCGCGGTCCTGCCCGTAGCACAACACGCCAAGCAAGGTCGGCACTTCGGCCAGCCAGCGGCCATCAGCTTCGCGCTCCAGCTCGATGGTGAAGGTCACCAGAGTACTGTATACCCGCAATCGGCTGCCCAACAAGCGGTTGCAGCCGACGGCGCGCGGTGGCATCCTGAGCGCGCCGCGGCTGAACCGCAGGCGTTGGGCGCCGTGCGTGCGGCGTTGGGCGCCGTGCGTGCGGCCCTATAGGTGTTAAGGAGGATGACATGAATCCTTGTCGGAAACTCCGGACGACGGCTCTCATAGTTGCGTTGGCTATTGCCGGCCTACAATTTACCGGTTCTGCAAGCGCTGCGGCAGCGGCAATGCCCAAAGATGCCTGCGCCCTCCTGAAGTCCGCCGACATTCAGGCGCTCGCTCCGAACGCCAACATCGGCAGCGGAGTTACCGATACCACCGCGCTCCCCATGGCTGTCGGCTGCACTTACACCTGGGGACCAAGAAGCACCCAGTGGGGCCAGACCTCTCTCAGTGTCATCGTCACGGACGCGTCGAAAGTCTGGCCGCGGGGCCTGAGCCCTAATGAAATCAAGCAGAGAGTGGTCGTCGAGGCGAAGCAAGGTGGGCCGGATGCGTCGGAGATCCCCGGCATCGGCGACGGCGCGGTGTTCACGACGAACCCCAAGACGTACGACGCTATGGCGAAAGCGTACGTCATCAAAGGCAAAGGCGTCCTCCTGATGGTGACATTCCACGGGGGCAACGCGTCCTCACAGAAGGACAAAATCATCGCGCTTCTGAAGGTTGCAGCAGGGAGGCTATAAGGCATAAGTCGGCGCCCAACAATGCGCTCCAGCGGACGCCCCTCCGGGCCGCCGCTGAGCTTAGCCGTTAGCCCGACCGACGAACGCCGACGGCATGCGACAATCGTCGGATGCCTGAGCTCTCGCGCTTCTTCGGCATCATCATTCGGATGTTCGCGGAACTGGGCGCGCCGCATCACCGGCCGCACTTCCACGCCGCCTACCAGGGCTCGACGGCAACATTCGCCCTCGATCCAATTGAGTGCATCGGAGGCGCGTTGCCCCGCACGCAGCAGCGACTGGTCGAGGCGTGGGCCGAGATTCATCACGCGGAACTCCTGGAGGCGTGGCACCGCTTGCAATCCGGCCAGGCCCCACGCAAGATTGATCCATTGCAGTGAAGGAGCACCGTCATGGGTCACGCCATCTATCGAGTCGAGCGGTTCGAGATCGTCGCTCCGTATACCTTGGCGCTGCAGTTCAACGACGGCACCGAGCAGACGATCGATTTCCGCCCCGTCCTAGAGGGCGAGTTGTTCGGGCCCCTTCGTGACCTCAGTCTGTTCAACCGGGTCGAACTCGACAGCGCGTTCGGCGCGATCCAATGGCCGACCGGAGCGGATTTCGATCCGGAAACGCTGCACGACTGGCCCAAGTATCGAGAGGGCCTGGTCGAGATGGCGCGGCGGTGGGCATTGGCCGGCACGCCATCCGAGAAACAGGCGGGCTAACCTCCAAATGCAGCCGACGCGCCGCGGGCTGCTTGTCGGCGCGCGGCTGATTTGGCATCGTTGGGCCGCCAACGAATTGACATTCGGGCCGAATCGAATCGGCGGGGCATGCTCGCCACACCGAGCGTAGAATGAAACCATGAAGATCGACGATCTTGAGGCCGAAGCACTCAAGCTCGACTCGAAGGGCCGGGCACGCCTTGCCAAGCGGCTCCTCAAGAGCCTCGACAACGTCACACCGGACGAGGTTGACGAGATCTGGGCCGAAGAAGCCGAGCGACGGGCGGAGGCCCAGGATGCCGGAACGCTCTCGGTTCGCCCCGCTGCCGACGTGTTTCGGGACGCGCGCGCGCGGATCTAGATCGTGCGCGTCACGTTCAACGAGTTGGCCGAGCGCGAACTCAACGACGGGGCGCACTACTACGAGCACGAGCAGTCGGGTCTCGGCAGCGCCTTCATCACGGATGTGCAGCGTTGCACCGAGGCGATCGTCGCATACCCGCTCGCCGGTTCGATTGTCCGAGGTAGCATCCGGCGCCGGCTGTGCCAGCGCTTCCCGTACGGCCTCCTGTACACCGTTCGCCAGGACGAATTGCGCATTCTCGCCGTCATGCATCTGCGTCGGCGGCCCTTCTACTGGGTGGGCCGGACGTAAAACAAGCGGCCCAACAAGCGGTTGCAGCCGACAGCAGCCGGTGCGATCCTGGGCCGCTGCGGCTGAACCGCAGGCGTTATGCGGAACGGACACTTGGCGGCAGCGGATCGGAGTGAGTCTTAATGAGCCTAGATTTGGGCGCATTTCCCGAACACATTGCTGGCCTCGCAAACCTCGCCATTCTGCTGTTCTTCCTGGCAGTCGGTCTCCTGCTCGCAGCACTTGCCGGGATGCCCCCAGGGCCGGGTGTCCTGTTCGGCATCGTGGCTCGAGCGGGTTCGGATCGGGAATCTCTGGCTGCTGGCAATCGGTCTTGGCCTCGGCTCGGCAATCATGTCGGGCACGGGTTTCGGAGCGGCCGCCGGGCGAGATGGCGGGCCGGGTTTCTGGGTGCTCGGCGCGATCAGCGTCGCGACTGAAGTCATCGCCTGTTTCTTCGTCGGCATCGTTCCTTTGTTGGCGGCGGCAGGTGTGTGCCACCTAATCGGAGTCGTTCTCGCCTCCAGAGAGATGAATGAGGCCTTGGAAGGCAACGTGCCGGGCATCAGCTCAGTCGGCCCCGCGGTCGCCTGTACCGCGCTGGTCGCGATATTCAGCGTCTTGTATCTTCCAGCCGCGTGGCCAGTGTGGCCTATCCTCCACGCCGGGGCGACGGCCGTTGGATTCCTGGGTGGGTATGCGGCCAATAGCTGACGGTCCGCATAACACGCGGCTGCAGCCGACGGCGCGCGCGTCACGAACGGAGAGGCGCCGCGGCTGAGCCGCAATCGTTAGACGGCCAACATAATGCGATGAGACTGGCCCCTCTGCTCGTGCTGGCGCTGAGTGTGTGGCAGGTGCCAAGTTCCTCCTTTGAGAGCGACATCTTTCCTGGCGAGGGGCGCCCCCGCCTCCGCGCGACGGTGCCGCTTCAGCTGCGGCAGGAGCCCCAGCTCTCGCTGGCCATCAACTCGACACTGGCGGTTCCGACCGACCGTGACCTCGTCTTCGATCAGACCGTCTACCGCACGCTGGTGCCGGCCGCCGTCACCGTGCTGCAGGCGACGTCGATCTCTGGCCGAAAACTCGGCCATATCGCTCGCCTGTCGCGGGAGGCGTACTATAAGGGCGCATCCGCATGGGGGCACGTGAACGTCGATGCGAACAACCGCGTGGAATACCTCCAGTACCGGGCTGAAGGGACCTGCTTCGTCCGAGTGGACGGCGAGGTCATCGACGCCGAGATGTGCCCGACCTTCGACAAGGAAATGTTCAAGGTTAGCGCCGAACCCACCGTGGAGTTGTGGGTCCGCATTGTGCTCGATGGGAAGCCGGCTGGTTGGACCCTAGTAGACGATGTGCAGGTCAAGGTCGTGGGCCGGACTTTCTGACCATCCGGGGCCGTCTAACCCCGGGTTGGAGCCGACGCCCGGCGGCCGCGTGCGCGCCCGCCGGGTTCCCGCGCTCGGTGGCATCCGGCCTCGCGCGGCGCGGCTCAACCCGAAACGTTAGTCCCCTAATACGGAACGAAAGCAACCACCGAGCTGCCGGTCGTGGTCGACACGGAGGTCGCAAGGCCAGCTATGGAGGCGGAACGCCGAGATCCTTGCAAATCTTCTTGGCGAGGTCGTCGTTGATCTCGGTATGGCGGGGCACCGCCGACGTCTTGCGGGCGGTGCGATTGATGTGGATCGAATGATTGGCGCCTTCGCGCAGGAGTTCGCACCCATGCTCTTCCAGGTGCCGAACCAGTGCGCGGCGCTTCACGCGCTGACCCTGAAGGGTTCTCGAATGACCTCGACGCCGGTCGAGGCCTCCTCAATCAGTTCACGATTGGCCTGGAGGACCATTTCAACGGCCTCATGCAGGTTCGCGCGGGCCTCCTCAAGCGTGGCCCCTTGGGTGTTCGCCCCGGGCAGCTCCTCGACGAACCCGATATATCCCTCCGGCACTTTCCGGAACACCGCGGTGAACTGCAAATCCATTCCGGAATGATACTCCTCAAGAACGACGGGGCCTAACCCGGCATTGGAGCCGACGCCCGGCGGCCGCGTGCGCGCCCGCCGGGTCGCCGCGCTCGGTGGTATCCTGCGCGAGCGCGGCGCGGCTGAACGCCAAGCCGTTATGCGGACACCAGGAATCTCTCCGGACAATGGGATGAGAACGCCGCCGTTTTCGATGAGGACCCTGGCATACGCGTCAGCCTTCCCGTTCTTGCTCGGGTGGTTCAGTCCTCCCTCCCGGGCTCAGAGACCAGCGACCCTCAGCGCTGAGCTTCGCGAGTTCGTCGCGGTCGACGCGCCCGTGGTTGCCCTGACCAGCGTACGAGTCATCGATGGAACTGGCGGGTCACCGCGGGACAATCAAACCATTCTCATCCGCAACGGTCTGATCCTCTCCGTCGGACCGACCGCGGGCGTCCCTGTGCCGGAGGACGCCAAGGTGCTCGGGCTCACCGGACACACCGTCGTGCCCGGGATCGTGGGGATGCACAATCACCTCGGATTCGGCTACGACCTCGACACCAGGCAGGATGCGAGGCTCTATCTCGGCGCCGGCGTCACGACGATCCGGACCTCGGGAACGTACGAGCCATATCGCGAGATCAATCTGAAACGCGAGATTGACGAGGGGCGTTCGCCGGGACCACGCATGCATCTGACTGGTCCGTACCTGACCGGTCGGCCAGCTCCCAACCTTCGAATGGCCCAGATCTCCACTCCCGATGAGGCGCGTCGGTTTGTGAACCACTGGGCCGACGAAGGCGTGAACTGGATTAAGGTCTATACGCGCATCCGATCGCAGGAGCTGGCCGCAGTGGTCGGCGAGGCGCACACCCGTGGGCTGAAGGTGACGGGCCACCTCTGTGCTGTAACTGCCCGGGAGGCGGCGGAACTCGGGATTGACAACATCGAGCACGGACCCACGAGCACGGACTTCGATCCCCGGAAAACACCGGGTGCGTGCCCACAAGAGTCTTATCCGTTCGATCCGGCGAGCGACGCCGTTGCCGCGACAATCCGCGCGCTCGTCGCAAAGAACGTCGCGATCACGGCGACCATGGCCGAAGCCGAGGCCTACGAGTCGCGTCGTGCCGCTGATCCACGTGTCTTCGACTTGATGACCCCGAAGACGGTCTCGGCTTACCGCGAGTTCCGTGCGCGCTTCGACGCAGCCCCGTTGGGTTACCTCGCGCGAGCCAGCGCCGTGTTTCGGAAGTTCGTTGCGGCGGGCGGACGCCTCGTCGCTGGCATCGATCCGGTTCTGCCCGGCGTTCTGCCCGGTCTTGCTGACCAGCGGAACTACGAGCTCCTCATCGAGGCGGGCTTTGCCCCCGAGCAAGTGGTCCAGATCATGACCGCCAACGGCGCCAGCCTTCTGGGCATCGCAACTGTCGTCGGAACGCTTCAACCGGGCAAGATCGCGGATCTGGTCGTCATCAACGGAGACCCCAGCACCAATCCGGCGGCAATCAGAAACGTGGTGTTCGTCTTCAAGGACGGTATCGGGTACGATTCGTCCGGGCTGATCGGGTCCGTACGCAGAGACATAAGCAGGCCGCCGTAGCGCGTTCGCCTGCGCAAGGCAGAGTGGCCATCGCGGCGGCATCACCTCGGCTTGCAGCCGATGGCGCCGGCAGCGAATGTGGCCCAGGGGATGTCAGTCAGAGGCCGACATCGCCAGGATTCCGGGCGTCCAGGTCATCGAGGCGGCCGACGTCGCGCCCGGTCCGCGCCGCAACGTGTATGCGTTCTCGCGCGAAACGGCACAGCGGAATCTGTATCGGATTCCGATTCGCTGAGTGACTCGAGTGCTGTCTCACCGTGGATCTCGCCATCCCCGGCGATGGCGCGGCGAACACGGCTTGCAGCCGACGGCGGCCGGCGCCATGCTGAGCCGCCTCGGCTGACGCCCGGGCGTCAGCCGTGCCTGTCGGATTGAGGACACGATGGACCGTTCCATTGAAGAGGAGTTGTCGAGCGTCATTCGGGTGTGGAGACGTCTTGGCCCGGCAGTGATTGCCATCTCCCTGGGACTGGTCGTGTCGTCCTGGCCGGACAGATGGCTTGCCTGGATGGTGTTGTGCCTCGCGCTGCTCTTCAACGGTGCCGCGCTCAGGCAGACGCACATGGCTCGCAAGGCTCTGAACGTGGTGAGACGCGGTCAACCGGAGAACGGCCTCGTCGAGCTCCGCAAGGAATCGGGTGACGGTCGTGATTACGTCAAGGGCACCGTCCATCGAGAGACCAAGGACACGTGGGATGTGTCTTTCGCTCCGCCATCATGGAACGTTGATCCTGTCCTCCAGAAGACGCATCAGGCGAAAGTCTATTGTGAACCCCAGATTGGGTATCCACTGGTCGTGGTGATGGTTGGCGGACATCTGTGGGCGGAACGAATCCCCACGAAGGTGAGTTCGTCCGGGACTGAACGGTCGTCGCGCGCCGCTGGTCACCGCGCGGGAAGGACCTGAGTGTGAGAGGAAAACACGTGCCGATCCGCCTTCAGGAGGGAACACCCCCAACCGACGATCTGTGGCGCGTCTTCGACACCACGGGATGGAACGATGAATACCAGCTCTCGCCCGCCGAGCTGAGAACCGCATTCGAGTCGAGCTGGCTCGTCGTCGGAGCCTACGCCGAGGGCCGGCTCGTGGGCGTGGGGCGGGCGGTATCCGACAGGGTCGTTCACGCGATGATCTACGACCTGATCGTCATCCCGGAGTGCCAGGGAGCCGGAATCGGCGGGCAACTCCTGGCGTGCCTCGTCGACCGATGCACGACCGCGGGTATCCGGGACATACAGCTGTTCTGCGCCAGGGGCAAGCGGGTGTTCTACGAGACGCGTGGTTTCGTCGCGCGTCCGGAGGACGCGCCCGGCATGCAGTACCGTGCGCCGACCAAGGCCTCCTGAGCGGACGTTCGCCATCCGAGAGCAGGGCCCGGGGCTGCCGAACATGCGGATGCCGCTGGTGCGTGGGGTGGCGAGATGACGCGAGATGTCGGTGATCCGGTCCTGTGCCTCGAAGAGCCGAGTCCCGGCGACATCGAGTATCTCGAGGAACGGCTCTACGAGTTCAATCTGGCGGCCACCGGCATCGCGGATGGACGCCGTCTCGGGATCTTCGTGCGCGACGGGGCGCAGACGCTCCTGGCGGGGGTTGCCGGCCACACGTGGGGTGAGACGTGCGAGCTGCGCCAGGTGTGGGTGGCCGAGCCCCTGCGCCGGAAGGGGATCGGCCGGCGCCTGCTGGCCGAGGCCGAGGCGGAAGCACGACGCCGCGGGTGCCGCCAGATCCTCGTCACCACGCACAGCTTTCAGGCGCCCGCGTTCTACCAGAGGATCGGCTTCACCGTGGTCTCCGAAGTCGCGGACTATCCTCGTGGCCATTCCCAGGTCGTGCTCATGAAGGTCCTTTCGGACCCGCGCTCATCGATCCGTGGTACCGTTCGTGCGGCCGACGCCGTGATCCGGGGACCGCTTCGAGCCCGCACGCCACGCGTGGGGTCGTCCCGCGGCAGGAGGACTGACTGACATGTCCAGAAAACGCGTGCTCGAGACACAGGCGCTCGGGCGGCGGATCGCACAGGGGTACGTCGTGGCGGCCGTGTTCCTGCTGATCGTCCTGGCGCTCAGGGGACCGACGGTCGAAGCCTGGTTCTGGCGGTCGGTGGCCTCCTTTCTCCCGTTCACGGTGTCGTTCCGATCTGCGCTCGTCTACACGTACCGACGCCACCCGTCGGCGCTCCGCTGGTGGCTGCGGCCGACGGCCGGCGAAAAGGAGTTCACGTTCATGTGGCTCATCTACGCGGTGGTCTTCGGAGCGGGTTCGCTGGCTTTCATCTTCATCTGACCCGCGCGGTGGTATCCTGCCAGCGGGCGCGCGACGTCGCCACGGATACTCACCTCGATGCGGACACTCCGAACCTTCCTCCTGGTCATCCTTGCTCTCCCCGTCGCCCTGTCGGCCCAGCCATCCCGCGGGCTCAAGGTGCTGCTGCTCTACGACATGGAAGGCATCACCGCCGCCGACGAGTACCGCAAGACGACGTTCGCGCACCCGGCGCAATACGCCGAGGGTCGGCAGTCGCTCACGGCGGACGTGAATGCGGCCATCGCCGGGCTGAAGGCTGGCGGCGCCACCGAGGTCGTCGTCGTGGACGGACACGGCTCCGGCAACACCCGGGAGCCCGACATCCTGGTGGACCAGATTGCCGCCCCGGGCGCGATGCACTTCCGCTCGACGCCCTTCGACATCTACATGGACAGCTACGATCACTCCATCGACGCCATCGTCGCCGTCGGGATGCACGCGGGGGCGGGGAACCGCACTGGCTTCCTCGCGCACACCTACAGCGCGCACGACATCGAGTACCGCGTGAACGGGGTGCCGTTCAACGAGACGATGATCCTGGCGACGGGCGCGGCACGGCTGAAGATTCCCGTCATCATGGTCAGCGGTGACGATCAGCTCGAGCGGGAGATCCGGCGCAACCTGCCATGGGTGAAGTACGCCGCGGTCAAGCACGCGGTCAACGTCGGGAAGGCCGAGCCGCTGCCGCGCGACGAGGCCTCGCGGCGCATCGAGGCGTCGGCCCGCGAGGCGCTGCAGTCGCTGGCGCAGATGAAGGTGATGGAGTTCCCCGGCCCCTACCGCTTCGCTGCGAAGTTCGAGGAGCCGGCTCAGGCGATGAACGCGGCGCTCTGGCCGGGCGCGGAACTGAACGCCGACCAGCAGACCGTCCAGATCCGCGCGAACGATTTCGAGGACGGCTACCGCACGAGCCTCCGGCTGCTGGGACTGGCCGGCGCCGTCCGCAGCGCCTCGAGCGCGCAGGCCGCCATCGCGACGCTGCCCGACGCCACGGAGGTCAGGCAGGGCATGACCGACTGGGGCTACGACCGCTGGATCAACGGCGTCCCGCTGCCCGCGCCGGCGGCGCCGGGGACGCGGTTCTGGGGCGCGCGGTAGGGATGGCTTTCGGTCCGCATACGACCTGGCGCGCCGGTCAGGCATCGCGAGGTGTAGCGAACCTGTCCCCTTGGAGCGGGTCGAGGCGCTGAGACCCGCGTCGCACCAGCCGGGACCCGAAGCTCACGACCCCAGACCCGGAACAGCGTCGGTGAAGCGGGCGCTGCGCCTGCCCGGCGGAACTGCGAGCCTCGCAAGCAGGCGCGCCGCGGCGGAAGGGCGTGGCGAGGAGAACGTGCAGGCGACGGCACGGCGCGGGGACCGGCGCCTTGCTCAGGGCGGCGCCATCGTCGCCGCCCGTCATGCCAGCCATGGCGATCCCGCCCGCCATGCACCATGTGTCAGAAACTGCAGCTCGGCGCCGCCTCTTCCACCGCAGCCGTTGCGTACGCGGAGACCAGCCCCCGGGCGATCTGGCCAGAATCACGGTGGTACCGCCCTTGCGCCTTCGGGCCCCCGTTGCAGGAGGGGCCATGGAAACTCAGGACGGCTACATTGTCGGCGTCTTCAACTACTGCGACCGCTGGTGCGAGCGGTGCCCGCTCACGGCCCGTTGCCGCGTGTTCGCGGCGATCGCGCGGTTCGACTTCGAGCAGGATCATGGGGCCATGCCGGCGCCCGAGCCGGAGCATCGCTCGCTCGGCGCGATGGCGCTCGGGCAGTGCGGCGGCGACGACGACGAGCACGCCACCGCGCCGCCGGCCCTGCTGCAGGTGCCGCACTGGGATCCGCCGAAACTGGCGCCCGACGCGCAGGCGCTGGAGGATCGCGTGAAGGCGCTGGGCTTCCGGCTCGCGACGTGGCAGCCGCCGGAGGGCACGACGGTGCACGAGGGCATCAGCGAGGCGCTGGAAGTGCTGGGGCACTACGGCATCTTCATCGGCGCGAAGGTGCACCGGGCGCTGTTCGGCCTCTCGCTGAGCGACGAAGGGGACGGTGCGCTGAGCGACGCCAGCGGTTCGGCCAAGGCTTCGCTGCTCGCGTTCGACCGTCTGGGCGACGCGTGGCTGAAACTGGTGGAGCACGGGGCGGTGAGCGTCGCGGCCGCCGAGCCGACCCTCACCGAACTGGCGTGGATGACCGGCGAGGTCGAGCGCCGGTTCCCCCAGGCGCGGGCGTTCGTGCGCCCGGGGCTCGACGAGCCCGTGGCGGTGGCGATGCTTGAGTGGCAGGAGCGCGGCTGAGTCTACCGCCGGCTCCCCACGTCCCACTTCGACGTGAAGCCGTTGGTCCCGCTGTGCGTCCAGCGGTGCGTGGCGCTCGTGTGGGTGTGCGAGACGGAGCGGAACTGCGTGTAGTCCTGGAACACGGCCGCCGGCAGGTTCAGGATCTTCACCGCCTGCCCGTTGAAGCCATTCATCACCTCCATGTCCACCGTGGACTCGGGGCCGGAGAAGCGCACGCGCGTGTCGCTCACCTCCATGGTGATGGGCGCCCGGGTGAAGGACAGCATACCCTTCTGAAAGCCCGCGAACGCGAGCGGCATGAGCGCGTCGACGGCCTTCATCTGCGCGTCGCTCACCGTGTCGCTGATGTAGATCTTCGACCACGTGCGCATGTGGAAGGTGACGAGGATCTGCACGCCGGCCAGGTCCACGCCGTTGTAGTGACCCTGCTCGATGGAGATGATGCGGTTGCCCTCGCACTTGCCGCCGTCGGGCTCGCCGCCGAAGTTGCACCGGCACGCGATGGCGCAGCTGCAGCTCTCTGCGACCATGGCGGTGAGGTGCCAGTCGAGCGCCTGGCCCCGGGCGGGCACGACGAGGACGAGCAGGCACAACGAGGCGAGGGCAGCGGTGGTGCGCATCGGGCTCCTCCGGGGTCTGATTCGGCACAGCGTGGCCGATCGGGGGCATCGTGTCAATTGGCCGGCGGGATCCCGGCGTCGCGGACTCGGCCGGGAAGCGGCGGCTACCGCGCGCCGCCGGCCTCGCGAATCTTCCGGAACACCCGGTCCTCCATCCAGTGCGTGTCCCACCACTCAACCGGGTTCACGGCTGTCCCCTGCAGCAGCATCGTGAAGTGCAGGTGATCGCCACCGGCCAGCCCCGTCGCTCCCGTGCGGCCCAGCTCCGTGCCCTTCTCGATCCGATCGCCCACCGTCACGTCCACCGACGACAGGTGGGCGTAGAGCGACTGCATGCCGAGCCCGTGATCGAGAATCACGCAGTTGCCGTAGATGCCCAGGAAGTCCGCGAAAATCACGACGCCCGTATTCGACGCCCGCACCGGCGCGTGCTGCACCGAGGCGAGGTCGAAGCCGAGGTGTACCTGCCGGTCGATTTCCTTCCCGTCGAAGACATACGTGCGCTGATCGGCGAAGCGCGACTCCACCTGCGCGTTGCCCATCTGGGCGAAGGCCTCGCGCCACAGCATCTCTGGCGCCGACTTCGCGGCCAGCGAGCGGATGGTCTCGGCGTTCTGTCGCCGGAGCTGCCCGTTCATCGTGAGAAACGCCTGCAGGAGTGCTTCCGGCGAGCCGGTATCCACCTTCAGGTCCGGGGTCTGCGACGCGATGGCGGGGACAACGCGATCCAGGAAGCGCTGGTCGATGGAGATCGTCGACTGGACGAACCTCTTTGGAAACGGCCGGTGCTCGATGGGCGTCGTCATCTGGTTGCCCGCCCGGTCGCGTGCGTAGGCGGCGATCGGCGTGCTCACGTCCTGGTCGTGCCTGAGCGCGAAGAACGCCACGCGCGCCGAGCCATCCGGCAGCCCGACCGCCGCGCCCGGATACGCGGGATAGTCGGCGTCGCCCACGCGGACGCCGGCGTCCACGTCCTCCGGCATCGCTCGCAGGACCACGAACTCCGCGCCGCCGAGGTTGATGAAGTGGTGCAGCGAGACCACGGAGACGCGCGGCGGCTCGAGGCGGACCTCGAGATCCTTCGTCACCGTCGTGGACGCGCTCCGCAGGCCGAACAGCACCGGGCGGACGGCCGTGACGACCAGCCGCGCCGGTCCGGACACCAGCGCGGGCTGTGCCTGGCTGCCGAGCGGCTGCGAGATGGCCAGGCTGGTCGGCGCGGCGGTGTTGCCGCCCTCGGCCGCCTCGAAGGCTCCCTCGTGAGAGTACACAGGGATGGGCTGGCCGTTCTGCTCGAGCACGGCGTCGATGCGGGTCAGCCGGCCGTCGGGCGTGGCAACCGTCATCTCGAGCGTGGCCGACCGGCCGATGAACGCACCGGGCGAGCTGATGACAACGGCCGGGCCCGGCTCCCGGCCCGCGAGGAACCAGCCGACGCCGGCGGCCAACGCGGCCAGGACGACGAGCAGCAGGAGTGCACGCACGAGAAAACGCATGCACAGATGATAAGGCCTGAGGACGCTCAGCGCCTGCGCACCGTGCGGTGCGTGGGCGTCGCCGTCCACGGATCGTCGGGCCATGGATGCTTCGGGTAGCGGCCTCGGAGCTCCTTTCGCACCTCTGGGTACGTGCGCTCCCAGAAGCTCCGCAGATCGCGCGTCGTCTGTATTGGGCGGCCGTTCGGCGCGAGCAGCTCCAGCGTGACCGGTTCGCGGCGACGGCCCACGCGCGGCGTGTCGGCGAGGCCGAAGAGCTCCTGCAGCTTCACCGCGGCCACGACACGGCCGTCCTCGCGGTAGACGAGCGGGGCGGAGCGACCGCTCGGCACGTCCAGCCGCTCCGGCGCGCCCTGGCCCAGAGCCTGGCGCGTGCTCCACGCCAGCGTGTCCTCGACACGGATGTCGCCGACCGAGCGCGCATCCACCGCCGCCGCCATCGCAAGCGCCGGAAGGTCGAGCGCGATCTCCGCGAAACGAGCGCGAGCCAGCAGTTGGGTCGTGCACTCGTCAGGGGCGCGACTCAACCATGCCTGTGCGAGGATCCGTGCGCGCACCGCGGGGTCGGGTGGCACAGGCCGCTCGCGCACGACGAGGCGGTCGGACCGCTCGATTTCGAAGGCGGCAACGGTCCCCTTGGCATCGTCCAGGCGGTGCTCGATCGTCCGCGCCGTGGGTTCAATCCACTCGGGCTCCACCACGGCGGCCATGCGCACCAGCGCCTCGGTGTGCGCGCCCGCGCGGCCGGCGGTGAGGTCGAGCGCGACCAGCCAGTCGCCCTCGACCACGAGCGATTCGCGGCCCATCACGGCACCCCGCCCCGATGCCAGCGTCACGCGGCTGCGATCCTGCGGACGGCGCCGTGCCAGCCGGTCCGGATAGCCCTGGAACACGGTGCGGCAGAGCGTCTGGTCGTCGATGCGCGGCTGCGTGCCGCTGCCCAGCACGCCCGCGGCCATCCGCTGGAGCTGCTCGGCGACCTGCCGGGTGCGACGGGGGGCGGCCTGCCATCGGTCGATCAGCGGCAGCAGGTCGCACGCCGTCGATCCCCGGCCGGCGCCGGTGGGGCGCGTGCCGGGCTCGGAGAGCAACGCGCACGCGGCCGCCGCCTGGAACGAGCCGCCGCCCGCCAGCAGGACGCGCCCGAGACGGGGATGGAGGGGCAGGCGTCGAAGCTGGTGGCCGAGTGGCGTCACGGCCTGCCCGTCGAGGGCGCCGAGGCGCTCCAGCAGCGAGCGCGCGGCCGCCACCCGTTCGGTCGAAGGCGCCTCGTACCACTCGAAGGCCTCGGGCTGGTTGCCCGCCGCGACGATCCCGAGGAGGGTGGACGCCAGGTCGACGCGCCGAATCTCGGGCTCGCGTGCCGCCCGCAGCCGGTCGCGCGCGTCCCACAGCCGCCTCACGAGGCCCGGGCCCAGGCGGGCCGCGCGGCCGGCCCGCTGATCGGCGCTGTCCATCGTCACGCGCTCGAGCACGAGCGCGTCGATGGCACGTTCGGCATCGTAGCGGGCCACCTTCTGGAGCCCGGTGTCGATGACGACGGCCACGCCGGGGACGGTGAGCGAGGTTTCGGCGATGTTGGTCGCCAGCACCACGCGGCGCCGTGTCGAGGGCCGCAGCGCGCGGTCCTGTGCCTCGGCGTCGAGCGACCCGTGCAGCGGGACGAGTTCCACATCCTGGCGTGCCGCGACGCCCGCGGCTTCCCGCGCCACCCGCTCGATTTCGGCGGCTCCGGGCAGGAAGCAGAGCACCTGTCCACGGGTCACCGGCAGCATTTCGTCCAGCGCCTGTGCCACGGACTGGCCCGGCGCGTGCTCCACGCGCACGGGATGCACCGTGCCCGGCACCTCGACGACGGGACAGTTCCCAAGGAAGCGTGATACCGGTGCCGGATCGAACGTCGCCGACATCACCAGCACGCGCAGGTCTGGCCGCGCCAGCCACGCCTGCTTCACCAGCGCGAGCCCGACGTCGGTGTGCACGCTCCGCTCGTGGAACTCGTCCAGGATGACGGTGGCGACGTCGCCGAGCAGCGGGTCGTCGTCCAGGTAGGCGGTCAGCATGCCCTCGGTGACGACGAGCACCCGCGTCTCGGCCGTGAACCGGCGCTCGAACCGCACGTGCCAGCCCACCTCGCGCCCCGCGGTCCATCCCTGTTCGTGCGCGATACGACGGGCGACGGCACGTGCGGCGACACGCCGTGGCTGGAGCACGACCACGCGTCCCGCGTCGATGAGGGCCGGAGGCACCCGCGTGGTCTTGCCGGCCCCGGGGGCCGCCACCAGCGCCGCGGCACGGTGGCGCGCCAGCGCGTCGTGCACCGCGGACAGATGGCCGTCGATGGGGAGCTGCTCGCGAATACAGGCTACGATATCGCGTTCGAGGTTGCGATGAGCCGCATCACCCCCGGGGACGGCGACGCGCTGGTGGTCGTCGATCTGCAGAACGATTTCGTGACCGGCAGTCTCGCCGTGCCGGATGCGCCAGCCGTCGTCGATCCACTCAACCGCGCCATGGCCGCCTTTGCCGCGCGCGGCCTGCCGGTGTTCGCCACGCGCGACTGGCATCCGCCCGACCACTGCTCCTTCAGGGACCGGGGCGGCCCATGGCCGGTGCACTGCGTGGCGGGCACGCCGGGGGCTGCCTTCGTGCCGGGCCTGCGGCTGCCCCCGGATGCCGTCCACATCCACAAGGCCACCGACCGCGACACCGAGGCGTACTCGGCGCTGGCGGGCACCGCGCTGGGAGACGAGCTTCGAGCCAGGAAGGTACGCCGAATCTTCGTCGGGGGGCTGGCCACCGACTACTGCGTGGTGAATACCGTGCGTGACGCCATCCGCCTCGGCTTCGCCGTCGTCGTCCTGGGCGATGCGTGCCGGGCGGTCAACGTTCAGGCCGACGATGGCGCGAAGGCCGAGGCCGAGATGCGGCGGCTCGGCACCGCATTCGCTTCCGTCGACGAGGTCGCCGGTGCCGGCCCGGCTGGCCCGACCACGGGCCAGGAGTGGCGATGACGCCTTCCGGCGCCCTGCTCACCGATCTCTACGAACTCACCATGATGCAGGCCTATCTCGAGCAGGGGATGCTCGGGACGGCGGTGTTCGAGTTCTTCGTGCGGAAGCTGCCGGCGCAGCGCAGCTTCCTGGTCGCCGCCGGGCTGGAGCAGGTGCTCGAGTACCTCGACACCGTGCGCTTCACCGACGACGAGCGCGCGTACCTGGCAGGCCTCGGCCGGTTCACCCCATCGTTCCTCGACGCCTTGAGGGACTTCCGGTTCACCGGTGACGTGGACGCCATGCCGGAGGGCACCGTGTTCTTTCCGGACGAGCCCATCCTTCGCATCGTCGCCCCGATGCCGGAGGCGCAGCTGGTCGAGAGCCGCGTGATGAACCTGCTGCACTACCAGACGATGGTGGCCAGCAAGGCGGCGCGCTGCGTGATCACGGCGCCGGGACGAACGCTCGTGGATTTCGGGTTCCGCCGAGCCCACGGGGCCGAGGCGGGCGTGCTGTCGGCGCGCGCGAGCTGGCTGGCGGGGTTCACGGGCACGGCCACGGCGGAGGCCGGGCGGCTCTTCGGCATGCCCGTCTACGGCACCATGGCGCATTCCTATGTGCAGGCGCACGAGGACGAAGTCCGCGCGTTCGAGTGCTTCGCCCGCTCGCAACCGCACCATGCGCTGCTCCTCATCGACACCTACGACACGGTGCGTGCCGCTCATCGCGTCGTGGCCCTGGCCACGCGGCTCGCGCGCGAGGGGATCCCGATCAGCGGCGTGCGGCTCGACAGCGGCGACCTGGGCGACCTCGCGCGGCAGGTGCGTGGCATCTTCGATGCGGCGGGCCTCCCGGGCATCACGATCTTCGCCAGCGGCAACGTCGACGAGTTCAAGCTGCGGGACCTGGTGAGCCAGGGGGCGCCCATCGACGGGTTCGGCGTGGGCACCCGCATGAACACCTCCGCCGACTGGCCGTACCTGGACTGCGCCTACAAGTTGCAGGAGTACGACGGCCGGCCCCGCCGGAAGCGCTCGCCCGAGAAGGCCACGTGGCCGGGACGCAAGCAAGTGTGGCGCCGGAGGGATGCGGAGTGCCGGTTTGCCGGCGACACGCTGGGGCTCGTCACCGAGCATGCCGAGGGCGAGCCGTTGCTGGCGCCGGTCATGCGGTCCGGGCGCCGCCTCGGGGCCGCTGAGCCACTTGCGGGGGCCCGCGAGCGCGCGCGTCTCCAGCTGGCCGGCCTGCCCGACTGGCTGCGAGGACTGGACGAGCAGCCGGACTACGACGTCACCGTCACGGCCGGCGTCCGCGAGCTGGCCGCCGACGTGGATCGCGCCACGTAGGCGCCCCGGGCCGGGAAACCGGTATGATCGAGGCTCACCGCCAGGGGTATCTGCCTTCGCCGCCTTGCGGCGTCGGCGAGATTGAGAGAAACCCTTGGAACCTGAACCGGTTCAGACCGGCGGAGGGAGTGCGGCCATGCCGAAGTCCAGCAGTCCAGCGGGCCCTGCCAGCACGTACGCGGAGGCCTTTCCCGGCTCGACCAAGGTCTGCGAAGAGCAGACCGTGTCGACACTCGCCGGTCCCGTGACCCTGCGCGTGCCGATGCGCGAGGTCGCCCTCAGCGGCGGTGAGCCGCCCCTTCGCCTCTACGACACCAGCGGGCCACAGGGCCAGGACGTGCGCGAGGGGCTCCCGAAGCTGCGGGCGCCGTGGGTGGAGCCGCGCCGGGCTGCGTCTCGCGCGGGCCATGCCGTCACCCAGCTCCACTTCGCGCGAAGGGGCGAAATCACTCCGGAGATGGAGTTCATCGCGCTGCGCGAGGGGCTGCCGGCCGAGTTCGTGCGGAGCGAGGTGGCGCGCGGCCGCGCCATCATCCCCGCGAACATCAACCACCCGGAGCTCGAGCCGATGATCATCGGCCGCCACTTCCTGGTGAAGATCAACGCCAACATCGGCAACTCCGTCGTGTCCTCGTCCATCGAGGAGGAAGTGGAGAAGCTGCGCTGGGCCACGCTCTGGGGCGCCGACACGGCGATGGACCTGTCCACCGGGAGGCACATCCACGAGACACGCGAGTGGATCCTGCGGAACTCGCCCGTGCCCATCGGGACCGTGCCCATCTACCAGGCGCTCGAGAAGGTGGGCGGCCGGCCCGAGGACCTCACGTGGGAGGTCTACCGCGACACCATCGTCGAGCAGTGCGAGCAGGGCGTGGACTACTTCACGGTGCACGCGGGCGTGCTGCTCCGCTACATCCCGATGACGGCGGGACGCGTCACCGGCATCGTCTCCCGCGGGGGATCGATCCTGGCGAAGTGGTGCCTTGCCCACCACACGGAGAACTTCCTCTACACGCACTTCCGGGAGCTGTGCGAGATCATGCGCGCCTACGACGTGAGCTTCTCGCTCGGCGACGGCCTCAGGCCAGGCTCCATTGCCGACGCCAACGACGAGGCACAGTTCGCGGAGCTGCGGACGCAGGGCGAGCTCACGAAGATGGCCTGGGAGCACGACGTCCAGGTGATGAACGAGGGCCCGGGGCACGTCCCCATGCACCTCATCCGCGAGAACATGGAGAAGCAGCTCGCGTGGTGCAGCGAGGCGCCCTTCTACACGCTGGGCCCGCTCACCACCGACGTGGCGCCAGGCTACGACCACATCACTTCGGCCATCGGCGCCGCCATGATCGGCTGGTACGGCACCGCGATGCTCTGCTACGTCACGCCCAAGGAGCACCTCGGACTGCCCAATCGGGACGACGTGAAGGCGGGCGTCATCGCCTACAAGATCGCCGCGCACGCGGCGGACCTGGCCAAGGGCCACCCGCGCGCCCGCGCCTGGGACGACGCGCTGTCGAAGGCGAGGTTCGAATTCCGGTGGGAGGACCAGTTCAACCTCTCGATGGATCCCGTCACCGCGCGCGCGTACCACGACGAGACCCTCCCCGCCGACGGGGCCAAGGTCGCGCACTTCTGCTCGATGTGCGGCCCGAAGTTCTGCAGCATGGAGCTCACGCAGCAGCTCCGGGCCGAGGCACAGAAGGGGATGGCGGAGAAGTCGGAGGAATTCCGGAAGGCGGGAGAGATCTACGTGAAGTCCGCGGACTAGGTCGATCTCAGGCCCCAGGCCCCAGGCCCCGGGCCCCAAGTCCCAAGAAGTGGCTTCCCTGGCCCGCTCACCGCACCGGGGGCGCCAGGACGATCTGGACGACGGTCGGGAAACGCTCCGGCGTACCGCCCAGGGCCGGGTTCACGTAGCCGGCCGAGCCACCCCACGTGTAGTCCTTCACCGTCACGCTGGGCGGAAACGCCATCTCGGAATCGCGGAAGCGCCCGAGCTCGAACTGGTGTGTGGGGGGCGACTCGAAGAGCTCGTCGCCCCGCGTCTTGAGCGCGCTGCGGTAGTACGACACGGCGTCTGCGTAGGACAGCATTACTCCGTACAAGTGGAAGCGCTGGCCGCGGCCCGCGTCGTATGAGGTCAGGTATACCGCGCTCGGATAGAGCGGCACGCCGCCCAGATCCGGCGCGCCGGGTGACCCGGGCGTCGATGCCTGCGACTGCGCGGGAGTCGGTGGGCGCGTGGACGGTTGCGGAGCCGGCGGCGCAGGCTGCGGCGCCGGCGCCCCTGGTGCGGCGGGGGCCGGCTGGCTGCTCCTCGGCGTGGGGAATGGCTGCGGTGTCTGTGCGGCCATCGTCGCCGTGAGCGCGAGAATCACGAGTCCGGTCACGCCACGCATGACCAGTATTATAGGCAGGCGTATGACCAGACGCCTGCTGGAGTACTGCCACGCCCACACGCCGTGGATGATCGAGCTCATCGAGACGCTCGTCGCCATGGAATCGCCCACGGACGACAAGGCCGCCGTGGACCGGTGCGGGCTGATCCTGGCCGATCGGTTGACCGCGATGGGAGGCGCGGTGGCGCGCGTGGCCGCGGCTACGGCGGGCGATCACCTGGTGGCGCGCTTCGGCGCCGGATCCCGGCAGATCCTCATCCTCGGGCACTTCGACACCGTCTGGCCCGTCGGCCAGCTGGGCCGCATGCCCCTCCGCCGCGAGGGTGGCCGCCTCCACGGTCCCGGCGTGCTCGACATGAAGGCCGGCATCGCGCTGGGCATGCTCGCCACGAAGGCCGTGCTGGAGCTGGCGGCCGCCGCGGGCGCGCGCATCACCATGCTCTGGACGACGGACGAGGAGGAGGGCAGCGAGACCTCGCGCGCGCTCATCGAGTCGGAGGCCGCGCGCAGCGAGGCGGTGCTCGTGCTCGAGCCGGCGCTGGCCGGCGGGGCCCTGAAGACCAGCCGGAAGGGCATCGGGCAGTACGAGCTCGTGGCGCGCGGTGTGGCCGCCCACGCGGGCGTGGATCCTCGAAGGGGCGTGAACGCGATCCGCGAGATCGCGCTCCAGGTGCTGGCTCTCGACGCCATTCGCGACATCGACCGCGGGAGGCTGGTGAACGTCGGCCTGGTGTCCGGGGGATCCCGCCCGAATGTCGTGCCCGACGTGGCCAGGGCCACCGTGGACGTCCGCGCCAGCACCCTGGCCGACGCCGATTATCTGGACCGCACCTTCCGCGGGCTGAAGGCGCAGGTGCCCGGCGCGGCACTCGAGGTGAGCGGCGGCTTCAACCGGCCGCCGATGGAGCGCTCCGAGGGCGTCGCCCGGCTGTTCGGCCTTGCACGCGACGTGGCCGCGGAGATGGGGGTGGACCTCGCCGAGGGCGGTACCGGCGGCGGCTCGGACGGCAACTTCACCGCGGCGCTCGGCATCCCGACGCTTGACGGCCTCGGCGCCATCGGCGATGGCGCGCATGCGCTGCACGAGCACGTGGAACTGGATCCGCTGCCGGTCCGCGCGGCGCTCATCGCGGGCGTGCTGCACCGCATGACGGCCGACCCCGCCTGGCGCTGAGCCCGTCACGCGCCTTCAGGATCCCCACCACCTCCACGCCGGGGAATCCCACGAGAATCGGCGTGGTCTCATGGCTTCGCCTTGTGTTCGCCTGCCCGGGCGGCGGCGCGCCGATTTCCGGGACGCCCGCAGCCGCCGGTAATCCATGCGTGAATTCGATGAGTCAGACGCCGGAAACACGAAGCCGCCGATGTGCAGAAAGGGGCGGGTGCGTGTTTCCCCGCGCCGTCTGCGGACCGGCGCTGTGCTCTATCCGCGGCCTCGGTCGGCCTCCATCGGCAGGTCAATCTGTGTCCGCCACCAGGCGAGCAACTCCTCCACGGTCTGCTCGAGCGGAATCCGCGGCCGCCATCCCGTGTCGGCGGTGAGCCGCGCGTGGCTGCCCGCCAGGCGTGGCGCGTCGTTGGGCCGCATGCGCGACGGATCCTGCTCGACTGCGATGGGCACGCGTGCGCGGGCGCGGAACAGGTCCACGAGGTCGCCGATGCGGATGGGCCGGCCGCCGCACACGTTGTAGGGCACGCCGGGCGTGGCCGCGTCCATCATGGCGCGATAGGCGCGGACCGTGTCGCGCACGTCCATCACGTCCCGCTCGGGGTCCAGGTTGCCCATCTTCAACACCGGCGGGAGCGCACCGCGCTCGATGAGCGCGACCTGGCGCGCGATGCTCGGCGCGACGTACGACGGCGTCTGGCGCGGGCCCACGTGGTTGAACGACCGCGCGAGCACCACCGGGATTCCCTGCTCGCGCCAGGCCTGGGCAGCGAGCATCTCCTGCGCGAGCTTGCTGGTGGCATACGGGCTGGCAGGTGCGATCGGCGCAGTCTCGACGATGGGCGCCGCCCCCGGCGCGTAGATGGTGGCCGACCCCGACACGAGCACCCGCGGGCACAGGTTCCGGCGATGGAGGCCCTGGAGCAGGTGATGCGTCGCCAGGACGTTGCCCTCGAAGGTCTCGCGGGTGTGCGACCAGGAATCGGCCACGTGCGCCGATCCGGCCAGGTGGTACACCGCCGACGGGCGGAGCTCGCCAAGCGCGTCCGAGACGCCGTCCGCATCGAGCAGCTCCACGGCCATCCATCGCACGGCGGCCGTCGTGAGTGGCGTCGTCCCGGGCCGCTGCCAGCCCACCACCTCCACGCCCTCCGACACGAGGAGCTCGACGAGATAGGAGCCGACGAAGCCGGCGGCGCCGGTGACCAGGATGGGTCCCGCGGTGAGTGATGCGCCCGTCACGGTGAGCCTCTGGTCGCCACGAGAAACGCCGACCACAGGAGGGAGTCAGTGCGCCCGGCGCGTGCCGTACTGCTGCTCGATGTACGCGCGGTACTCGGCGTCGCGCTCCTTCACGGGCCGCCACCACCACTCGTTTTCGCGGTACCATCGCACCGTGTCCGCGAGCCCCTGCTCGAACGGGACCTGCGGCTGCCAGCCCATGTCGCGGAGCTTCGCCGTGCTCACGCTGTACCGCCGGTCGTGGCCCTTGCGATCCTCCACACGCCGGATGAGCGTCTCGTCCTTCCCGAGCAGGCGGATCAGCTGGTGGGTGAGGTCCACGTTCTTCACCTCATTGCCGCCGCCGATGTTGTAGACCTCTCCGCTCTGGCCCTGATGGATCAGGAGGTCCAGGGCGCGGCAGTGGTCCAGCACGTGCAGCCAGTCGCGGACGTTCCCGCCGTCCCCGTAGAGCGGCACCGGGATGCCCTCGATGAGGTTCGTGACGAAGAGCGGAATGACCTTCTCCGGGAACTGGTACGGCCCGTAGTTGTTCGAGGCGCGGGTGACGACGACCGGGACCTCGTGGGTCGCCCAGTAGCTGTAGGCCAGACGGTCCGCACCGGCCTTGCTGGCCGAGTAGGGATTCCTCGGCCGGAGCTCGTCGGTCTCGCGGCTCGATCCCTCCGCCACGCTCCCGTACACCTCGTCCGTGGAAATCTGCACGAAGCGCCGGAGCTTCGCGTTCCGCCGCGCGGCTTCGAGCAGCACGAACGTCCCTTCGACGTCGGTCCGGATGAAGTCGCCCGCCGCGAGGATCGACCGATCCACGTGGGTTTCCGCCGCGAAGTGCACGACGATGTGGGCGGCTTCGACCAGCGGACCCGCCACGGGCGCGTCGCAGATATCGCCGTGCACGAACGTGTGGCGAGGATGGTCCATCACGTCGTGCAGGTTCTCGCGCCGGCCGGCGTACGTCAGCTTGTCGAGCGTCGTGACGTGCCAGTCCGGGTGCGCGCCAAGGGCATAGCGGACGAAGTTGCTGCCGATGAACCCGGCCCCGCCGGTCACCAGGACGTTCGTGGGAGTGGAAGTCATCGCGTGTGGACCCGGCCGCCTATCTTATCCCGCCCTCGCTCGCGAGCTTCGGCGCGCCAAGCCCATCCGCACCCGCACCCGCACCTGTCCGCACCCGCCCGCACCTCAGTACGACCGCCCCCCGAACGTGCCGAAGAAGTTCGAGAAGCTGCCGACGCCCGCGAGGGTGAAGGCGAAATTGAAGCGGCGGTCCTGGGGCACCGGAAACCGCGGATCCAGGCTGGGATAGTTGAACGACTGGTACTCGAAGGAGACCCCGCAGCACTGGGCGTTGTAGTTGGCGATGTACCGCTGGTTCAGCATCGTGGAGCGCCCGATGTCGTAGTTGAACTGGACCGTGCCGCCCACCTTGTTGCCGGCGAACCGGAGCGTGGTGGTCTGCTGGACGTAGTGGTTCGACTGGAACTGGTTCCCGAACTGGTAGTTCTGCTTGTTCCAGCCCGCCGAGGCTTCCACGATGCGCGACCGCACCATCCCGTTCAGGCCGAACCCCACGACCTTCCGCTCCTCGGCAATGGGGTCGTACTCCATGCGGAAGTCCACGCCGACCGCCTGGGCCGGCATCGCGCGCGCGACGAGCGACACGGTGGAGAAGTTGCTGGGCGGGCGCGCGAACATCGAGTACGAGTACGAGTTGTCGAACGGGCTGGCGTTCTCGTCGGAGTAGTAGCTCTGGCTGATGCCCACGCTGAGCAGCTCGCGGGGCGCCCCCGACGAGCCCGGGCCGGGCGCCTCCGGGCCGGCGGCCCCCTGGGCGCCGCCGCCCCCGCGCCGGACCAGCAGGCGATTGGTCAGGCCGTAGGTGAGGCGCGTGACCCCGCCAACGATGTACTCGTAGGACGCCGCGGTCGGGATGCGGTCCTGCGTGTCGATGCTGGTGATCCGCTGCACCGTGAAGGCCGGCTCGATGATGTGCTTGGCACGGTCCGCGAACGCGTTGTTCGGTGTGAAGACGCGCGTGAACACCGGCCCCACCACCTCGGCCCGCATGTCGGCGTAGCGCCGCGTCACTGCCTCCTCGATCTGACGTCGCGTGGAAGGATCGAGGCTCTCGGTGAAGTAGGTGACCCGATAGCCGATGGACGCGTTCACCGAGAGGAACGGCAGGGAACTGAGCGGCGCGCGCAGGGACGGCACCAGGTCCACCTTGCCCAGGCCCCAGTCCGCGACGCTCGCGCCGGACTTCTGCTGGTACAGCACGCGCGTGGCATCGAGGTTCACCGAGGCATAGAGGGGGAGGCGACCGATTCGCTGGCCGGAGAACGACGCGACGACGCCCGGCGCCTGGCCGTTCACGAACGAGTCGTTCGAGTTGTAGAACGATTCGGTCCGCTGGAATGTCCCCGACACGCTCAACCCGCGCCACGCGCCCGACACGCCGCCGCCCACCGACCGGGTGCTGAACTGCTGCTGGTACAGGTTGTTGTTGTAGAGCTGCTGCGCCGTGATGTTGGAGAAGTAGTCCACGCGCGCACGGCCCCGCAGCCCGAGCGGCAGCCCCTGGCTCACGTTCGCGTTCACCTGGTAGCTGGTGCGCGCCGGCTCGTTCACCGTGCCCCTGGGCGTGGAGATGGTGCTCTCCTTCTCCTTCAGGTAGTAGTAGCGGAAGTCGCCCTGCGACTGGCCCGACAGCACGTAGCGGTACTCCGCGCCCATCCCCTGGCCGCGCGACATGAACCAGTCGTGCATGAGCGTCGCATCCTGGCTGCGGTTGATGGCCCAGAAGAACGCGTTGCTGATGGAGGAGCCGCGGTAGGTCGACCGGCCGTAGGTCGGCAGCAGGAACCCGGTGGCGCGGTCGTCGCCCTGAATGGGGTAGTACATCACCGGCAGGTAGAACACCGGCACGTCCTTCACGTGGATGACGGCGTTGCGGAGCAGCGCGTAGTCGTCCAGGTTGATGGTCGCACGCCCGCTGACGATCTCCCACCGCGGCGTGGGCTGCACGCAGGTGGTGAACCCGCCCTTGTCGATGCGGTACTTGTCCGCGTCCACCTTCTCGATGGTCTGGCCGTAGAAGTAGATGTCGGGCTCCATCGTCCCGAACATGCTGCGGTCCCGCTCGCCGCGCTCGCCGAGCGAGGCGATGCCGGAGGCGTTGGTGAACGTGCCCAGCCGGGTGCGCGTGTTGAACACCACGCGATCCGCGGCGATGCGCGCCTCGGGCGTCGAGAAGACGACGTTGCCGATGGCGATGAGCTCGCCGGTGCGCGTGTTCAGCTCGAGGTCGTCCGCGAAGAACTTCTGGCCTTCGTTCGGGCTGCCCTTCTCGCCCTCGATCTCGACCTCGCGCATCAGGCGCACGCGCTCGGCGTCGAGGCGCTCGAGCGTGAACTGCCTGGTGGTCCAGCCCGGCACCAGCTGTGCCGATGCGGCGGCCGGGGTGACGAGCGCCAGGACGAACGCGCGCAGCACGTGGGACGGGGACGGCACGGGTGGATTCGAGGATATCAGATTGAAACCGCCCCGGACTCGACGAGCCGCGCGCGCAGCGGGCCCACGAAGTAGATGGAGCCGGCGGCCACGGCCCGGCCGCATCCCTCGAGCGCGTGCGCGACCGCACGACGCGCGTCCGGCTCCATCTCGACGGGGATGCCCGGCGCCAGCGGTGCGATGAGCGCCGCCAGCGCGCCCGCGCCGTGCGAGCGATCGTGCGCCACGCCGGTCGCGACGAACCGCGAGGCGACGCGGGCCAGCGGCCGCACCATTCCGGCCACGTCCTTGTCGCGCATCGCCGCGACGACGATGGGCAGCGGCGCCACGCCCGCGTCCACGAGATACGATGCCAGCGCCTGGGCGCCGGACGGGTTGTGCGCCGCGTCGATCAGCAGATCCCCGCCCGCCAGGCGCAGCCATTCGAGGCGCGCGGGCCAGCGGGCCGCGGACAATCCCGTCACGATGGCCTCCATGCCCACCGGCAGGCCTTCCTGCTCGATGATCTCGAGCAGCCGCACCGCCGTGGCCGCGTTGGCCACCTGGTGCCGCCCCGCGAGGGCGAGCCGGACGGGCGGGTACCCGCCGCGGCAGGTGACGGTGGCGACCCCGCGCTCCACGGTGGCGTGGGCGAGGACAGCGGCCGCATCGATCAGCGGCGCGCCCGCAGCCTCCGCCGCGACCGCGATGGTGGAACGGGCCTCGGGCGCCAGGTCGCCGATCACCAGGGGCGTGCCGTGCTTGGCAATCCCGGCCTTCTCGGCGGCGATGGCGGCGAGCGTCGTGCCCAGGTGCCGCTCGTGGTCGAAGGCAATCGAGGTGATGGCGCAGGCCACCGGACCGATGACGTTGGTCGCGTCGAACCGGCCTCCCAGCCCGACCTCGATGACCGCCACGTCCACGCGCGCGCGGTGGAACACCTCGAACGCGATGGCCGTCGTCACCTCGAAGAAGGTGGGGTGGACGTCGAGGCGCCCATCGGCCATGGCCTCGTCGACCACCCGCAGCACATGCGCGGCGCACGCCTCGAACAGGGCCGGCGCGACCGGGTCGCCATCCACGGCCACGCGCTCCTCGAGGCGGTCCAGGTGGGGCGACGTGTAGAGGCCCGTGCGGTAGCCTGACGCGCGCAGGGCCCGCTCGGTCATCGCGCAGACCGAGCCCTTGCCGTTGGTGCCCGCGACGTGGATGGTGGGGTAGGTGCGCTCGGGGTGGCCGAGGGCGGCCACGAGCGTGCGCATGTTCTGGAGCCCCAGCTTGACGCCGAAGGCTTCGAGCGCGAAGAGCCGTTCGTAGGTGGTCACGTCCCCATGAAGCGCAGGGCCCGGGCCAGCGTCGCCTTCAGCTCGCGGCGGTCCACCACCAGGTCGAGCATGCCGCGCTCGAGCAGGAACTCGCTCCGCTGAAAGCCTTCGGGCAGCTTCTGGCGGATGGTCTGCTCGATGACGCGTGGGCCGGCGAAGCCGATGAGCGCCCGCGGCTCGGCGACGTTCAGGTCGCCCAGCATGGCATAGCTGGCGGTCACGCCGCCGGTCGTCGGGTCCGTCAGCACCGAGATGTACGGCAGCCGCGCGCGATCCAGCCGGGCCAGCGCCGCGGCGATCTTCGCCATCTGCATCAGCGACAGCGCCCCCTCCATCATGCGGGCGCCGCCCGAGCACGACACGATGACGACCGCGGCCCTCCGCTCGATGGCCAGCTCGATGCCGCGCACGATCCTCTCGCCGACCACGACACCCATCGACCCGCCGATGAAGCTGTAGTCCATGGACGCGATGACGGTCTCGATGCCGTCCAGGCGCCCCACGCCGACGATGACCGCGTCGTCCTGGCCCGTGCCGGCCCGGGTCTTCGCGAGCCGATCACGATAGGGCCTGGTGTCGGTGAAGGTGAGCGGGTCGTTCGAGCGCAGCCCCGGCGCCAGCTCGTCCCAGCGCTCGTGGTCGAAGAGCGTCTTCAGCCGATCGACCGCGCCCATCCGGAAGTGGTGCCCGCACTTCTCGCACACGTGCAGGGTCCGGGCGAGATCCTTGGCATAGATGATGGAGTCGCACTCCGGGCACTTCTCCCAGAGGCCTTCGGGCACGCGGCTGGTCTTCTCCGGCGCCGCCAGGGGCTTGCGGGCCTTCTTGAACCAGGCCATGAGGATTCAGCTTAGCAAAGAGAAACGAGAAAAGTGAAAAGAGATCACCTCCGCGCGATGTAGTACCGGGTTCCCTTCCCCATGCCCCGGATCTGCTTCACCAGCTCGTCGAGGGCCGCGTCGTCGGTTTCGGGGTCGAACTCCGCGGTCTCGACGACGAGCAACGGGGTGGCCGTGTAATGGAAGAAGAAGTGCTGGTAGGCCTCGTTCACCTCGCGCACGTAGTCCTCCGCCGGGCGGGGGATGGCGACCTCGAGGTCCCGGGGCTTGTGGCGCAGCCGCTCGAGGAGGATGTCCGTCGGCGCCTGGAGGTAGACCACGAGGTCCGGCGACGGGACGTCCCGCGCCAGCAGGTCGTAGAGCCGCTGGTAGATGAAGAGCTCGTTGTCGTCCAGATTCAGGTACGCGAAGATCTTGTCCTTGTCGAAGACGTAGTCGCAGATGGTGGCCTGCAGGAACAGATCGGCCTGGCGCAGGCCCGACAACTGGCGGTGGCGGTTCAGCAGGTAGAACAGCTGCGCCTGCAGCGCCGATCCCGGCCGATCGGCGTAGAAGTCCGCCAGAAACGGGTTGTCCGTGTCCTCGAGAATGGTGGTGGCGTCGAGGCGCGTCGCCAGCCGTTCGGCCAGGACCGTCTTGCCGACCCCGATGGGGCCCTCGACAGCGAGGTAATGAAAGGCCACGCCGGCCGAGTATATTTCAGGTTCCACTACTCGCAGGAGACGTGATGAGAATCGACAGACTGGAACTGTTCCTGTGCCGACTGCCCCTCGTGCACTTCTTCGAGACGAGCTTCGGGCGCAGCTACGACCGCGAGTTCATCCTCGCGCGCGTGGAGGGCGGAGGGCACGAAGGCTGGGGTGAGGCCGTGGCCGAGGGACACCCCTACTACAGCGGCGAGACCACGGAAACCGTCTGGCACATCGTCACGCGCTTCCTGGCGCCGCTGGTGCTGGGGCGCGAGTTCGCGCATCCCCGCGAGGTGTTCCCGGCGATGAAGCGGGTGCGCACGCACAACATGGCCAAGGCGCTGCTGGAGATGGCGTCGTGGGACCTCTACGCGAAGATCCAGGGCCAGCCGCTGTCGGCCGCGCTCGGCGGCACGCGCGACCGCATCGCCTCGGGCGTGTCGATCGGCATCCAGGACTCACTGGACCAGCTCGTCGAGAAGGTGGCGAAGGAGCGGGCGGCCGGCTACCAGCGCATCAAGATCAAGATCAAGCGGGGCTGGGACATCGAGGCGGTGGAACGGGTGCGGGCGACCTTCGGCGACATCCCGCTCATGGTGGATGCCAACGCCGCCTACACGCTCGACGATGCCGCGCACCTGGCGAAGCTGGATCCGTACGACCTCATGATGATCGAGCAGCCGCTCGACTACGACGACGTGATGGACCACGTCGCGCTGCAGCAGGCCATCGCCACGCCAATCTGCCTGGACGAGTCCATCCACACGGTCCGTATCGGGCGGGATGCCATCGCCGCGAAGGCCTGCCGCATCATCAACATCAAGCCGGGCCGCGTGGGCGGGCACCAGCAGTCCGTGGAACTGCACGATCTCTGCGCGGCCCAGGACATCCCGGTCTGGCACGGTGGGATGCTCGAGAGCGGCATCGGCCGGGCCCACAACATCCACCTGGCCAGCCTGCCCAACTTCCGCCTGCCGGGCGACATCGCGGCCAGCAAGCGCTACTACGTGCCCGACCTCATCGAGCCCGGCATCGACATCGGGCCGGATGGCACCATCGCCGTGCCCGCGGGCCCCGGCATCGGGGTGAACGTGATGCGCGACCGCGTCGAGAAGGCCACGGAGCGGCATCTCGTCCTGACCGCCAGCGAGGTCTCGAGATGACGTGGCGACGCGCGGGCGTACTCGCGGTCGTGCTGCTCGCGCACGGCTGCGGCCCGCAGCCGGGTCCCGACATCGCGGCCGAGCCGCCGCCACCCACCGCCGCCCAGAAGCTCGCCTGGATCCTGGAACTCGAAGACCAGCGCGTCGCTCGGGGGCCCACTCCCGGGCAGGATCTCATCGCGATGCTCGCCGACTCGCAGGCGCACATCCGCCGGCGTGCGGCGCTGGCCGCCGGCCGCGCGCGCCTGCCAGACGCGGTGGGCCCGCTGACCGCCATGCTCACATCCGAGGCCGACCCGGAAGTGCGCCAGATGGCGGCGTTCGCGCTCGGCCTCATCGGCCGCGCCGGCGCCGCGCCGGCGCTGGTCACCGCGCTCGCCACGCCGGATCCGCTGCTCCAGGGCCGCGCGGCCGAGGCCCTCGGCATGCTCGGCCACGAGCCGGCCGCGGCGGAGATTGCCGCGATGATGTCCGCGCACATCGGCGCGGGGGCGCTTGCCGGGATCGCGGCCGACGATGTCGGCCATCCGAAGGACGCGGCGGCCGAAGCCGTGCGCCTGGGCATGTATGCGCTCGTGCGGCTCGGGGCCTACGACGAGCTGGCGGCAACCCTGCTCGACGCGACCGGCCAGCCGCGCAGCCGCTGGTGGCCCGTGGCGTACGCCTTTCAGCGGCTGGAGAACCCGCGCGCGGCAGGCACACTGATGGCCCTGCTGCAGGGCGAGGGACAGGTGACGCGCGCCTTCGCTGCCCGAGGGCTGGGCGCGCTCGAGCACGTGGCCGCGCTTCCCGCCCTCACCGCCCTCGCGGTCGGCGAGGCCGAGCCGGCCGCGGTGCGCGTCCAGGCCGTGCGAGCCCTCGGCGCCATCAGGCGCACCGAGAGCGGCGCGGCGCTGATGAAGATTGTCACCACGCCGAAGCTCGACCCGAACCTCCAGCTGGAGGCCGTCGTCGCCCTTGGGCAGGTGAGGCATGGCGCGGCGATGGATGCGCTCATCGAGCTGGCGTCGGCCCCGTGGCCCGCGATGCGCGCGGCGGCCCTGGTCGCCATGGCCCGCGTCGATCCGGACATGTTCATCTCCGCCATCTCGGGGCTCGACGCCGATCCGCACTGGTCCGTGCGCGCGGCGCTGGCCTCCGCGCTGGGCGAGCTGCCGGACCATCGCGGTGAGGCGCGCCTCACGGACATGCGGGGTGACGAGGACCAGCGGGTCATGCCGTCGGTGCTGGCCGCGCTGGCCGCCAGCGGCGCGAAGTCGGCGCGGGCGGTCCTGTCCGCGCGGCTGGCCGCCGAGGATCCCGTCGTGCGGATGGCGGCGGCGAACGGCCTCGCACGGCTGAAGGCCACCGACCAGGTGGCCGCGCTGACGGCGGCGCTCGACGTGGCCGGTCGTGACGGCACCTACGTCGCCCGCGCGGCCATCCTGTCGGCGCTGGCGACGCTGGACGCGGCGGCCGCGCGGCCGGCACTCACCGCCGCGCTGGCGGACAAGGACTGGGCCGTCCGCCTTCGCGCGGCGCAGCTGCTCGCGCGACTCGATCCGCAGGCCGATGCGACCCCCGCCACGCCGGCGCCGCCCGTGCCCGAGCCGCCGGCGATCGACGGGTTGATCTCACCCGCGTACTCGCCGCGCGCCTACATCGACACCGAAAAGGGGGTCATCGAGCTCGAGCTCGCCGTCGTCGATGCCCCGCGAACCGTGGCGAACTTCACGGCCCTCGCGCGCAAGGGCTTCTTCAACAACATCCCGTGGCACCGCGTCGTGCCCGACTTCGTCGTCCAGGGCGGCGATCCGCGCGGCGACGGGGAAGGTGGGCCGGGTTACACCATGCGGGACGAGATCAACCAGCGGCCGTACCTTCGCGGTACGGTCGGGATGGCGCTCGACTGGGCCGACACGGGCGGCAGCCAGTTCTTCATCACCCATTCGCCGCAGCCGCACCTCGACGGTCGCTACACTGTGTTCGGCCAGGTCGTGGCCGGGATGGACGTGGTGGATCGCCTGCAGCAGTGGGACGCCGTCCGCAGCGTCAGGATCTGGGACGGCGTGGCGTGGGTGGGCGCCGACGCGCGCTGAGGCGGGTGAGGGCGGCGGCGCGCCGCGAGGCCCCGCCACAACAAAAGGGGGCGCACGGTGGCGCCCCCTTTCGTCGATCTTCCGGCAACGAGAAGCTTACCGCTTCTTCGCCTTCTTGGCCTTCTTGGCCGCCTTCTTCGCCTTCTTTGCCATCGGTCGTATCCCCCCCTTCAGGTTGGGTTATGCGTCAGGATTCGCCGCGCCACCTGCGGTAGCCTCTGCCGCCTGGCACTCGGCTCGCGGGTGCCGGCTCCCCTGCGCCTTGCTGCGCGCCTCCCGTGAGCGCGCGATGCGGAAAAAAGGTGGGGCAGTCGTGAACAACCGCCCCTGGTAAGCGGCGTGGCTTACTTCTTCTTCTTCGCAGCCTTCTTCTTCGCCGCCTTCTTTGCCTTCTTCGCCATTGTTCCTCCTGAAGGGGCCTGGCTCCGCCTGATGGCAACCCGGCTCGAGGTTGTAGAGCTTCACAAGCCGTGGTCTGAGCCTTACGCCCTCATACCAGATGTAGATTATGGATGAGAAAAGCCGCTTGTCAAGCACAAAGCGTTTGTGGTTGTCAACCAAACGTCTTTTCTGGTAGGCCCATCCATTCGCTGTACACATGATATCGGCGGGTATCACGCGCGCCTGCAGGCGGCGGTGGCGCGTTCAGCGGGCCGACCACGCGCGCGCGAGCTGCCGCGCGCGCGCGACGGCGTCGACCGGCGCCGTGGGCGTGCGTGCGAGCAGCGCCTGGAGCGCCTCGATCGCGCCTGGCCGGTCGCCGAGCCGATCGCGCTGCACCGCGATGTTCAGGAGCGCGCGCACCTCCGCCAGCGCCGCGCGGTTCACGCGCTTCGTCCGCGCGAGTTCCCGCAGAATCTCGGACGAGGCGAGGCTGCCCGCCGCGTCGCTGAAGTAGACGCTGCGGATGTCGGCGTCGATCTGCCGGAAGAGCGGGTTGCGCGGATACCGCGACACGAGATCGACGATGAGGTCCAGCGCCTCGCGGAAGCGCCGCTCGTACCAGAGGTAGGCCACGTGGCGCTGGTAGTCGGCCTCGGCGCGCACGATCACGCCCTGCCGGCTCGCGCGCTCCATCTGCCGCAGCCCCTCCACCCGGTCGCCGCCGGGCAGCAGCAGCAGCCACCGCAGCCAGCGGAAGACCGCCGGCGCCACACCGGCGTAGTAGCGGTACACGCCGATGCCGAACTCGGCATCGTGCATTCCCGGGTCGAGGGCGAGCGCGCGCTCGAGCGCCTCCTTGATCTGCTTGCCGTCGCGGGCGGCCGACAGCCGCTCCTTCCGCAGGATCTTCCACTGGCTGCGCGCGCCCAGCGCCGCGCCCAGGTAGAACCACGCCTCGGCCCGCTCCGGCTCGCGGCTCGCCCAGTCGCGGGTCCCGTCGATGGCGGCCTCGACCTCCCGGGAGAAGCGCGCATCGAGGGCCCGGCTCTCCGGATCGAGCTGGATCTCCCACCACGTGCCGAGGGCGCGAAGGCCGAGACAGGCCACGCGTGGCGCAGGGCCGCACGTGGCCTCGAGGACCTCCGGCATCCGATCGAAGTCCGCGTTGAGCACGGCGTCGTACGCGGCGGCCACCCGATCCGCGGCGGTCAGGCCGCGGACCGGCGCGGGGGCAGACGCCGGAACGTCGAGGGCAACGGGCCCAAGGCAGCAGGCCAGAACCAGCGCCCGCCATCCGCGTCCATGCGTGTGCCCGTCGGTCACGGCCGTGCGTCTGCCTCGTCCCCTGCTGCCCTCTCGTCTTCGCTCCCCCGGTCAGAACGCCGAGGTCCGCAGCCGCTGCTTCTCCGCGTGGCGTTCCCGCGCCAGCGCGATGAGCCTGTCGCACAGCGCGGCGTAGGGCACGCCGCTCGCTTCCCAGAGCTTGGCGAACATGCTGATGGTCGTGAATCCGGGAATGGTGTTGATCTCGTTGACGACCAGTGCGCCCGTGACCTTCGAGAGCAGGAAGTCCACCCGCGCCATCCCGCAGGCATCGATGGCCCTGAACGCCTCGAGGGCCAGGCGCTGCACCTCCACCAGCCGCGATGCCGGCAGGTCCGCGGGGATGATCGTCCTCGACCCCTCGTCCAGGTACTTGGCCTCGTAGTCGTAGAACTCGCGCGAGGGGATCACCTCGCCGGCCGTCGACGCCTGCGGGTCGTCGTTGCCGAGCACAGCGCACTCGATCTCGCGCGGCTCCGGCACTCCGGCTTCGACGATTACCTTGCGATCGAAGGACAGCGCCTCCTCGATGGCAGGGACGAGCGCCTCGGCCACCTTCACCTTCGAGATGCCTACGCTCGACCCCAGGTTCGACGGCTTCACGAACAGCGGCAGGCCCAGCCCCAGCGATCGCGCGATCACGTCGTCACGCCGCCGGGCCCAGTCGGCCGCCACGAACGCGTGCCACGGCGTCACGGGCAGCCCGCGCGCCTCGAAGAGGATCTTCATCGTGGCCTTGTCCATGCCGACGGCCGACGCCATGACACCCGGGCCCACGTAGGGGACGTTCGCCAGCTCGAGCAGCCCCTGCACCGTGCCGTCCTCGCCAAACGGCCCATGCAGGACCGGGAACACCACGTCGAGCCCGAGGCCCCCGACGATGGCGGGCGCACCGCTCGCGCCCGGGCCGCGCTCGAGGGTCAGCAGCGTGTCCGGACCCGGGTGCGCCGGCATGATGGCATCGCGGCCACCCGGGAGCGCGGTGGCCGCCGCGCGCGCGCCTTCGATGACGTCCGCCGCCGACAGGGCGGTGGGTGCGCGATCGGGAAGCGTCCACCGGCCGTCCTTCTCGATCCGGACGGGCACCGGCTCGTACTTCCCGCGATCGAGGTGCTTCAGGATGGAGGCCGCCGACGCCACCGAGATCTCGTGCTCGCCCGATCGCCCACCGTAGATCACGCCCACGCGCAGTTTGCTCACGTCAGGGATAATACAGAGGTCTGGGGTCCTGAGGTCTGGAGGTCTTGAGCTCTGGCTGAAGCCCCCTGGGTCCTCCAAGACCTCAAGACCCCAAGACCCCCGACCCCGATGTCCTTCACCCTCACCCACCACGACGGCGTCGCGCGTCGTGGCCTGCTGACCACCGCCCACGGCGTCGTCGAGACGCCGGTGTTCATGCCGGTCGGCACCCAGGGTGTGGTGAAGGCCGTGACGCCGCGCGACCTCGTGGACGTCGGCGCGCGCATCATCCTCGGCAACACCTACCACCTGCACCTGCGCCCCGGCGACGAGCTCATCCGCCGCCGCGGCGGCCTGCACCGGTTCATCGGGTGGGACCGGCCCATCCTCACCGACAGCGGCGGCTACCAGGTGTTCAGCCTGGCCGACCGGCGGAAGCTGAGCGAGGAGGGCGTCGAGTTCCAGTCCCATCTCGACGGCAGCCGGCACCTGCTGACCCCCGAGTCGGCGGTCGACATCCAGCTCAACCTCGCCTCGGACATCGCCATGGTGCTCGACGAGTGCCCGGCCCTGCCCGCCCGCTACGACGCTCTCGATCGGTCGGTCGAGCTCACGGCGCGGTGGGCCCGCCGCAGCCGCCAGCATTTTCTCGAGCGCCGGCTGCACTCCGACGCGGGACGGGGCCAGCTCCAGTTCGGGATTGTCCAGGGCGGAACCGAGGTCGACCTGCGGACGAAGAGTGCGGCATTGACCATCGCCATCGGGTTCGAGGGCTACGCCATCGGAGGGCTGAGCGTCGGCGAGGCCAGCGACACCATGTACCGCATTGTCGAGAGCACCGCGGCCCTGCTCCCGGTGGATCGGCCCCGCTACCTGATGGGCGTGGGCACGCCCCTGGACCTCATCGAGGCGGTGGCCCGCGGCGTGGACATGTTCGACTGCGTCATGCCGACACGGAATGCCAGGAACGGCCGGCTCTTCACGAGCGAGGGGGCCATCAACATCAAGAACGCCCGCTATGCCGAGGACGACGGCCCGGTCGATGCGGCGTGCGGCTGCTACACCTGCCGCCGTTTTTCGCGGGCCTATCTGCGGCACCTGTTCCTGGCCGGCGAGATGACGGGAGGGACCCTTAACACGTTGCATAACCTGAACTTTTACCTTGACACCATGCGGAGGGTGAGGGAGGCTATTGCGTTTGGGACGTTCGAAAAATTCAGGCTGGATTTCCACCGGACCTTCTCTGCCCGCCCGCTGACCGCATGACCCCGACAGCCCTTTCCGCAGCCGGACTGCTGGCCATGGCCGCGCCGACCGATCAGGCTGTGAGCCCGTGGGTCCAGCTCGTGCCGTTCGCGCTGGTTCTCGGCATCTTCTATTTCGTCATCCTGCTGCCCATGAAGCGGCGGCAGAAGAAGGTCCAGGAGTTCCTGGCCGCGCTCAAGGTCGGCGATCGCGTCGTCACGAGCGGCGGCATCTTCGGCTCGGTGGCGAAGATTTCGGATCAGTCCATCCAACTGCAGATTGCGCCCAACGTCCGCGTGGACGTGTCCCGGGCGGCCATCGTCGGCTACCAGGGACAGGCCCCGGTGGCCGATCAGAACGCATGAGCCATGAGTAAGAACCTGCGCTGGAAACTTCTCGTCATCCTGGGCGTTGTGGCGCTCGCGGTCTTCGCCTTCTACCCGCCCCAGCAGAAGGTCCGCCTCGGCCTGGACCTCAAGGGGGGCGTTCACATGGTGCTCCGCGTGCAGACCGACGATGCGCTGCGCCTGCTCACGGAGGGGACGGCGGACCAGTTGCGCGAGCAGCTGCGGACGGCCGGCCTCACGGGCATCACGGCGGCGGCCACCGGCACGACCACCTTCACGGTCAGCGGGGTGACACCGGAGCAGGATGCGGTCTTCCGGAGCGCGCTCTCCACGGTGGAGCTCTCCTACGATCGCGCGTCGAGCGGCCCCGGCAGCTACACGTTCGAGATGAAGCCGAACATCGTGGTGGACAATCGCGAGAGCACGGTGAACCAGGCGCTCCAGACCATCGAGCGGCGGGTGAACGAGCTGGGTGTCGCGGAACCCATCGTGGCACGGCACAGCGCGGCGGACCAGATTCTGGTGCAGCTGCCCGGGGTGACCGACGTGAACCGCGCAAAGGAGATCATCCGGTCGACGGCGCTGCTCGAGCTGAAGCTGGTGGAGCAGGGGCCGTATCCGGACGAGACCAGTGCCCGCCAGGCCTACGGCGGCAACGTGCCTCCCGACGTCCAGATCCTGCCGGGTCGCGTCGAGGCCGTGGCGCCCGGGCAGCCCGCCACTGCGGTCTACTACGCCGTGCGCCGGGTGCCGGCGGTGACGGGTCGCGACCTGCGCAGCGCCAGCCCGCAGCTGGACGAGTACAACCGGCCGGCCGTCGGGTTCAGCTTCAACAGCGAGGGGGCGCAGAAGTTCGGCGCGTTCACGGGCACGAACATCGGTCGTCAGCTGGCCGTCGTGCTGGACGGCCGCGTGCAGACGGCGCCGCGCATCGAGAGCCGCATCGACTACGAGGGCCGCATCACCGGCACCTTCACGTCCCAGGAGGCGGCGGATCTGGCGCTGACGCTCCGGTCGGGCGCGCTGCCGGCGTCGCTCACCTACCTCGAGGAGCGGACCGTCGGCCCCTCGCTCGGCGCCGAGTCCATCCGGGCCGGGGTGACGGCCGCGGCGGGCGGCCTGCTGCTGGTGATGCTGTTCCTGCTGGTCTACTACAAGGTGGCGGGCTTCAACGCGCTCACGTCGATCGTCGTGAACCTGATCGTCCTGCTGGGCCTCATGGCCTACCTGGGTGCGGTGATGACGCTGCCTGGCATCGCGGGCTTCATCCTCACCATCGGCATGGGCGTGGACTCGAACGTGCTCATCTTCGAGCGGATCAAGGAGGAGCTGGCGACGGCCAAGGGCGTCAGGCAGGCCGTGGCCGCGGGCTTCGACCGCGTGTTCCTCACCATTCTCGACACCCATGTCGCGTCGCTCATCGCCGCGGCCTTCCTGTTCCAGTTCGGCACGGGCCCGATCCGCGGGTTCGCGACCACGCTGACCATCGGCCTGCTGTCGAACGTGTTCACCGCCGTCTTCGTGTCGCGCACCATGTTCGAGCTGGTGCTGTCACGGCGGCAGGTGGCGAAACTGAGCATCTAGCCGTATGCGCATCTTCGAGAACGCGAACTACAACTTCATCCAGTGGCGGTGGCATGCCATCGCCCTGTCGCTGGTCGTCATCCTCGCGGGCATCGGCACGATGGCCACGCGCGGGCTGCCGCTGGGGATCGACTTCTCGGGCGGCACCATCGTGGTCCTGAAGTTCCAGCAGCCCGTGGGCGAGGACGCGCTGCGCGGCGCGCTCGACGCCGTGCCGGGCGAGAAGGTGGTGCAGCAGTACGGCGAGGCCGGCGCGAACGAGTGGCTGGTCCGCCTGCCCGAGCTCGCCACCGAGCAGGGCGCCAGCCTCGAGCAGGGGGCGCGCGCGGTGACCGACGCCGTGACGAAGGCGAATCTCGGGCAGTACGAGGTGATCAGCCAGGAGATCGTCGGCCCGGTCATCGGCGCGGACCTGCAGCGCAAGGGCATCTACGCCACGCTCGCGTCCATCGTCGGCATCACCATCTACATCGGCGTCCGCTTCCGGTTCGCGTTCGCCATCGGCGCGATCGCCGCCACGCTGCACGACATCCTCGTCACGCTGGCGTTCCTCACGTTCTTCGGCTACGACCTCTCGCTGAACATCGTCGCGGCCATCCTCACCATCACCGGGTACTCGGTGAACGACACCATCGTCATCTTCGACCGCGTGCGCGAGAACCTGCGCAGCAAGCGGCGCGACGCCCTGGAGACGGTGGTGAACACCAGCGTCAACCAGACACTCAGCCGCACGCTCATCACGGCCGGCACGACGTTCCTCGCCGTGCTCTCGCTCTACCTGTTCGGGGGCGAGGTGCTCGAGGGCTTTGCCTTCACGATGCTGGTCGGCATCGTCAGCGGCACGTATTCCACGGTGTTCATCGCCGCGGCCATCGCCATCATCCTGAGCGGCAGGCAGGCCCAGGGACGGCCGCAGACGGCGCGCAAGGCTTCGTAGGCAAGGCGTGGATCTCGTCGCGGCGGCCCTGCTCGGCGTGGTCCAGGGGCTCACCGAGTTCCTGCCGGTGTCGAGCTCGGGCCACCTGATTCTCGCGCGCGAGTTCTTCGGCTGGGACGCCGGCCGCTTCGGGCTGGCCTTCGACGTGGCCTGCCACGTGGGAACCCTGCTGGCGGTGGTGGCCTATTTCCGCGGGGAGATCCTGCGGCTGGCCGTGGCGGCACCGGGGGCGCTTGCCGGCCGGGACGGATCCTGGGAGCGGCTGGGGCGCCTCATCATGGTCGGCACCGTGCCCGTGGTGATCGTGGGCCTGCTCTTCGCCGACGCGATCGAAACCACCCTGCGCTCGCCGGCGGTCGTCGCCGCGGCGCTGGCGGTCGGCGGCATCGGGCTCATCGCGGGTGAGGGGTTCGGATCGAAGCGCCGCGGCGACGAGGCGATCGGGTACGGGGAGGCCTTCGCGATCGGCGTGGCGCAGGCCTCGGCGCTCGTGCCGGGCATCTCGCGATCCGGCGCCACGCTGACGGTGGCGATGCTGCTGGGCCTGAGGCGCGAGGCCGCGGCCAGGTTCGTGTTCCTCCTCAGCCTGCCGGCGGTGCTGGCGGCCGCGGGCAAGGAAACGCTCGAGTTCTCGAAGGCCGGCGTCGAGGGGTTGCCCGTGACGATGTTCCTGGTCGGCCTGGTGGTGTCGGGGGTGGTCGGGTACGTCACGGTGAAGTACTTCATCCGCTACCTGGCCGGCCACTCCCTGCACGGGTTCGCCGCCTATCGGCTGGTGCTGGCGGCCGTGGCCATCGCCTGGGTGGCGGTCCACGGGGGATGACCGTGGTGGCCTGGCTCCGCCGCACGTTCCTGACGGGCATCGTCGTCACGGTGCCGCTGATCGTGAGCCTCGTGACACTCGTGTGGATCTTCCGGTTCGTGGACGGGGTGGCGAGGCCCGTGTCCTCGCAGGTCCTGGGGCGGGAGGTGCCGGGGCTCGGCGTCCTCATCACCGCGCTGGTGGTGCTACTGGTGGGGGTGGTGGCGACCAACGTGTTCGGGCGCCGGGTGCTGCAGCGCGCGGAAAGCTGGTTGCTCCACGTGCCCGTCTTCAAGACAATCTACGCGCCGGTGAAGCAGCTGGTGGCGGCCTTCTCGCCCGACAACGACGCGGGCTTCAAGAAGGTGGTGCTGGTGGCGGATCCTCGTCGCGGGATGCTGATGGGGTTCCTCACCCGCGAGTTCACGCTGGACCGCGGGCAGGGGCCGGAAGCGCTGGTGGCCATCTATGTGCCGACGAATCACCTGTATCTCGGGGACGTGGTGGTCTACCCGCGCGATCAGGTGCTGTACCCGGACTTGACGGTGGAGGATGGCATCCGGATCTTCCTTACGGGCGGCATGGCGCTGCCCGAGAAGGTGCGGGGCCTGCTGGATGCGCGTGCCGTGCCTGCCGGGGTTGCAGGCCGGGACGGTGGCGAGGGTGGTCGGGCTTAACGAGGACAGGAGAACATGCTGACGAGACTTAGCGAGCACATGATGTGGCGCCGGGCGGCGGGGGCGGCGGCGCTGGCTCTGGCCCTGGCGATCGTGGCCGCGCCGGCGGCAGCCGCGCAGCCGGAACCGGCGGCGGCCCATGCAGGCGGCCATCAGCCGGGGGGCGAGATCAACATCCAGCTGCCCGACTTGAACCAGGGCGACTTCCTCGGCATGACCGGGCACCAGATCCTGCTCACCGGCCTGGTGGTCTGCGTGCTGGGCCTGCTGTTCGGCGCGTGGGTGTACGTGGGCGTCAAGAACCTGCCCGTGCACCGGTCGATGGCCGAGGTCTCGGAGCTGATCTACGAGACGTGCAAGGCCTACCTGGTCCAGCAGGGCAAGTTCCTGCTGATCCTCGAGCTGTTCATCGGCGCCATCATGATTGCCTACTTCGCGCTGATCGGCCTGGAGGCCTACAAGATCGGCATCGTGCTGCTCTTCAGCCTCATCGGCATCGCGGGCAGCTACGGGGTGGCGTGGTACGGCATCCGGATCAACACGCTGGCCAACTCGCGCACGGCGTTCGCCGGCCTCAAGGGCGAGGCGTTCCCCGTGTGCGACATCCCGCTGCGGGCCGGCATGAGCGTCGGCATGATGCTCATCTCCGTGGAGCTGCTCTTCATGCTCGCGATCCTGCTCTTCATCCCGGGCGAGTACGCAGGGGTGTGCTTCCTCGGCTTCGCCATCGGCGAGTCGCTGGGAGCGGCGGCGCTGCGCATCGCGGGCGGCATCTTCACGAAGATCGCGGACATCGGCTCCGACCTCATGAAGGTGGTCTTCAAGATCAAGGAAGACGATGCGCGGAACCCCGGCGTCATCGCGGACTGCACGGGCGACAACGCGGGCGACTCGGTCGGCCCGACGGCCGACGGCTTCGAGACCTACGGCGTGACGGGCGTGGCGCTCATCTCGTTCATCATGCTCGCCGTCACCGATGCGGCCGTGCAGGTGCAGCTGCTCGTGTGGATCTTCATGATGCGCGTGATGATGGTGCTGGCCTCGGCGGGCTCCTACCTGGTGAACAACGCCATCGCGAAGGGGCGCTACGCGGGCGTCGACAAGATGGACTTCGAGCAGCCGCTCACCTCGCTCGTGTGGCTCACCTCCATCGTCTCGGTGGTGCTCACCTACGTGCTGAGCTACCTGCTCATCCCGTCGCTGGGCGGCAATACCTCGCTCTGGTGGCAGCTCTCCACGGTCATCACGTGCGGTACGCTGGCGGGCGCCATCATCCCGGAGTTCGTGAAGGTGTTCACCTCGACCAACTCGGGGCACGTGCGCGAGGTGGTGACTTCGTCGCGCGAGGGCGGGCCCTCCCTGAACATCCTCTCCGGCCTCGTGGCGGGGAACTTCAGCGCCTACTGGCTGGGCCTGGCGATCATGGGCCTGATGGCCGTGTCGTACTACGTGTCCGGCCTCGGGCTCGGCGCGCTCATGCAGGCGCCGGCGATCTTTGCGTTCGGGCTCGTCGCCTTCGGGTTCCTCGGCATGGGCCCGGTGACCATCGCCGTGGACTCGTACGGCCCGGTCACCGACAACGCCCAGTCGGTCTACGAGCTCTCCACCATCGAGCAGCTGCCGAACATCGAGGGCGACATCCAGAAGACCTTCGGGTTCAAGCCGAACTTCCACATGGCCAAGGACCTGCTCGAGGAGAACGACGGCGCCGGCAATACCTTCAAGGCCACCGCGAAGCCGGTGCTGATCGGCACCGCCGTGGTGGGGGCGACGACGATGATCTTCGCCATCATCATGGCCCTCACCCAGGGGCTGAGCGACGCGGGCGCGATTGCCAAGCTGTCGATTCTGCACCCCCCCTTCCTGCTCGGCCTCATCACGGGAGGCGCGGTCATCTACTGGTTCACCGGTGCGTCCACGCAGGCGGTCACGACGGGCGCCTACCGCGCGGTCGAGTTCATCAAGGCGAACATCAAGCTCGAGGGCGCCACGAAGGCGTCGGTCGAGGACAGCCGCAAGGTGGTGGAGATCTGCACGCAGTACGCGCAGAAGGGCATGTTCAACATCTTCCTGGGTGTGTTCTTCTCGACGCTGGCTTTCGCGTTCGTCGAGCCGTTCTTCTTCATCGGCTACCTCATCTCCATCGCGCTGTTCGGGCTCTTCCAGGCGATCTTCATGGCCAACGCGGGCGGCGCGTGGGACAACGCCAAGAAGATTGTCGAGACCGAACTCAAGATGAAGGGCACCGACCTGCACGCCGCGTCCGTCGTGGGCGACACGGTGGGCGATCCGTTCAAGGACACCTCGTCGGTGGCCATGAACCCGGTCATCAAGTTCACGACGCTCTTCGGCCTGCTGGCGGTCGAACTGGGCGTCTACATCGCCGCGCAGTCGGGCTCGGGCCTCACCGCCGGCCTGGCGGCGGCCTCTTTCGTGGCCAGCCTGGTGTTCGTCTACCGGTCGTTCTACGGGATGCGGATCGAGAGCTAGGCGACGCGGATGCGATGATGCACGAAGGACGTTGATGGCGCAGAAGGGATGATCCGCCGATGGCGTGGCATCGGTGTCGTCGGCCGGTCGCCCTTCTGCGTGGCCGGAGCCCGTCCGTGTCATTGTTTGTAACATTTCGGGCCGCGAGGGTCTGACCGCGATCCGCCCGTTGACGCGGCCTCATCCGGTGACTAGAATCGGCGGGCGTTTGTCAGTCGGGCCCGTGGGCGGAGGGACCGGGGCCGGGAATCGAGGGGAAGCGCCGCTCCCTCGGGAGCACTTTCCCGAAACCGGTGTCTAACCCGGTAACTGGGCGAAAAGAGACCTGTTTGTCACCGTTCGTTGACACTCGTTTTTCGTGCTGGCTATAATCGGCAGCCCTCGCGACTGCCGCTGAAGGACCTTAGGAGGATACGTGCCACGCGACATGTTCGGCGATGTCGTCGACCCTTCCATCAAGATGGGCAACAAGATGTGGTACACGGTGCCACTGACGATGCTGATGCAGGCTGCCATCGTGGCCGCCATCATCATCGTGCCCCTGATGGCGGTGGGAGCCCTGCCGACGACGCCTTCGATGATGGCCTTCGTGGCGGCCCCGCCGCCGCCGCCGCCCCCGCCGCCGCCCCCGCCGCCGGCGGCCGACACGCCGCCGCCGCCGCCGGTGGACGTCAACCCGAACGCGGCGCCCGTGGAGGCACCGTCCGAGATCAAGCCCGAAACGGGCCTGGAGGCCGGGTTCGAAGCCAGCGTCGGTGGTGTCGAGGGCGGCATCGTGGGTGGCGTCGCGGGCGGCATCACGGGCGGGATTCCCGAGCCGCCGCCCCCTCCGCCGCCGCCGGCCGCGCCGGTTCGCGTGGGCGGTAACATCAAGGCCCCGCAGAAGATCAAGCACGTCAACCCGATCTACCCGCCGATCGCGCAGTCGGCCCGTGTCCAGGGTGTCGTCATCATCGAGGCCACGATTGGCCCCGATGGGGCGGTGAAGGACGCGAAGGTGCTGCGCTCGATTCCCCTGCTGGACCAGGCGGCGCTCGATGCCGTGCGCCAGTGGCAGTTCACGCCGACGCTCCTCAACGGCGTGCCGGTGCCGGTCATCATGACCGTCACGGTGCAGTTCACGCTGCAGTAGGAGTGGCCATGTTTTCAACCGGTAACACGGACTTTTTCGGGAGGAATGCGATGGAAGGTCGGAAGCTGGGTCAGATCGGGCGGATCGCATATGCCGGGCTCGCCATGGCGCTTGTCGCCACCCCTGCGTTCGCGCAGGAAGGTGGAGGCCTCGACCTCGTCGAGATGTTCGAGCAGATGGGCGCGGTCGCCATGGCCATCGCCGTGGTGCTCTTCGTCATGTCGTTCTGGTCGGTGGGCGTCGCCATCGAGCGCATCTACACCTTCGGCCAGGCGAAGAAGCAGTCAAAGCTCTACGCCCCGCAGGTGGCCAAGCACCTCAAGGAAGGCCGCCTGAAGGAAGCCATCGCGCTCTCCTCGGCCAAGGAATACCGCTACAGCCACCTCGCCAAGGTGGTGCTCGCCGGCCTCCAGGAATACCAGTTCCAGCAGGAGAGCGGATCGAACCTCTCGCGCGAGGACGTCCTCGACACCGTGCGCCGCTCGATTCAGCGTGCCACCGCGCTGACGTCGAACGACCTCAAGAAGGGCGTCTCGGGTCTCGCCACCATCGGCGCCACGGCGCCGTTCGTGGGTCTGCTCGGCACGGTCGTCGGCGTCATCAACGCATTCGTCGGTATCGCCTCGACCGGTTCGGGCGGCATCGGCGCCGTCTCGGCCGGCATCGCCGAGGCCCTCGTCGAAACCGCGCTCGGCCTCTTCGTCGCCATCCCGGCGGTGTGGTTCTACAACTACCTGTCGGGCCGTCTCGAGTACTTCAACGTCGAGATGGACAACTCCTCGTCGGAGATGGTGGACTACTTCATCAAGAAGACCGCCGCCTAGCTTGGGCCACGGGTTGAGGCGCCGGGGCACTCCCGGCGCCTCGGCCGTGCGACGGCAATTCAAGGAGAACCGACATGGCAATGGACGTCGGCGGGGCAAAAGGCGGAATCAAGTCCGACATCAATGTCACCCCGCTCGTGGACGTGATGCTGGTGCTGCTCATCATCATGATGATCGTGGCGCCACTGCTGCAGAAGGGCGCGGACGTCAAGCTGCCCGTCGCAGCCTACAGTGCGGACAAGCCGGAAACCCAGGACCAGACCGTCGTCGCCATCGACTCGCAGGGACGCTTCTTCGTGAACGGCGTGCCCGTCCGCGAAGACGAGCTGCGGCAGCGCGTCGAGGACATCCTGGCGGAAAAGGCCGAGCGGATCGTACTCATCAAGGCCGATGAAGACGCGCAGTACAGCGCCATCATGGCCGCCATGGACCAGCTGCGGTCGGCCGGCATCGAGGACATGGGCCTCATCACCGACCCCAAGCAGCGGCCCGGCCAGGCGGGAGGGAACTGAGTCATGGCCCACGCGCATCAGCATTTCGGCGCCGAAAAAGTGTTCATGGGCAAGAAGCTCGAAGTGTCGGGCGACATGAACATCACTCCCATGATCGACGTGCTCCTCGTGCTGCTCGTCATCTTCATGGCGGCCCTGCCGCTCTCGCAGAAGGGCCTGGACATCAACCTCCCGGCCGAGACTCAGCAGGCCCAGCAGCAGCAGGTGGACGTCTCGCAGATCGTGCTCGAGTACACGGCTGACCGACGGATCTCGGTCAACAAGCAGGATGTCACGGTCATGGAACTCGAGAGCCGCCTCCGCACCATCTTCGAGACCCGCAAGGACAAGACGATGTTCATCGCCGGCGCCGGCTCCCTCCGCTACGGCGACATCGTCGAGGTCATCGACGCCGCGAAGGGCGCCGGGGTCGAAAAGGTCGGGATCGTCACCGAGGCCATGCGCCGCGCAGCCGGAGCCACGGGCACCGACTAGCCGTTCGTTTCACGCCTCAGAACAGACTGGGCCGCCCGGAAGGGATTCCGGGCGGCCCTCTTGTCTTTCCTCCAGTCTCCAGGCCGTGGCGGTCCTCGCCACGGCCGTGCCGCGAACCCCCGGCCCTGCTAGCGCGAGCTCGACGTCGGAGCGCCGGCCATGACCTCGCGGAGCTCGGGCAGCGTCCTGTCCGCACGGCGCCAGACCCTCCTCAGCTCGGCGGCGGCCGCCTGTGCCTTCTCGATGTCCCGCACGGCCGTGGCCGCGCGGAACAGGCCCAGCAGTGAGAGGGCACGTCCGGGCGCCTTCACGAGCGCCGCCTCGTACTCCGGCATCGCCTCGCCCGGACGCCGCACGTCCATGAGCAGGTCCCCGACGAGCTCGTGCCCGGGCTTCACCGGGAGCGGCGGGCCGGACTCGAAGCTCAGTCCGTCCTCCACCGCAGCCGCCTGCCGCGCAAGGACGATCGCTTCGTCACGGCGGCCTTCAGAGAAGATCAGGATGGCCTCCAGTTGCTGGGCCATCACGGCGGCCACCCGCCGTCCACTCCCGCTTCCCTCGGCGGGCTGCCCGGCTCGAGCCTGTGCACCCTGGGCGGCAGGCGGCTCCGGCCTGATGGGACGTGGAGTCGGGATGGGGGTGACCCCCGGACGCGTGGGGCCGGACCGCGCCGTGGGCGCGGGGCGCGCCGTGGTCACGCTGCGGAGCGGGCGGTCGCCATCGCCGACGAGCAGGGCGATGCGCTGCAGCGCCTCGTTCCCGCCTGTGCGGTTGCCGCTCCTGAACGCCGCCATGCCTACGGCAAACAGGTCGGCCGCCGTCGCATCGGCGCTCAGGCCCTCGGGATCCACCGCGGGTCTCGCGTCCATCCACCGACGCGTTTCAACGAGCCACGCGGCGCGGCCGAGCGCGAGATGGCTGCGCGCCATGGCCGATCCACTCTCGGCCGCGGCCTGCTCGGTCCGGTCGAGTACGCCCCTGGCGTCCGCCAGGCGTCCCTGCTGGAGGTAGCTGTAGCTGAGCCACAACAGGGCGCGGAAGGCGCGGTCGTCCACGCCCAGGCCCTTGCGGGCCACCCGCTCGTCGGCGGCCCGGACCGAGCGCTCGTTCGTCTCGCTCGCCTCGTCCCACATGCCCAGCGCGAAGTAGATGTGCGACGGCATGTGAAGGGCGTGGGACGCCGAGGGCGCGAGCCTCGAGTAGGCGGCCGCGTAGCGGAGGCCGAGGGGTGCGTGGATGGGGTCGTCGTAGGCGTGAATCAGGTAGTGTGCGGCGCCGGGGTGCCGCGGATTCTGCCGGTAGACCTCCTCCGCGAGCGCCGCGGCCTTCATGGAGGCCGCCATCTCGCGGCCCCCGTGGCTCGTCCCGAGGATCGCCAGCGCGTAGAACGCCTTCACCTCGAGATCGTCGGGAAATCGCTCGTGCATCTGCCGCATGCGGCTGGCGTACGCGGTATCGCGCTCCACCTTCTCGCCAGGGCCGAACAACGCGTCGACGGCCTGCAGCCATGCCCGTTCCTTCTCGGAGCCGGCCCTGGCCTGTCGCTCAGCCGCTGTGGGCGCCAGACGGCCGAGCGCGGCCTGCGCCTTCTCCAGTGAAGCCTGCCCCCACAGGGGGTGGCTGTGGGTCATGGCCTCGCCCCAGTAGGCCATGGCAAAGCCGGGGTCGGCCTTCTGCGCCTCCAGGAACGCCTCCCGCGCGTCGTCGTACTCGAAGCTGTGCAGCAGCAGCACGCCCCGAGTGAAGGCCTCCTGGGCCGGGCCGCTTGCCGAGGTGGGGAAGTCGACCTGTCCGAGCGAGGCTTGCTGCGCTCGCAAGGCCGCTCCGGCCAGCAGGGCCAGGGCCAGCACAAGGGGCGTGAAGACGCGGCGGGACATGGACAGGGACCTCCCTCCGCGCAGTCTAGCGTACGGGTGCGGGCGGGTGCGGGCGGGTGCGAACGGGTGCGAACGAGCGGCCTCGGCCGGAGCGTTCCGACCGAGGCCGTTCCAAGTGCCGCCTCCGGGGCCTTACGGCGGCGTCCGAGGGCCGTGCATCTGCGCCGTCCGCGTCATCTGCGGCCCAATCGGCGTCTTCAGTTGAACGTGTAGCGAATGCCGAACTGAATGCGCCAGACGTCGAGCAGATCGGCGGTCTGCTCGTAGGACCGGGACATGAGCTCGTTGTTCACGACCCGCAGGCGGTACTGCGCGCGGCCCTGTGCATCCCGGGGGCCGCCCTGCGCGGCGGTCGGGACGATCAGCGGCGAGTTCGACACGAGGCGCTGGGCCACGCCCCAGTTCTTGTTCAGCAGGTTGCCGAAGTTGATGAAGTCGGCCCGGAACTGGAACGAGTGACGCCGGCCCTTCAGCGAGGCGAACAGCTCTTGCGACACGCTGAAGTCGAGGCGCTTGACGAGCGGCAGGAAGACCGCGCCGCGCTCGGCGTACTGCCCGCGGCGCTCGCGCAGGTAGTCGTCCTGCTCGATGAACGCGTTCCAGGCTGCAGCCTGCTCGGCCGCCGTGTACGTGCGCCCGCCCGACGCAAAGCTCTGGAAGTTCATCTCCGAGGTGTCGCGGTGGATGTAGAGGAGGTCGTTCGCCGTGCCGCCGTCGCTGTTCAGGTCGCCGGAGAAGACGTAGCTGGCGCTGCCGATGGTCCTGGCCTCGTAGAAGAACGACGCGGTCGTGGCGCCGAAGCCGAAGTACTCCCTGGTGTACGAGCCCGTCAGGAAGAACCGGTGACCGGGTGACCCGGCTGCGTAGCCCAGGCCGGGATTGTTCGGGTCGCCGGGGTGCGGGTTGTTGTTCCACGAGCCGAAGGCAATCGAGCCCGGGTCCACGGTGTTCTTGGCCTCGCCGTAGCTGTAGGCCGTCTTCACGAAGCCGCCGGTGAAGTTCCTGGCGGCGGAGAACGCCATGTTCCACGACCGGCCGACGTTCTGGTTCTTCAGGACGACGGCGTTGGCCACCTGCGAGTTCAGCCGGGTGTTGGTGTAGCGCGGCCGGCTGTCGGCGCCGGCGAAGGCCGACTGCGCCTGCGGCAGGTTGGCGTTGATGTAATACACGCCATTCACGTCACGGTTGTAGAGGAATTCGGCGGTGCCGGTGATCCCCCACGGCAGCCGCCGATCGACGGCGATGTTGGTCCGCCAGAGCTGTGGGAACTTGAAGCCGGGATCGGTCAGCGCCAGCTCGAACGACGACGCCGGAGCGCCCGTCACGTTGGCCGCCTTGTAGGCGTCCGGGTTCGGGTTGAACGGCCGCGCCGTCGTGTTGTCGAGCTGCTGGAAGCCGGTCAGGACGCCGGTGTTGCCGATCTGGTTGGAGATCCACACGTAGGCCGGCCGGCCGGTGAAGATGCCGGTGCCGCCGCGGACCTGTGTTCGGCGCTCCGGGTCCACATTCCAGTTGAAGCCGAGGCGCGGCGACCAGAGGATGTTCGCGTCGGGCAGCTTGGCCGTCGAGTACTGCACGGGCTGGCCGCCCTCGTCGCGGAACGTCAGGGCGTCCGCCACGGCGTTCTCGTAGCCGGTCTCGCCGAAGAAGGGCACGTCGAAGCGGACGCCCGCCGTGACCTTCAGGTTGTCGGACACGCTCCATTCATCCTGCGCGTAGGCGCCGGTGTAGGTGACCTCGAGCGGCTGCAGCGGCTTCTCCTGGCCCGGGATGTTGTTCCACCGGACCTGGAACCGCCGAAGCGTGATTGGCGACGTCGTGCGATTCGGGTTCGCGATGTAGCCGTTGAGGTCGGCGTAGAAGTCGTCAAGCGAGTTGTAGACGTAGACGCTCTGCGAGCCCGGGAAGAACACGTTCTCCGACCGGTAGCGCTCGAACGTGCCTCCAAAGGTCAGCGTGTGCCGGCTGGCGAACTTGGTGAAGTTGTTCTGCAGCTGGAAGGTCTTGTAGCGAAGCTCGTTGTTGGGCGTGAACGGCTCGAAGCCGAGCGACATGTAGCCGGTGTTGTCGCCCCCGAGGATGTCGATCATCGGGAAGAACGAGCCCACCGACTCGCGGCTCTCGTCCTGGCTGGTGTAGCCGACGATGAGCGAGTTCGACATGGTGTTGCCGATCACCGAGTTCCATTCGCCGACGCCCGACTTGATCTCCTCGAGCTGCTTGTAGTTCGAGTTCGCGAAGTTCATCGAGAACTGGCTCGTCCGGCGGTTGCCGAAGCCGAGCGAGCTCGAGTTGGACATGAGGATGTCGGAGCTCGAGTCGAGTTGCAGATAGCGGAACGTGATCTTGTTCGATGCGTTCACGTTGTAGTCGCCCTTCACCAGATAGCGGCGGGCGGGCACCTCGAAGTCGTATCCCTCGTACCCACCGGTGTCGTAGCCGAAGTTCGACTGCATGAACTGGCTCACCGCGTTCAGGTCGGACGCCAGCACGCGGGTCGTGCCGCCGACGACGGGCTCGCCACCGGCGTTGGCCCGGAAGGTCGTGCCCGGCTGCGTCAGCGCCTCGTCCTCGATGTTGCCGAAGAAGAAGGCCTTGTTCCGCACGATCGGGCCGCCCACCCAGCCGCCCGTGTTCGCGAACTCGAACGTGCCGGGGTTCACCTTGAGGTTCTTCGCCTCGGTCCCGACCTGGTTCTCGTTGCGGAACTGCCGGTACACCGAGCCGGTGTACTGGTTGGTCCCGCTCCGGGTCACGGTGTTGATGCCCGCGCCCACGAAGTTGCCCTGCCGCACGTCGTAGGGGGCCACGTTCACCTGAATCTGCTCCACGGCCTGCGGCGAAATGGGCGCCACGCCGGTGCGATCCCCCGGTGAGTTGTTCAGGCCGAACGAGTTGTTGAAGTACGACCCGTCCACGGTGATGTTGTTCAGGCGGCTGTCCTGGCCCGCCACCGACAGGCCGCTCGCCTGCGGCGTCAGGCGCGTGAAGTTCTCGAGGCGGTTGCTCAGGTTCGGCAGCGTGGCGATCTGCTCGCGCACCACCGCGGTCGCGGCGCCGGTGCGGTTCGAGCTGAACACCGCGTCCGACTGCCCGACGACGGTGACCGTTTCCTGGACCGCGATGGCCTTCACGGTGATGTCGACATCAGTCGCCACGCCGAGGTTGACGATCACGTCCTCGACGGTCTGCGGTTCAAAGGCCGTCCCGGTTCCGACGTAGGCGACCGTCACGATGTAGGGACCGCCGACACGCACGCCCAGGATGGTGAAGCGGCCGTCGGCGCGGGTGGTGGCTTCGTAGTTGGTCCCCGACGGTGCGTGGATGGCAATCACGCTGGCGCCCGAGACAGGTGACATCTGGGAGTCGGTGACCACACCGGTCAACGAGCCGGTGGTGACACCCTGTGCACTGGCCGTGGGTACGGGCCAGGCGAGCAGGCACAACAGGAGCAGCAGGTATCGGCATCGTCCAAGAGACAAAGACATAGTCGTCCTCATTCACCTTTCCTCAACCCACCAAAAGTACCACCCATTCGTTACGGCAGAGTAAAGGAAAACGGACGTGCGCGCGCCGCGGGTTGCGCAAGAAAATCGGGCCGCCCCGCGTGCGCGGAGCGGCCCGATTTGGTCGAACGCCAGAATGTAGTCTGTCTACCAGATCCGCCGGACTAATCGGTGCCGGTCGCCTTCTGCTTGCGGAGTTCCGTGGCCTTGTCGCGGAGCGAGTCGGCCTCCTTGAGCAGGGCCTGCTGCTTCTTCGGGTCCTTCTCGAGGTTGGCCTGGAGGCGGAGCAGGAGGTTCTTGTAGGCAATGGCCTCCATGTAGTCGGTCTTGATCGAGATGGCCTTGTCCACCGACCCGAGACCGTCCATCACGTACTGGATCTTTTCCTTGTCGGTGAGGCGGAAGTCGCGGTTGGCCTTGTCCCAGTAGTAGGTGGCCACCGTGTAGTGGGCCTCCGGGTTGTTCGGCTCGATCTTGATGCGCTCGTTGAGGTACTGGATGGTCTTCTCGAAGTCGCCCTGCGTATTGTAGAAGTTCGCGAGCTGCAGGTAGACGGCCGGGTCGTTCGGGCGGGCATCGCGCGCCTTCAGGAAGGTCTGCTCGGCGAGCTCGTACTCACCCGAGTCCTGGTAGAGGCGTGCCAGCGCGAAGTAATTGGTCGGCTCGTCCGGCGTGAGGCGGATCATCTCCTGAATGATCGGCTCGGCCATCGTCGGGTCGTTCAACTTGTCGGGCCCGTACGCCGCCACCAGGTATTCGAGCGACCGCGTCTTGAAGGTCGGGTCGGCAATCTTCTCGGACGCCAGCTTGTAGTACTCGACCGCCTTGGTGAGGTAGGCATCGTTCTGCGGCTCGCCCTTGCGGGCCGGCCGATACAGGTTGTCGTAGGAGTTTGCCAGGAAGAAGTAGACGCAGCCCGGGCTGTTGCCACAGGAGTTGAGCTCGCCGTTCGGGTCGGCCGCGACGGCCTCCTCGTACTTGGCCGCGGCGCCCCGGAAGTCGTTGCTGGCATACAGCTTGTTGCCGTCCTTGAACGCCTTCATGGCCTTGATCTGGCCAATCTGGCTGCACCCGGCGATTGCCACACCCATCCCGGCGACCAGCGCCAAGTACGCTCCCGCTGACCGAATCCTCATCGTCGTCCCCCTGCAGTGCTGTGGTGGTTCCCAAGTCGAGCCGTTACAAGCGCTTACATTCGTCCACGCCGTTCGGCCGGGAAGACCGGGAGTATAGCCCCGTTTCTTGACCCCCTGCAACCCCGACCCTATGATGGGTCCGGAAAGGCGGATCTTCCCTCTGTCTGCCTTAGACACCGCTCGCGATGATTCGCTTCGAGGATTTGCTCGACCGGGTCCGGGGCTACAGCCCGGATGCCGACCTGGAGCTCCTGCGCCGGGCGTACGTGTTCTCCGCCCTCGAGCACAAGGGCCAGGTCCGTCACTCAGGTGAACCCTACCTGGTCCACCCTCTGGAGGTGGCCGACATCCTGGCCGGCATGAAGCTCGATGCTGTCTGCGTGGCCGCCGGCCTCCTGCACGACGTCGTCGAGGACACCCTGACGACGCCCGAGAAGATCCGCGAGCGGTTCGGCGAGGACGTTGCTCACATCGTCGAGGGCGTCACCAAGATTGGCGCCATCCCGTTCTCGACCAGCGAGGAGCGGCAGGTCGAGAACTTCAGGAAGATGCTGCTGGCGATGGTCGATGACATCCGCGTCATCCTCGTCAAGCTCGCCGACCGCCTCCACAACATGCGGACGCTGCAGCACGTGCCCGAGGACCGGCGCATCCGCATCGCCCAGGAAACGCTCGACATCTACGCGCCCATCGCCAACCGGCTGGGCATGTCCAAGATCAAGAACGAGCTCGAGGAGCTGTCCTTCAAGTACCTCGAGCCGGTGGCCTACGAGTCGCTGAAGGCGCGCGTCGACGCGAAGCGCCGTGCCGCCGAGGAGAGCATCGAGGAGCTCAAGGCCCGCATCTCCGCCAAGCTGGCCGAGGCACAGGTGCCCGTCGTCGCCATCGACGGCCGCATCAAGCGCCTCTACAGCATCTGGCTGAAACTGAAGAAGCAGAAGATCGATCTCGACGAGGTCTACGATCTCATCGCCCTGCGCGTCGTGACCCCGTCGGTGAAGGACTGCTACGCCGCTCTCGGCATCATTCACCAGACCTGGTCCCCGGTACCGGGGCGCATCAAGGACTTCATCGCGATGCCGCGTCCCAACGGCTACCAGTCGCTGCACACCTCGGTCGTCAGCGAGAGGGGCCTGGCCTTCGAGGTCCAGATCCGGACCGAGGAGATGCACCGCCGTGCCGAGGAGGGCATCGCGGCCCACTGGAAATACAAGGAAGGCCGTGTCGGGGCGGGCCGCGACGAGCAGTACTTCCAGTGGCTCCGCCAGCTGCTCGAGTGGCAGCAGGAGGTCAGGGATCCGCAGGAGTTCCTCACCAACCTGAAGATCGATCTCTACCCCGAAGAGGTGCATATCTTCACGCCCCGCGGCCAGGTGAAGGTGCTGCCGAAGGGCGCCACGCCCGTGGACTTCGCCTACGCCATCCACACCGATGTCGGCCACCAGTGCGTGGGCGCGCGCGTCAACGGCCGGATGGTGCCGCTCCGCACCAAGCTGAAGAACGGAGACATCGTCGAGGTGTTGACCAATGCGGCCACGAAGCCCAGCCGCGACTGGCTGAACTTCGTCGTGACGTCCCGGGCCCGCAACAAGATCAAGCACCTCATCCAGGAAGAGGAGAAGGCGCGGGCCGTGGAGCTCGGGCGGAAGGTGTTCGAGAAGGACGCCCGCCGCTACGACCTCAACCCGGCAAAGCTCCTCGAGGGCGAACGCATGGGCGCCGTGGCCTCGGAGTTCGGTGCCCAGCGGCCCGACGACCTGCTCGCCCAGATTGGCTACGGCAAGGTTTCGGCCCGCCAGGTGCTGGACAAGCTGGTGCCACAGGATCAGCTGAAGGAGAGGCCTGCCGAGCACCCGGTGGTCTCGGCCGTCAAGCGCGTGCTCAGCCCCGGAAGCGCGGGGGCCGACCGCATCAAGGTCCGCGGCGCCGACGAGCTGATGGTGTTTCGCGCACGCTGCTGCAATCCGATCCGCGGAGAGAAGATCGTCGGCTACATCACCCGCGGAAAGGGCGTGTCGGTCCACTCGGCCAGCTGCCCGAACGTGGTGAACCTGCAGTTCGATCCCGAGCGCCGGATCGAGGTCGAGTGGGACAAGGGCAGCGACCAGGCGCCCTACACCGTCCGCCTGACCATGGCGGTCGAAGACCGGAAAGGGATGATTGCGGCCCTCAGCGCGCGAGTGGCGGAGATCAACACCAACATCACGAACCTGGAGGCGACCACCGGCGATTCAGCGCACGCCACGATCGGGATGACGGTGGAGATCAAGGACATGAAGCACCTGGAGAAGGTGATCAAGTCGCTGCGCGGTGTGCAAGGCGTGCTGGACGTCGAGCGCGCGCCGAACAGGTGAGCGCGTCCCTCCTGCCCTCGGGGTTGCTTCCTAGTCCAGGACGGCGACGACTTCGATCTCGAGGCGCACGTCGCGCGGCAGGCGCGCGACCTGGACCGTGGATCGGGCGGGAAACGGGGCTGCGAAGTACGTCGCGTAGACCTCGTTCATCGCGGCGAACTCGTTCATGTCGGCCAGGAACACCGTCGTCTTGACGACGTGACGGAAGTCCGCACCCGCCGCGGCGAGCAGCGCCTTGATGTTCTCCATCACGCGCGTCGCCTGGGCTGAAATGTCCCCCGGCACGATCTGCCCGGTCGCCGGGTCGAGCGGAATCGATCCCGACAGGAAGAGCAGCGCCCCGGCCCGGACGCCAGCGGAGTACGGGCCGATGGCCGCCGGCGCACCCGGCGAGCTGACGACCTCGCGCATGGCTAGGCGGCCTTGACGATCTTGCGCGACCGGATGCAGCGCGTGCAGACGCGCACCCGCTTCGCCGCGCCGTTCACCACGGCCCGGACGCTCTGCAGGTTGGGTTCGAACCGCCGGGGACGGACGTTGTGGGCGTGGGACACGCGGCGGCCGACCACCGGCCCCTTCCCGCAGATTTCACAGCGCATAGCCATCGTTCACGACTCCTGGGACAAACTCCAATCATAGTGCAGACCCGCGGATCAAGGCAAAGCGCCGTTCGGGACTACGGGAGAATGATGGGCGACGCCTCGGCTGCGGGCTCCTCCGCCGCCGGCGGCGGCAGCACCCGCCGCAGCAGTGCCAGGTAGCCGTCCGGGCCTTCGTCAATGCCGGGCGCCTCGTGCCGGGCGCCACGCTCGATGCCGCGCAGCACCTCCGCGGCGTCGCCCGCGAACCGGGCACCTGCGCCCTTGCCAACTTCGGCCAGCAGCGCATCCAGCTCGCGCCTCAGGCCCTCGCTGACCGGCGACGCGCCCGCGATCTCCGCGATGATTCCGCTGCGCGCCGCCTCGAGGGTGCCTGCCATGGCACTGGTGGCGTCGGCGACGTCGTCGTCGGCCAGGGTGACCGGCCCGTCGGGCCGGTGTCGGACGATGAGGCTGGACAGCAGAAAGCAGATCTGGAGCTGTGGCTCGGTGAGCCGGCGCCCCATCGACGCGATGAGCGTCGTGAGATCCCGTTCTTGCTGGCGCCGCACGACGGCCGCCGGGTGCTTCTGCGCGCTCGTCAGGTGAGGACAGTCGGCCGGGCATCGGATCTCGACCAGCCGCTTCGTGGCGCAGCACGTGGGACAGATGGGCCGGCCGAGCGCCGGGCAGGCACGCTTGGCCGGTCGTCGCGAGCAGAGGGGGCAGGTCACTATGTAGAGATTACAGCGAGCGGCGCGCGTTTTCCTGCTGCCGGCGAGCCGCTGACTGGAATCCGGCAACCGGCGCCGGAGAGACACCATGTGGACGACTTGCCACACTGCGGGATTCGTGCTACCGTTTCGCGGTTTATTGGTGTCCCCACGAAAGGACATGTGGGGGCGGACATATGTCCAAGAACCCGATTGGCCACTCCGGCGTCTAATAGGCAGTGAACGGTGTTCGACGGAACACGTGCCATCTGGAAGTGGTCAGTTAACTCTTTGAAAATGAGTGGTTTGCAGTAGGTCGAGAGGGCGGGGTCTCGCGGTTGGTGCACCCAGTCGGGTGGCCGGACCACCCCACAACTTCATACTCCCGAACGACCGCCTGCAGGACAACCGACCGTTTCCGGCCCAGGGGTTCTGGCCGGGTTCATAGGCACCGCCTTTGCAAGGAGGGCGGGCATCATACGCCTCCCAGAAGAACGGCTGGTGGGGGGGAGAGGAAGGAGTGGCTGTCATGGCCAAGGTTACGAAGCGCGGCGCGGCTGTCGCAGCAGCATCACGGGGAGCGCGGTACGACGAACTGCGGACGATCCTCGAGGATCGCCGTCGCGACATTCTGAGCGAGGTCCAGGGGCGGATCCGCGGCGTGCGGGCCGAGGGGTCCGAGAAGCCGCACGAGGTGATGGATCAGGGCGAGACCAGCGAGGTCGATATCCAGGAGGACATCGAGTTCGCCCTCATCCAGATGAAGGCGGAGACGCTGAACAAGATCAACGAGGCGCTCTCGCGTCTCGAGGAAGGGACCTACGGTCACTGCTTCGAGTGTGGCGACGAGATTGCCGAGCAGCGGCTGCGCGCGCTGCCGTTCGCGGTCCGCTGCAAGGACTGCGAGGAGGCGCGGGAGATGGCGCAGAAGCGCGAGCGCCTGGCCCAGCGCCGAGGCGCATCCAGCCTCTTCTACGAGTTCCAGGGGTAACACCCGGCGTCCTTCCCGAACAGCAGGCTCCGCCGGTGGCGGGGCCTGCGCCCCTCACCGGCCCGAACCGGGCTTGCCGTTCCAACGTCATCGCCTAGAGTCTTCGCGGGGGGTCGCATGAGCGATCACATCGAACCTGTCGTGTCCGAAGAGCAAGCCCGCCTGTCGGCGCCGGTACCGGCCGAGATTGCGGTGCTGCCGCTCCGCGACACGGTGCTGTTTCCCCAGGCCTTCATGCCCCTGGCCGTGGCGCGCGAGAGCTCGGTCCGGCTCATCGACGAGGCCGTGGCCGGCGGGAAGATGATCGCCGTCTTCGCGCAGAAGGAGGCCGCGGAAGACGATCCGCAGCAGGCGGACCTCCATCCGGTCGGCACGGCGAGCCACATTCACAAGATGTTCAAGCTGCCCGACGGCAGCCTGCGCATCATCGTGCAGGGTCTGGCGCGTGTCCGGCTGGACGAGATGACCGCGGCGCGGCCCTACCTGCGCGCCAGGGTCACCGAGCTGCCCGAGGTCCTGGCTGACAAGGACAAGCTGGAGATCGACGCGCTCCAGCGGAACATCAAGACCAATTTCCAGCAGATCGTGTCGCTGTCGCCGCTCATGTCGGACGACCTGCAGACGCTCGCCATCAACATCACCGAGGCCGGGCGCCTGGCCGACTTCATCGCGTCGAGCCTGAGCACCATCGGCACCGAGACCAAGCAGGAGGTGCTGGCCACGCTGGACGTGCGCGCGCGCCTCGACCTGCTCAACCGCCTGCTCATCAAGGAGCTGGAGGTCCTGGAGCTCGGATCGAAGATCCAGTCGCAGGTGCAGTCGGAGGTGGGCAAGAACCAGCGTGACTACTTCCTGCGGGAGCAGCTGAAGGCCATCCAGAAGGAGCTGGGCGAGGGCGACGACCAGACGCGGGAGATCGACGAGCTCCGCGAGAAGATAGAGGCGGCGGGCCTGCCCGAGGTGGTGAAGAAGGAGGCGCTGCGCGAGCTGGACCGGCTGTCGAGGATGCCGCCGGCGGCCGCCGAGTTCACGGTCGCGCGCACCTATCTCGACTGGATCGTGGCCCTGCCGTGGTCCACGCGCACCGAGGAGGTCATCGACCTCGAGCGCACGAAGGCGATCCTCGACGACGAGCACTCGGGGCTGGACAAGCTCAAGGATCGCATCCTGGAGTACCTCGCCGTCCGCAAGCTGAACCCGGCGCTCAAGGGACCGATCCTGTGCTTCGTCGGCCCGCCGGGGGTGGGCAAGACGTCGCTGGCGCGCTCCATCGCCTCGGCGCTCGGGCGCAAGTTCGTCCGCATCTCGCTCGGCGGTGTCCGGGACGAGGCGGAGATTCGCGGCCATCGGCGCACGTACATCGGCGCGCTGCCCGGGCAGATCATCCAGGGCCTGCGCCGCGCGGAATCGAAGAACCCGGTGTTCATCCTCGACGAGATCGACAAGCTGGGCGCCGATTTTCGGGGCGACCCTTCGTCCGCCCTCCTCGAGGTGCTCGATCCCGAGCAGAACCACACGTTCCGCGACCACTATCTCGACGTGCCGTTCGATCTCTCCGAGGTGCTCTTCATCACGACGGCCAACGTGCTCGACACGATTCCCGGGCCGCTCCGGGACCGCATGGAGGTGCTGGAACTCGCCGGCTACACGGAAGAGGAGAAGCTCGCCATCGCGCGCGACCACCTCGTGGCCAAGCAGATCCAGAACCACGGCCTCACCCCGAAGCAGGTGGCCTTCTCCGACCAGGGGCTGCGCGCCGTCATCCGCGGGTACACCCGCGAGGCCGGCGTGCGGAACCTGGAGCGGGAAATCGGGGCCATCTGCCGGAAGATTGCGCGCCGGCGTGCCGAGGGTGACGAGTCGAGAATCCGCGTGACCGCGGACCTCGTGCACGCGCTGCTCGGCGCGCCCCGGTTCCTGGACGAGGAGGTGGAGCTTCGGACCCGGCAGCCCGGGGTGGCCACCGGCATGGCCTGGACGCCCGTCGGCGGCGAGGTGCTCTTCGTGGAGACGTCGCGCATGGCGGGCGGGGGGTCGCTCACGCTCACCGGCCAGCTCGGCGATGTGATGAAGGAGTCGGCGCGTGCCGCGCTCTCGTGGGTGCGCGCGCATGCGACGGAGTGGAACATCGACCCCGAGTTCTTCAAGTCGTCGGAGATTCACCTGCACGTCCCCTCGGGGGCGATTCCCAAGGACGGGCCGTCGGCCGGGGTCACCATGGTCACCTCGCTCGTGTCGGCGCTCTCGCGCCGCCCGGTGCGGAGCGATGTGGCGATGACCGGTGAGATCACGCTCTCGGGCAAGGTGCTGCCCGTGGGCGGCATCAAGGAGAAGGTGCTGGCGGCCAGGCGGGCCGGAATCAAGGAAGTGATTCTGCCCAAGATGAACGAGAAGAACGTGAAGGAGGATCTGAACGAGGAACTCCGACGCGGGCTCACCATCCACCTGGCCAGCACCATCGACGAGGTGCTGCTGCTGGCGCTGCTCCCGGCCACCCGCGGCGCGGCCGCGAAGGCCAGGGCCGCCCACGGACGCCGCGCCCACGCCGGCCTGCAGTGAGGGCCCGCGGGATCACGGGCTCGTTCGGCGCTGGCGTCACGCCTCGATGAGCGCCAGTCCCGCCACCGTCTTCAGGTCCACGATTTCACCCGAAGCGACCAGCGCCCGCGCCTCGGCCAGCGTGAACGTGCGCGGCTCGATGTCCTCGTCCTCGTCCTGCCGCGCGGCGGATCCGGGGGCCGGCGGCCCGAGCTCCGTGCACCGGTAGTAGATCATCAGCTCGTCGCAGAACCCCGGCGTGGGATGGAAGCCCTGCAGGCGTTCCACGCGGCCCGGTGCCAGGCCGATCTCCTCCTCGCACTCCCGCGCGGCCGCGGCGTCGGGGTCCTCCCCGGGCTTGAGGCTGCCGGCCGGCAGCTCCCAGATGTCGCGGTCGAGGGTGTAGCGATACTGGCGGACGAGGATGATCTGCGCGGGAGTGGGCTGCGGCAGCAGCACCACCGACCCGGGATGCCGGATCACCTCCATGTCCAGCGTGTGGCCGGTCGGCAGCGTCACCCGGTCCACCTCGACGCGGAAGATCCGCCCCTGGTAGATCGTGCGCCGGCTAACGCGCGTGACCGTCGGCTTCCGGCTCATCCGGTGCCTCCCCAAACACGCTCGCCTGCATCCCGGCGGGCGTGACGTCTCGCAGCACCGCTTCCAGATCCGCGGGGAGGGGCGCGACGAACGTCAGGCGCTCGCCCGTGCGCGGGTGCGTGAACGCCAGGCGCTCGGCGTGCAGGAATGGGCGCGACAGCCGCTGCACCGCGCGGAAGGGTCCCGGCACCCTCCGGTGCACGCCGCCGTAGAGCGCGTCGCCCACGATGGGGTGGCCGATGGCGCTCAGGTGCACGCGGATCTGGTGCGTACGCCCCGTGGCAATCGCCACGCGCAGCAGGGTCAGACCCTTCAGGTCCCGCGCCCAGGTCACCCTGGTCACGGCGTCGCGGGCGCGCGTGGCCCGCGTCGACATCTTCTGCCGGTGCTTCGGATCGCGCCCGATGGAGGCGTCAATCCGCTTTCGCTGCTGCACCAGGCCCCACACGAGGGCGACGTACTCCTTCTCGACCTCGCGGTCGTGGAACTGACGCGACAGCTCCTGGTGGGCCCTGTCGTGCTTGGCCACCACCATCACGCCGCTCGTGCCCTTGTCCAGCCGGTGCACGATGCCCGGGCGCCGCTGGCCTCCGATGCCACTGAGGTCCTTGACGTGGTGGAGCAGGGCGTTGACCAGCGTGCCCCGTGGATTGCCCGCCGCCGGGTGCACCACCATCCCCGCCGGCTTGTTCACCACGACCACATCCTCATCGTCGTGCAGGATGTCGAGCGGGATGTCCTCCGCGACGGGCGCGGCGGGAGCCGCGTCGGGCAGCCGCACCTCGATGATGTCACCGTCGCGCAGCTGGACGTTGGCCCTGGTCACCTTCACCCGCGGCACGCGGACGTGCCCTTCGTCGATCAGTCGCTGGATCTGCGACCGGGAGCGCTGCGGAATCTCGCCAGCGAGATAGCGGTCGAGCCGCTCGCCTTCTGCCTCGGCCGGCACGGTGAACACGTGACTCGTCATCGGATCAGGATGGGGCGACCGGCGTTGAATCCGGGTACCTCGAACCCCCGTGCCTCACGCGAACCGCGGCTTCCGCGGCCCCCGCGGCACGTCCGCGGCGGGCGGCTGCTCGGGACGGCGCAGGTACCACAGCATGAACAGGCTGACCGGCGCGAGCACCAGGGAGATCGCCTGGGAGGTGGACACCACATCGAAGACGAAGCCGCGGTCGTCGCCGCGGTAGAACTCGATGACGAAGCGCGAGACGGAGTAGAGGAGGACGAACACCCAGAAGGTCCGCCCCGGGAACGCGCGGCCGCGCCTCTCGAGGACGAGCAGCGCCACGAGGATCACCAGCCCGGCGATGGACTCGTAGGCCTGCGTCGGGTGCAGGGGCACGTTGAGCGGAGTGCCCACGTTCAGGCTGGCCGCCGGATCGGTGAACGTGATGGCCCAGGCGACCTCGGTCGGCCGGCCGTAGCAGCAGCCCGCCATCAGGCAGCCCAGGCGGCCCACCATGTAGCCGAGGGCGATGCCCGGCGCGAAGAGGTCCCCCGACTGCCAGAGCGGCAGCCTGTGCTTGCGGAGCTGGTGGATGCAGACGACGACGGCGGCGATCAGCCCGCCGTAGAACACGCCGCCCGAGCGGAGGAGCGTCGTGAACGCCTCCCAGCTGCCGGTGAAGTGCTCGAAGTCGACGACGAAGAGCAGGGCCTTGGCGCCGACGAGGGCGGCGATGATGACCCAGATGCCCAGGTCGAGCACGCGATTGCCGTCCAGCCCGGCGGCGCGCGCCCTGCGGACGGCCATGCCGAGGCCGATCAGGTAGGCGGCAGCGAGCAGGACGCCGTACGAGTAGATGGTGATCGGCCCGAGACTAAGCAGGATTGGATGCACGGCGGCCCAGCCCCAGAATATCGAGAATCATGCAGCAGACGCCAAGAGTGATGGCGGCATCCGCCACGTTGAACGCCCAGAAGTGCCACCCGCGCCAGTACGCGTCCACGAAATCGAGCACGTAGCCGGCGGTCGCCCGGTCGATGAGGTTGCCGACGGCCCCGCCGGCGACGCCCGCGATGCCGACGCGTGCCAGGCGGTCCGAGAGGGGCACGCTGAAGGCATACCAGGCCACCCCGCCCAGGGCCGCGAGCGCCACCATCGACATCACGACGGCCTTGAACGCGAAGTCCACGCTGTTCAGCATCCCGAACGCCGCGCCCGTGTTGTGGACCCGCGTCAGGTTCAGCAGGTTCGGGATGACGTCGATGCTCTCGTGCAGCGCCAGGGTATTGCGGACCAGCGCCTTCGCGATCTGGTCGAGCACGATCACCACCAGCACGATGCCGATCTCGAGCCGCCGCTCGCGGAGCATGCTCAATGTCCGGCCACCAGTGCCAGCGCCTCGACGCAGCGCGCGCAGAGTCCCCTGGTGGCGGGCTCGTCGCTCACGGCGGGCACGAACCGCCAGCAGCGCTCGCACCTGACGCCATCCGCCCGCGTGACGGTGATGCGCCTGGGCTGGCCGCCGTCCGGGCCGCTCCCGGAACGCGTCACCAGCTCCACGTGCGAGACGCCGAAGAGCGTCGGCAGGAAGTCGCGGCAGTCCGCCAGCAGGCGCGCCTCCTCTCCGCCGGTCTCGAGCCGCACCTGTGCGGAGAGGTTGGCCTTGATCACCTGCTCCTGCCGCTTCTGCTCGAGCGCGAGGTTCACCTCGTCGCGCACGGCGCCGAGCGTGGCGAACCGATCCAGGAGCGCGGGGGACCTCAGGCGCGCCGTCTCGTCTCCCATCGGGAACAGGGCCATGTGGACCGACGGCGCCCGTCCGCCCGGCAGCGCGCGCCACAGCTCGTCCATCGTCACCGAGAGGATGGGCGCCAGGAGCCGCGCCAGGCCGTCCACGATGGTGAACATCGCCGTCTGCCCGGACCTCCGCGCCTCGGAGTTCGCCCCGAAGGTGTACATCCGGTCCTTCGTGACGTCCACGTAGAACGCGCTCATGTCCACCGTGATGAACGTGCTGGCGGCCTGGAAGATCGCGGGGTAGTCGTAGTCGTCGTAGGCCCTGACGATCCGGTCCGCGCACTCGGCGTACTTCGCCAGGGCCCAGCGGTCGATCTCGAGCATCCGCTCGTGGGGGACCGCGCCGGCCACCGGGTCGAAATCGTACAGGTTCGCGACCAGCACGCGGATCACATTGCGGATCTTGCGGTAGGCCTCCACCGTCCGCGCCAGGATCTCCTTGCCGAGGCGGATGTCCTCGCGGTAGTCCACCATCGAGACCCACAGGCGGAGGATCTCCGCGCCGCTCTGCTTGATGACGTCCTGCGGCGCGACCGAGTTGCCGAGCGACTTGGACATCTTGCGGCCCTGCTCGTCCACCACGAAGCCGTGCGTCAGCACCTGGTCGAACGGCGCGCGGCCGCGCGTGCCGATTCCGACGAGCAGCGAGCTGTGGAACCAGCCGCGGTGCTGGTCGCTCCCCTCCAGGTAGAGGTCGGCGGGCCAGCGGTGGTGCTCGCGGAAGGGCAGCACGGCCTCGTGGCTGGACCCGGAGTCGAACCACACGTCCAGGATGTTGCTCTCGCGCTCGAACGAGGTTCCCCCGCAGGCGGGACAGGCGAGCCCCCCGGGGATGAACTCCTCGACCGGGCGCTCGTACCACGCATCGGCGCCGAACTCGTCGAACACAGCTGCCGCGCGCTCGACGAGGGCGCCGGTGAGGACGGCCTGGCCGCACGTCGTGCAGTCCATGGCGGGGATGGGCACGCCCCACGCGCGCTGGCGCGAAATGCACCAGTCGGGGCGGTTGGCGATCATCCCCTCGATGCGCGCCTGACCCCAGGCCGGGATCCACCGGACGCGATCGCGGATCTCGCTGAGCGCACGCGCCCTCAGGTCGTGTGCCTCCATCGCGATGAACCACTGTGCCGTGGCCAGGAAGATGACGGGGTTGTGGCACCGCCAGCAGTGCGGGTACGAGTGGTCGTAGTCCTCCCGGTGCCAGAGGCGGCCCCGCTCGGCAAGGGCCGCCTCGACCCTCGGGTTCGCGTCGAACACCTGCAGCCCGCCGAACAGGGCGACGCTCTCGACGAAGTGGCCGCCGGCGTCGAGGGGCGCGTAGATGTCCAGCCCGTACTTCACGCCGGTCCTGTAGTCGTCGGCGCCATGGCCCGGCGCCGTATGCACGGCGCCCGTGCCTGCCTCGAGCGTCACGTAGTCGGCGAGCACGCCGAGCGCGTCGCGCGCATAGAGCGGATGCCGGAAGCTCAAGCGCTCCATCGCCGTGCCGTCGAACTCCGCCAGCGGCTCACCGAAGGCGCGGCCCGTCTTCTGCGCGACGGAGGCGGCCAAGTCCTTCGCGACGACGACGGCCGTGCCGTCCACGTCGTAGGCGGCGTACCGGAACTCCGGATGGAACGCGATGGCCAGATTCGATGGGATGGTCCATGGCGTCGTCGTCCAGATGAGTACCGACACCGAGGACGCAGAGGCAGGGGCCGCAGATGACGCAGATGGCGCAGATGGTGCAGTCAGCCGGGGGGCCAGGGCCGGCACGCGGCGGGCCAGTTCGGGCAGGCTCGACTCGGCGAGCGGGAACTCCACATAGATGGACGGCGAGGTGTGCGGCTCGTACTCGACCTCGGCTTCGGCGAGCGCCGTGCGGCAGTGCGTGCACCAGTGCACGGGCTTCTTGCCCTTGTAGACCATGCCCTGCTCGACGAACCGGCCGAGCGCCCGGACGATGGACGCCTGGTAGCGAAAGGCCATCGTCTTGTAGGGGTCGTCCCACAGGCCCAGGATGCCGAGCCGCTTGAAATCGCGGCGCTGGATGTCCACGTACTTCTCGGCGTAGGCGCGGCAGGCGCGGCGGAAGTCCGCCGTGCTCATCTGCTTCTTCTTCGGTCCCAGCTCGCGGTCCACCTTCAGCTCGATGGGCAGCCCGTGGCAGTCCCATCCCGGCAGGTAAGGGGCATCGTACCCCGCCATGTTGTGCGACTTGACGACGAGGTCCTTGAGAATCTTGTTGAGTGCCGTGCCGATGTGGATCTCGCCGTTGGCATAGGGCGGGCCATCGTGCAGCAGGAACAGCGGCGCCCCCTGTCGAGCCGCCCGAATCCGGCCGTAGAGGGCCATGGCGTCCCACCGGGCGATGGCCTCGGGCTCGGTCGTCTGGAGGTTGGCCTTCATCGAGAAGGCCGTGCGCGGCAGGTTGCAGGTGTCCTTCCACTCGGGCATGGCGATTTAGCTATTGTAATGGCAGGGGTGCAAGGGTGCAGGGTGCAAGGGTGCAAGGTGCGGGGGTGCGGGAAGCCACCCTCGACAACGGGCTCACGGTGCTGGTGCAGGAGGCCCACACGGCGCCCCTGGCGTCGGTGTGGTGCTGGTACCGGGTGGGGTCGCGCGACGAGGGTCCCGGTCTGACCGGCGTGTCGCACTGGGTGGAGCACATGAACTTCAAGGGCACCACGAACATCCCTCGCGACCGGGTGAAGGGCATCATCGAGCAGTTCGGCGGGAGCTGGAACGGGTACACCTGGATCGACCAGACGACGTATCTCGAGACCGCGACCACCGAGGCCCTGGACCGGATGCTCTTCATCGAGGCCGAGCGAATGGACCGCTGCCTCTACGACCCGGGCGAGTGCGAATCCGAGCGGACGGTCATCATCTCGGAACTGCAGGGCGGCGAGAACGACCCCGAGCAGCTGCTCGACATGGAGGTCACGGCCGCGGCCTTCAAGGTGCATCCCTACCGGCACCCCACCATCGGCTGGCAGTCGGACGTGGAGACGATGACGCGGGAGGACCTCTACGGCCACTATCGCCGCTTCTACACGCCCTCGAACGCCACGCTCGTGATCGTAGGCGACGTGGACACCGATGACGTCCTGCGGCGGGTGGATCGCGAGTTCGGCCCAATCCCGGCGATGCCGGTGCCCGGGCGCCGGCGCTTCGTCGAGCCGCCGCAACAGGCCGAGCGCCGTGTCACGCTGCGCAAGGAGGGGACGACGGCGTACTGGAAGGCGGCGTTCCACGCGCCCGCGTTCGGCGACCGGGGGTTCTTCCCGCTGCTCGTGGCCGACGCCGTGCTGAGCGGCGCCGCCGGGCTCAACATCTGGTCGGCCGGGCGCGTGCCGCGTCCGCAGCGCAGCGCGCGGCTCTACCGGGCGCTGGTCGACACGGGGCTGGCGTCGTCGGTCGGCGGATCGCTCATGCCGACCGCGCAGCCGTTCCTCTACTCCGTGAGCGCCACGGTGGCCGAGGGGCAGTCACTCGCCGCCGTCGAAGACGCGGTTCTCGGAGAGCTCGAGCGCCTGTCGCGCGATGGCATCACGCCGGGCGAGCTCGAGAAGGCGCGGGCCCAGCTGCGTGCGCGTTTCGTGTTCGACATGGATGGCGTCACCGACATCGCCCACCAGCTGGGCTACTTCGAGACCATCGGATCGTGGCGTGACGCGCGGGACCTGGAGGGCCGGCTGGCCGCTGTCGGCATCGCGGACGTGCACGAGGCCGCCCGCTACACGTTCGCGGCCTCCAATCGCACGCTGGGCTGGTTCGAACCGCGGGTCGGGACATGCCGCTGACCCCGCTCCGTCAGGTGCTCGCCAACGGCGTCGCCGTGATTGTCCAGGAGAACCACACCACGCCAGCGGTGTCGATCCTCACCGCCCAGCGTACCGGAGCCTACGACGATCCCGGGGGGCGAGAGGGCACGGCAGCCCTGCTGGCGCGCGTGCTCGACCGCGGGACCACGACGCGGACCGCCGACCAGATCGCCGACGACCTCGACGGGCGTGGCGCATCGCTCACCGTGTCCGCAGGCCGGCACCAGACCGGGATCGCTGCGACCTGCATGGTGGACGACTTCGTCCCGGTCCTGGCCATCGTCGCCGACGCGCTGAGGAACCCGGTGTTTCCCGAGCACGACGTCGCTACACGGCGCGGGGAGATCGTCACCACGATCCGGCAGGAGGAGGACGACCCCGCCTCGGTTGCCGTGAACCGGATGTTCCGGGAGCTCTATGGGTCGCACCCCTACGCGCGTCGTGTCCGCGGCACGGTGGACTCCGTGGAGCGGCTCATGCGAGACGATCTGGTCCGCTTCCATCAACGGCAATTCGTGCCCTCCGGGCACGTGGTCGTCGTCGTGGGCGGGCTGGATGCGGGCCTGATGCTGAGCGCGGTGTCAGAAGCCCTCGGCGACTGGCCGGCCGGTTCCGGGAGGCCGCCGCTGCACGTCCCCGAGGCGCCGGCTGCTGTCGCGCGCTGCCAGGTGGACATCGCCATGCCCGACAAGTCGCAGTCGGACGTCGCCTACGGGTTCGTCGGCATCAGGCGGTCGGATGCCGGCTTCATGGCCGCGTCGGTGATGAACAACGCCCTCGGGCAGTACGCCCTCGGCGGACGCCTGGGCGACAGCATCCGCGAGCGGCAGGGCATGGCCTACTACGTCTACAGCTCGCTCGACGCCGGGCCGGGCCCCGGCCCCGTGATGATCCGGGCTGGCGTCGCGGCCGGGAACGTCGCGCGCACGATCGCCTCCATCGACGCCGAGGTCGAGGCGATACGGACGGAGGGGTTCACCGAGAAGGAGATCGCCGAATCGAAGCAGTACCTGGCGGGGTCGCTCCCACGGCAACTGGAGACCAACGCCGGCATCGCGGGCTTCCTGCTGAACACCGAGTGGTTCGGCCTCGGGCCCGACTACGACCAGAGGCTGCCGGGCCTCATCAGGGCCGTGACCCGGGAGGCGGCCGTCGCCGCCGCACGCCGCTTGCTCGATCCCGCGCGCGCCACGGTGGTGGCGGCCGGGCCCCCGGCCGGGGCACCCGGCCCGTGAGGGTCCCCCGGCGCGTGACGGCGGTCTTCTTCGACGTCGACTTCACGCTGATCTATCCAGGTCCCACGTTCCAGGGCGAGGGCTACCGGCGGTTCTGCCACGCGCACGGCATCGCCGTCGACACCGCCCGCTTCGACGACGCGGTGAAGGCGGCCTCGTTCATCCTGGACGACGTCGAGGAGCCGCTGTACGACGACGGGTTGTTCATCCACTACACGGCGACGATCATCGAGCACATGGGTGGCCGCGGCCCGAACGTCGTGCGGGCGGCGCGCGAGATCTACGAGCAGTGGGCGGGCAACCACCACTTCGAGATGTACGATGACGTCGAGCCGACGTTGCGGACCCTGGTGGACCGCGGCCTGACCGTCGGCGTCATCTCGAACAGCCACCGCAGCCTGGATGCCTTCCGCGACCATTTCGCGCTCGGCGGCCTCATTCACGCAGCCGTGTCATCGTTCGAGCACGGCTACTTGAAGCCGCACGGCAGCATCTTCGACGAGGCGCTCGCGCGCGCGGGCGCGGACCGATCCTCGTCGGTGATGGTCGGCGACAGCCTGAGGGCCGACGTTCATGGCGCCCTGGCGGCCGGGATGCGTGCCATCCTCCTGCGGCGATCGGGTGACGCGCCCGGCGACCTGCCGCCGGAGGTGCCGGTGATCCGCGCGCTGACCGAGCTTGCGGCTCATCTGTGAAATACTTCCTGTTCTTCGCGCCTTTCGCGTTCGCGTGTCTATGTCCACTATCACGATTCGCAATCTGACGACATTCGATGAGTTCAGGCAGGTCATGGAGCTGGAGCGCCAGGTCTGGGGCTTCTCGGACATCCTCGACATGGTGCCGCCGGTCGTCTTCCGTATCACCGTCAAGCGCGGGGCCATCCTGCTGGGTGCCTTCGACGAGCGGGACCGCATGGTCGGGTTCTCCTACTCGCTGGTAGGCATGAAGCAGGGCGGGAAGGTCCTGCAGTGGTCGCACATGACCGGCGTGCTCCCGGAGCAGCGCGGCGGGCTGGGGCACCGGCTGAAGCTGGAGCAGCGTCAGCGGGCGCTCGCGATGGGCTTCGACCTCATCGAGTGGACGTTCGATCCACTGCAGGCCATGAACGCGCACTTCAACATGACCAAGCTGGGGTGCGTGGCGGAGGAGTACCACCGGAACGTCTACGGAGAGTCCACGAGCGCGCTGCACAAGGGCACGCCGACGGATCGGCTCGTGGCCCAGTGGCACATCGCGAAGCCGCACGTCGTACGGCGGCTCGAGTCGGCGCCCGAGCTGCGCTTCCGGACCCACGAGGTGGCCGAGGCGCCGCTGGTGAATCGCACCGCGATGGCGGGATCGTGGCGGACCTGCGCCAGCATCGATCTCGACCGGGAGGAGCGGCGTCTCTGGGTCGAGATCCCGACGGGTTTCACCGACATGCAGCACCAGGCGCCCGACCTGGCGCTGGCCTGGCGAATGCACACCCGCGAGATCTTCGAGCGCTACTTCTCGCGCGGCTACCGCGTCGTGGACTTCGCCCTCGACCGCCCGGCCGGTTTCGGGCGCTACCTGCTGGTGACCGACCCGGAGGCCGATTGATCAGCCGGGCGGCCAGGCCATCGCGCGCCCGCCCAGGACGTGCAGGTGCAGGTGGAACACCGACTGGCCGGCCTGCGCGTTGCAGTTGAACACCGTGCGGTACCCGCTGCCGTCGTAGCCACGCTCCCGGGCGATGGCCGCGGCGCGGCGCAGCATGGCACCCACCAGCGCATCGTGTCCCTCCGCGAGGTCGTTGACCGTCGCGACGTGTTCCCTCGGGACGATCAGCACGTGCATGGGCGCCTGGGGATTGATGTCGTTGAACGCCACGACACGATCGTCCTCGTACACCTTCGATGCCGGGATTTCACCCGAGATGATGCGACAGAACAGGCACGACATGAGCCACATCGTGGATCAGAGCCTCGCGGCGCACAAGCATCCGGATGCTCATCCATCCCGGCCGGGACGCTCGTCTACCCCGGGGAGCCCGTGCCCGGCCGCGTCGAGGCGATCACGGCGACGCGCGGAATGCCCTGAAGGTCCTCACGGATACAGAGGAGCCGCAGCCCCTCCGCATCCGCGAGGATCTTCGTGACGGCGGCCGCCTGGTCGTGGCCCACCTCCACCAGCAGCCGGCCGCCTCGGGCCATCGCTGGAGCTGCCCCGCCGACGATTTCCCTGATGACGTCCAACCCATCCTCGCCGGCGACCAGCGCGGTCACCGGCTCGTGCTCGCGCACCTCCGGGGCAAGGCCGGCGTGCGCCGGCGCCGCCACGTAGGGGGGGTTCGAGACGATGAGGTCGAACGGGCCCGCGCAGGCCGCGAGACAGGCGCCCGGCTGGAAGTCGACCGTGGCCCCGAGCCGTTCGGCGTTCGTCCGGGCGATGGCCAGCGCGGCGCCCGAGACGTCGGTCGCGCCGACGCGTGCGCCCGTGAGCTCCAGCGCCAGGGTGATGGCCAGACAGCCGCTCCCCGTGCCGATGTCCAGCACGCGCACGCCGTCGGCGCCGGGCGCGCGGGTCCCGGCCCAGCCCAGCGCCTCCTCGACGATGAGCTCGGTCTCGGGGCGGGGAATCAGGACGCCGGGGCCCACGTGAAACGGGCGGCCCCAGAACTCCTGGACGCCGATGATGTACGCGAGCGGCTCGCGGGCGCTCCTTCGGGCGACCAGGGGCGCGTAGGCCTCGGGAAACCCGTCCGGTGCCGGGTCCGGCAGGCGGGCCACGAGCGCGACGCGATCCCAGCCGAGGGCGTGCCGGGCCAGTAGCTCGGCATCGAGGACGGCTTCCACCGGCGGAATGCCGGCGGCGACCAGCCGCTCGCGCGCGGCCCGGAGCTGTTCGTGGATCGTCATGGCCCGGGCGGCCGTCAGAGCCCGGTCCCGACCGCCGTGACTTCCCTCAGCTTCTCGGCCGTGTAATACGTCGTCAGCGCGTCGATCAGCTCGCCGATGCTGCCGTCCAGCACCGACGTGAGCTGGTGCGTCGTGTAGTTGATCCGGTGGTCGGTGATGCGGCTCTGCGGGAAGTTGTACGTGCGGATTTTCTCCGACCGGTCGCCCGATCCGACCTGGCCGCGGCGTTCCTTCGCGATCGCATCCTGCTGCTTCTGCATCTCGAGCTCGTAGAGGCGCGAACGCAGCACCTTCAGGGCCTTCGCGCGGTTCTTGATCTGCGACTTCTCGTCCTGCTGCGACACGACGATGCCGGTGGGCAGGTGCGTGACGCGGACCGCCGAGTACGTGGTGTTCACGCTCTGCCCGCCCGGGCCGCTCGAGCAGAACGTGTCGATGCGCAGGTCCTTGTCCTGGATCTGGATGTCGATCTCGTCGGCCTCGGGGAGCACGGCGACCGTGGCCGTGGATGTGTGGATGCGTCCCGAGGCCTCGGTGGCGGGCACGCGCTGCACGCGGTGCACACCGCTCTCGTACTTCAACCGGCTGTACGCGCCGCGGCCCGTGATGCTGACGATGACTTCCTTCAACCCGCCCTGCCCGGCCTCACTCAGGTTCAGGATCTCGAGCTTCCAGCCCTGTCGTTCCGCGTAGCGGGTGTACATGCGGAACAGGTCGCCCGCAAAGAGCGCGGCCTCCTCGCCGCCCGTTCCCGCGCGAATCTCGACGAGGACGTTCTTCTCGTCGTTCGGATCCTTCGGGATGAGCAGAATCTTCAGCTCGTCCACGATGCGGCCCTGCCGCATGGTCAGGTCGCCCAGTTCCTCCTGAGCCAGGTCCCGCATCTCGGGGTCGCCGGCCTTCATCAGCTCCTCAGCCTGCGCGATCTCCGCCGTCACGGACTTGTATTCACGGTACTTCTCGACCAGCGGCTCGAGGTCGCTCAAGGCCTTCGCCTGCTTGCGGTACTCGGCCGGATCGTCCTGCACGGTCGCTGTGCCGAGCGAGGCCATCAGCTCCTCGTATCGGGTCTCGACCGCCGCCAGTTTGTCGAACACAGGGCTCCTCCGGATCAGGTGCAACGGGTGCCGCGGGTGCAGCAGGTGCAGCAGGTGCGTCGCGTCAGGCCCGCCCCCGTTGGCCTGCCAGGTGCTGTGTGCCGCCGCGCTCCACCCCTACCCGCCGGACACGGGCGGCATGAAGGCCACCTCGTCGCCATCGGAGACCGGCGCCGTGAACTTGGCGTACTCCGCGTTCACGGCACACGACAGCGAGGGCCGATAGTCCGCAAATGCGGGAAAGTCCTGCACGAGCGACTGCCAGACCGACGAGACGGTGGCGCCGTCGGGGACGTTGCGCACGAGCTCGCTCGCGCCTCCCAGCTCGCGCAGCCTGGCGAAGAGGCGCACCGTCACGCGCATGCGATCCTCACCGCCCGCTCGAGGGCCTCCGGGTCGTCCGGGTCTGCCGTGGCGCCCTCGATCCAGGTGTCGCCGCCCTCGAAGAACTCGTGCTTCCAGATGGGGACGATCTGCTTGATGCGCTCGATGGCGTAGCGGCACGCCGCAAAGGCGTCGGCGCGATGCGCCGACGCTGCCGCGATCGCCACGCTGGCCTGGCCGATGGCCAGCCGGCCGGTCCGGTGGTGAATGGCCATGCCCACCGACGGCCACCGCTCGCCGGCCTCGCGCACGATGCGGTCCAGCGCCTTGACGGCCAGCGGCTCGTAGGCTTCGTAGACCAGGTGCGTCACGCGACGGCCCTGGTTGTGATCCCGGACCAGGCCGAGAAACGTCACCACCGCGCCATGGCCCGGCCCTTCGACGAGACCGGCCAGCAGGGCCGCATCGAGCACCGACTCGGTGACCGCTGTCCGTGCATTCATGGGCTCCACCGAGTATAGCGGACCCCGGAACCCAGAACCCAGAACCCGAGAGCCCGAGAACCTCAGAACATCCAGAAGTGGTCCAGCGGCTGATGACCGTGGCCGACGTTGACCCCGTGCCGCATGGCACCCGCCACGTACGCCTTGGCCGCCTCGGCCGAGGCCACCAGGTCACTCCCACGCGCCAGGCCCGCGGCGACGGCCGCCGCGAACGTGCAGCCCGTGCCGTGGGTGTGCCGCCCCTCGACCCGCGGTCCGGCCAGCTCGTGGAAGACGCCGCCCTCATAGACCATGTCCACCACCTCGTCGCCAGGGAGGTGGCCACCCTTGACGACCACGGCACCGGGGCCGAGCGCGGCGATGCGCCTGGCCGCGTCGCGCATGTCTCCCCGCGACCGAATGGAGATGCCGGCCAGCGCCTCGGCCTCGGGGATGTTTGGTGTCACCACCCGAGCCACCTTGAGGAGCGAGGCCCGCACGGCGTGCACGGCATCGGCGTCCAGCAGCCGGTCGCCGCTCTTGGCGATCATCACGGGGTCGACCACGAGGTTCGGGAGTTCCAGCGCCTCGACGGCGGCCACCACCGCTTCGACGATGGCCGACGTGGCGAGCATGCCGGTCTTCACGGCATCGCAGCCGATGTCGCTCACGACGGCCTCGATCTGCGCCGTCACGAACTCGGCCGGTACGATGTGCATCCCCGACACGCCGAGCGTGTTCTGGGCGGTCAGCGCCGTGATAGCCGAGGTTCCGTAGACGCCGAGCGCGGCGAAGGTCTTGAGATCCGCCTGGATGCCCGCGCCGGCTCCCGAATCCGACCCCGCAATTGTCAGCGCCCGCGACCTGCCGGTAGAATCGTTCGTCATGATGTCACCCGCCTCGTCTGCTGTGCACGCCCTCACGCTCGTCGACCGGATGACCTCGTCCTCGGCCGCGGCGGGCTCCCGCGTGCTGGCGGTCCTGTTCGTCACGGCCCTCACGGCTGCGGCGTCGCAGGTGAGCGTTCCGCTGCCGTTCACGCCGGTGCCCTTCACGCTGCAGCCCATGGTGGTGCTGCTGGGCGGCGCGGCGCTCGGGGCACGCCTTGGCGCGACCAGCCAGGTCCTTTATCTCATGCTGGGCATCGCCGGGCTCCCGGTGTTTGCACACGCACCCGGGTTGCCGCAGGGCGTGCTTCGGCTGATGGGGCCCTCGGGCGGATACCTGATGGCCTACCCGCTGGCGGCCCTGGTCACCGGGTGGCTGGCGCAGCGCGGCCTGGACCGCCGGGTGTGGACCGCCGCCCTCGCCATGGCCGCAGGCTTGGCCGCGGTGTATGCCGGCGGCGTGCTGTGGCTGGCGAAGGACCTTGGCCTCGCGACCGCCATGGCCCTTGGCCTGCTCCCCTTCATGGCGGTGGACGCCGTCAAGATCGTGGCGTCGGCCGTGGTGCTGCCCGCGGCGTGGCGGATGCTGAGGTCTTGAGGCCAAGACCTCAAGACCCCAAGACCTCAAGACCTACTGTCTCTCGAAGATCAGGAAGTACTGATACGGCAGGTAGGTTTCTGCTCCGACCAGGCGCAGCCCAGCGCTGGCCGCGTCGCGGGCGACCACGTCAGGGCTCACGCGCTCCTCGGCATCCGGCCCCGGCCCGCTGCCCTCCAGCTTGAAGTCCACCACGCCCAGCCGGCCCTGTGGCTTCAGGGCCATCCCGATGTTGGCGAGCATCGTCACGCGATCCTCGATTTCGTGGTACGCGTCGACCAGCAGCACGGCGTCGAGGCTCTCGCGGGGAAGGCGCGGATCGCTGCCCCGCCCGAGGATGGCCCGCACGTTGGCCAGGCCCTCGCGCTGCACGCGGCGCGTGATGGCGTTCAACATTTCCTGCTGGACGTCCTGCGCGTAGACGATGCCCTGGGGCCCTACGCGACGCGCCAGCCGGACGGTGAACCAGCCGCTGCCGGCTCCCACGTCGGCGACCACCGAGGCGTCGGCGATGCCGAGCGCATCCATGATGCGGTCCGGCCGCTGCCATTGATCCCGATCCGGCGCCTCGAGCAGGCCGAGATCCTGGGGCGGGAAGAGGCGCCCGTGCGGTCGTGGTTGCTGGGCCCCGAGCGCACTGCCCGCCAGCACCGCCAGCGTGCACACCGCCGTGACGGTTCGAACGCGCATGCTGACCCGATTATAGGAGTGACGAGACCCCAAGACCCAGGACCCAAGACCCAGGTCACTCCGACCGCAGCGCCACGGAGGGATCGACGAGCGAGGCCTGGCGCGCCGGCAGCCACGTGGCCAGCAGCGTCACCCCCGTCAGCACGAGCGCGACGGCGCCGTAGGTGAGCGGGTCGGAGGGCTGCACCCCGAACAGCAGCGAGGCGAGGAACCGCGTGACCGCGAGGGCGGCGCCCAGGCCGATCAGCACGCCGACGGCGGCCAGGTACAGCCCGCGCCGCACGAACATGCGCCGCACCTCCGCGCCGTCGGCGCCGAGCGCCATGCGGATGCCGACCTCGCGGCGCCGCTGGGCGACGATGTAGGCGATGACGCCGTAGAGGCCCACCACCCCCAGCAGCAGCGTCACGCCCCCGGCGATGGCGATGATGACCAGTGCGAACGATGTCTCGGCCATCGACTCGTCGTAGATCGCGGCGAGCGTCCGTGGGCGCGCCAGCGGCAGATTCGGGTTGACGCTCCAGACGGCCTGCTGCACGTCGTTGATGAACCCAGCGGTGCGGACGCGCGGCGTGCGGATGGCGTAGCTCATCCACCGCTGGACGAACGTCTCCTGGTCCCAGTAGTCCTTCATGGCCATCGGCCAGTAGACCGTCGGGACCTCGCCCCGCGTGACGCCGTCGTCCCGGACGTCGGCGACGATGCCCACGACCTCGCGCCACGGGTTCTTGGGGCTGTTGCGGATGCGGCGGCCGAGCGCTCCCGCGGCGCTGCCGAAGTACTCGCGCGCGAGGGAATCGCTGATGACGACGACCGGCTGCAGGTTGTGCAGGTCGTCCCACGTGAAGTCGCGCCCCGCGACGAGCGGCGTTCCGACGGTGCCGAAGAAATTCGGCGTCACCCACTTGTAGCGCCGGATGGGCGGCATCTGCCCCTCCGGGCCGGGCTTGTCCTCCACCCAGACGGGGTCGTTGCTGGTGAGGCCCTCCATCGGCATCGAGGAGGCGAGCCCCACCGAGGTGACGCCTGCGATCGCCTCGATGCGCCGCAGGATCTGCTCGTGCGTCGCCGCGGCCTGCAGGGGATCCTCGACGACCGTCCCGGGAATCGCAATCCGCATCGTGAAGATCTCGTCCTGGCCCCTGAAGCCGGGATCCACGTTGCGCATCGCCACGAACGTGCGGATCATGAGGCCCGAGCCGACGAGCAGCACCAGCGCGAGGGCCACCTGCGCGACGACCAGCGCGTGGCGCGCCCGGTGCCGCTGCCGTCCGTCGCTCGAGCCGCGCCCGCCCTCCTTGAGGGTGGTGCTCACCTGCGGGTTGGCGTACTTCACGACGGGGATGAGCCCGAAGAGCAGCGCGGCCAGCAGCGAGGCGACGAGCACGAACGCCATCACGATCGGATCCAGGGCGATCTCGTCGAGGCGAGGGAGCTGCGAGGGGTTGAGGGCGACGAGCACCCGGATGCCGCCCGCCGCGAGTGCCAGGCCAAGCAGGCCCGCCGCCGTGCTCAGCATGAACGCCTCGGCCAGGAGCTCCCCGATGACCTGCCCTCGGCTGGCGCCGAGAGCCGAGCGGATGGCCAGCTCCTGCTGCCGGCCTTCCGCCCGCACCAGGAACAGGTTCGCGATGTTGGCGCAGGCGACGAGCAGCACGATGGCCACCGCGCCCAGCAGCACCCAGAGGATCCGGCCGATGTCGCCGACGACATCGCGCGCGAGCGGCCGGAGGTTTGGCGCAAGCCCCACCTTGTCGAGCATTTCGCGGCTGAATCCGGGCGGCAGCGCGAAGCGATCCGGAAGGGTGGGAATGAGGCGGGCGATGTCCGCGCTGGCCTGCGCCATGGTGGTGCCCGGCTTGAGCCGCGCCAGCCCGTAATAGCTGAAGTTGCCGACGAAGACCTCGGCTCGATTCAGACGGAAGGGCAAGACCAGGGCCGGGCGCTCGCGGAGGAACCGGAAGCTCTCCGGCAGCACGCCAATCACCTGCGTTGGCGTGCCGTCGATGACGAGCGACTGCCCGAGCGCGCCGGGGCTGCCGCCGAACACCCGTTGCCAGTATGCGTGGCTGAGCACCACCGAGGGCGCGCTGCCCGGCGCATCGTCCTCGGGGGTGAAGATGCGGCCCAGCGCGGGCCGGATGCCGAGCAGCGGGAGGGTGCCCTCGGTGACGCGCAGAGTGTCCACGCGTTCCGGCTCTCCGTGCCCGGTGACCGAGGCGGCTTCGTCGCGCCACATGCCCATGTCCTGGAAGACCCGCTCGTCGCGGTAGGTCAGGTACGCGGCCGGCGACATGTTCAGGTCGCCCGCCATCACGCCGGGGGCGAAGTGCCACACGGCGACGAGCTGATCCGGGCTGGCGAACGGCAGCGGCTTGAGCAGCACGCCGTTGACGACGCTGAAGATGAGGGCGTTGGCGCCAATCGCCACCCCCAGCGTCAGGAGGGCGGTGAGGCTGAAGACCGGACTGGCCAGGAGGCGTCGGAGGGCGTGCTTCACGCAGCGTTAGACGAGGCGCCGATGGGGGCGGTTCGGGCGGACGCCGGGCGGGGGTAGACTGACGGAATATGCTGACGCACTTCTTCGACTCCGTCCTTCAGCTCATCGTCAAGACGTCCACCGACCTTCCGCCGGACGTGCGGGCGGCGGTGAAGGGCGCGATGGAACAGGAAGAAGCCGGGTCCCGGTCGGCGCAGGCCCTGACGATCGTCGCGCAGAACGTCGACCAGGCGGCGGCCGGCGAGGGGGCCATCTGCCAGGACACCGGCATGCCCACCTTCGAGATCAAGACGCCGGTCGGCGCCAACCAGATCTGGATGACGCAGCAGATCAGGGCCGCGGTCGCCGAAGCGACGAAGCGCGGCAAGCTCCGGCCCAATTCGGTGGACTCGCTCACCGGCGAGAATTCGGGGAACAACCTCGGGCCCGGCACGCCCATCCTGCACTTCGAGCAGTGGGAGCGCGACGAGGTGGAGGTGAAGCTCATCCTGAAGGGCGGGGGCTGCGAGAACATGAACATCCAGTGCTCGCTGCCGATGGATCTGCCCCACCTCGGGCGCGCAGACCGCACGATCGAGGGCGTGCGCAAGTGCATCCTGCACGCCGTCTGGCAGGCCCAGGGGAAGGGGTGCGGCCCGGGCGCCATCGGCGTGTGCATCGGCGGGGACCGGACGAGCGGCTACGTCGAGGCCAAGCAGCAGCTGTTCCGCACGCTCGATGACGTCAACCCGGACGAGCGCCTGGCCGGGCTGGAGGCCGAGATCATGCGCACGGTGAACACGCTCGGCGTGGGCACGATGGGTTTCGGGGGGCGCACATCCCTCATCGGCTGCAAGGTGGGGATGCTCAATCGGCTCCCGGCCAGCTTCTTCGTGTCGGTGGCGTACGACTGCTGGGCGTTCCGCCGCCTGGGCGTGACGCTCGACGCGCAGTCAGGCGCCATCAGGCAGTGGCTCTATCGCGACCCGACGGTGCCGACGGTGCCGATGATGGATCAGGCGGGCTTCCAGCGCACGGGTCGCGAGATCGTGCTGCGCGCACCGCTGGACGAGGCGACGGTGCGCGCGCTGAAGGTGGGCGACGTCGTGATCATCAGCGGCCCGGCCTACACGGGCCGCGATGCCGTCCACCACCACCTGATGAGCCACGAGCCGCCGGTGGACCTGCGCGGCTCGGTCCTCTACCACTGCGGGCCGGTGGTGAAGCAACACGAGGACGGGTCGTGGACCGTGACGGCCGCCGGACCGACGACGAGCATCCGCGAGGAGCCCTACCAGGCCGACATCATCGGGCGGTACGGCGTCCGGGCGGTGGTGGGCAAGGGCGGAATGGGGGCGAAGACCCTGGCCGGCCTCGGGCAGCACGGCGCCGTCTACCTGAACGCCATCGGCGGTGCGGCCCAGTTCTATGCCGGTTGCATCGAGCGCGTGGATGGCGTGTCCCTGCTGGAATTCGGGACGCCGGAGGCCATGTGGCACCTCCAGCTCAGGGATTTCCCGGCCATCGTGACGATGGATGCCCACGGGAACAGCCTCCACAGGGACATCGAGGCCTCGTCGGCCGAAAATCTGGCGAAACTGGCGTGAGCGCCGCGGCGTTCCATTTGTTAGAATTGAGCCATGCAGATCGACACCCAGACGACGACCCCTGTGGCGGACGTGCTCCCGGCCTTCATCACGGTGACGGAGGCGGCCGCGACGAAGATCAAGGAACTGCTGGCCGAAGAGGGCAAGGCCGAGAGCGGCCTGCGCGTCTTCGTGCAGGGCGGCGGCTGCTCGGGCTTCCAGTACGGGTTGATGATCGAGGAGGCTGGCGCGGGCGTGGGCGACCAGTCCTTCGAATCGAACGGCGTGAAGCTGTTCGTGGACCCGGTCAGCATCAGCTATCTCAAGGGCGCCGAGGTGGACTTCGTGGACACCATCACCGGCGGCGGCTTCACGATCAAGAACCCCAACGCGACGTCGACCTGCGGCTGCGGCCAGTCGTTCAACGCGTAGCGGCGGCACACCACGCAAGGAAGGGATGATGGCCACAGCGTCGGCCATTCCCGATCTCGACCGGCTCCGGCCGGCCGGCACCAAGCGCTCCGGCAAGCGCGATCTCATCGTCAACGTGTTCCTCCGCCAGGAGGGACACCTCAGCGCGGACGATCTGGTCGAGTTGATCAAGCGCGAGGACCACCGGATCAGCCGGGCCACCGTCTACCGCACGCTGCAGTGGATGGTGGAGGCGGGCATCGCCCGGAAGGTCGACTTCGGCGAGGGGCGATTCCGGTTCGAGCACTCGTACCGGCATCCCCGCCATTTCCACCTCATCTGCAAGACCTGCAACCGGTCGTACGAGTTCCTGAGCTCGGACATCGAAGCGCTGGTCGAGGAGGTCGCGGCTGCGCGCGGCTTCCAGGCGCGCCAGAGCGTCGTCCAGATCTACGGGACGTGTGAAGCGTGCCATACGGGCCGCCCGCCCGCCGACGAGGGCGCGACCTCGGAACTGCTGTTCGCGCGGGACGCGCTCCGCATCGCCATCGCCACCGAGCGGAGCGGCCTGGAGTTCTACACCCGGGCCGCACGCATCACGAAGGATCCGCGCGGCAAGCGCATCTTCCACGACCTCGCCGAGGAGGAGAAGCACCACCTGGGCACGTTGGAGGAGCGCTATCGGAAGCTCCTCGAGCAGGATCCGCAGCTCGAGTCGCGGCCGACGTTCCTGTTCTTCAAGGGCGCCGCCAACGGCCTGTTCGCGGCGGGGGCCGACCAGTTGCGACGGGACGGCGTGGACGACCTCGAGGCGCTGCGCATCGGCATCCGCTGCGAGCGGGGGTCGCACCGGTTCTTCAAGCGCTACGGTGAGCGATTCGAGGACTCCGAGGGGAAGCAGATCTTCCTGGAGTTCGCCGAAGAGGAGCGACAGCACCTCGAGATGCTGATCCGCGAGTACCGGCTGCTGCAGAAGCGCCAGCGGAAGCCCGCGCCGGCACGCCGGCGCGTGGCCGGCCGCCGCGAGTGATCGATCTCCACCTGCACACCACCGCGTCCGACGGCCGGCTCTCGCCGGCCGAGCTGGTGGCGCGCGCCGCCCGCGCCGGCCTGACGACGATTGCCGTCACCGATCACGACACCGTGCAGGCCGTGGATGAAGCGACCAGGCTCGGTGCGCCGCGCGGCATCCGCGTGGTTCCGGGCCTCGAGATCACGGCCGTGGATGGCGGGCGCGACGTCCACATGCTGGCCTACTTCATCGACCACACCGATGGCGCGCTGGGCGCCTTCCTCGCGACGCAACGCGGGCGGCGCGTCGCGCGGGTGCGCGAGATTGGCGGGCGGCTGGCCGCGCTGGGCATGCCGGTGGACGTCGAGGCCCTGCTCGACGAGGCGCGCGCCGTGCCCGGCACCGCGATCGGCCGGCCGTGGCTGGCGCGGGCCCTGGTGCGGGCCGGCCACGCCGACTCGGTGGCCGACGCGTTCGAGCGGTACCTGGGACAGGGGCAGCCGGCCTACGTGCCCCGGCTCGGTCCGTCGCCCTTCGAGGTGGTGGACCTGGCTCATGCCGCGGGCGGCATCGTGTCGTTCGCCCACCCGGGCGTGACCCGGCGCGACCAGCTGCTGAAGCCCCTGGCCGACGCGGGCCTCGACGCCATCGAGGCGCATCACTCCGATCACTCGCCCGACGTGCGCGAGCACTACCGCACGCTGGCGTCTGCGCTTGGCCTCGCCACGAGCGGCGGATCCGACTTCCACGGCTTCGGCGACACGCGTGCGGCGCTCGGCCTCGTCCTGCTGCCGGCACGCGAGTTCCAGGCGCTCGAAGCGCGCGTGCCTGCCCGTCCTGCCCGCACCAGGCCATGACCACGCTGCTCGACATCCACGGGCTGGTGAAGGACTACCAGGGGCTGAGGCCGCTGCGCGTGCGCGAACTCGCGGTTGAACGCGGGCGGGTGGTCAGCCTTGCGGGATTCGACGTGCAGGCGGCCGAGATGTTCGTGCACCTGGTCACCGGCGCAGCCCTGCCGGACCAGGGTGACGTCACGCTGTTCGGCACCAACACGCGGCACGTCCCGAGTGCCGAGGCGTGGCTGCGCTCCCTGGACGGGCTGGGCCTCCTCAGCCATCGCGCTGTGCTCCTGGACATGCTCACCGTGCTGCAGAACGTCGCCATGCCGCTGACGCTGGACGTGGATCCCATCGACCCGGCCTGGCGCCCCCAGGTGGAGGCGCTGGCCCGGGAGGCCGGGATTGCCGAGGCCACGTGGGACCGTGCGCTCGGCCGTGTCGACGTCGAGACGCACCTGCGCGTGCGCCTGGCGCGCGCGCTCGCGGCCGGCCCGTCGCTCGTGATTGCCGAGCACCCGTCGGCGGCCCTGCCGCGGGATGCCGCGGTCCGCGTGGCCGCTGACGTGTCACGAATCGTGCGGGCGCGGGAGGCCGCCCTGCTGACCCTGACCGCCGATCCCGCGTGGGCCAGCGGCTCTGGAGGCGACGTGCTGACGCTGAACGCGGCCACCGGAGGGCTGGCGTCGGGTGGCGGCTTCATGGAACGATTCAAGCGAGCCTTGGGAGGGCGTTGACGATGCCGTGGGGTGAGATTCTCCGCCTCGAGTCCGACAAGGGGTTCGGGTTCATCAGGGACGACTCGGGCATGGACTGGTTCTTCGTTGCCAAGGACGTGCGCGGTGGACGCTTCGAGAACATCTGGGTTGGCGAGCGCGTGGGCTTCACCGCCGAGGCCACTGCCAGCGGGCCTCGCGCGGCAGATATCCACCACGAGCAGCTCGACTGAATGAGGTGCGCCCATTGCCGATCCATCGGGTGATCGAGGCATTCCGCCGTCGCGCCGTCGCTGGTCGCCGGCCGGCGCTCGTGCTCTTCGACATCGACGGCACACTCCTCCTGACCGGCCGCGCCGGCGTACGAGCGATGGAGGCGGCGTTCGAGGCGCTGTTCGGCGTCGCCGACGCCTTTGCCGGCATCTCGATGGGCGGGCGCACCGATTCGTGGCTGGTGTCGCAGGCGCTCGCGCGCGCAGGCGTGCCCGACACGCCGGAGAACCACGGCCGGTTCCGCGACGCATATGTGCCCCGTCTGGCCGAGGAGATCGTGCGCCCGGGCGCGGGCACCAGGGGCGTGATGCCCGGCGTTCGCGCGCTGCTCGACGCCGTCCAGCAGCGGCCCGAACTGCACCTGGCGCTGCTGACGGGCAATTACCGCGATGCGGCCGAGATCAAGCTCGGTCACTTCGCGCTGTGGAGCTACTTCGGCTGGGGCGCGTTCTCGGACGACTCGGCGGATCGCAACGCGCTGGTCCCCATCGCCCGGGCGAGGGCTGCCGCGCACGGGGTGCCCGACGCGGCCCGCACGCGCGTGGTGGTGATCGGGGACACGCCGCACGACGTGACGTGCGCGGCGGTCGCCGGCGCACGGTCAATCGCGGTGACCACGGGCGGCCACACGCGCGACGAACTGGCACGGGCCGGCGCCGATGTGGTGCTCGACGACCTCTCGGACACGGCAGGGGTCCTGCGCCTGCTGGGAGCGCCGCGGTGACCGACGCGCCCTGGCTCCGGCACATCTACTGGGCTCGACACGGACTGGTATGATCGTCGTGGAAGCGACCGGGGCCCGGTGGCCCTCCCGGTCTTCAAAACCGGCTGCTGCCTCCTTGCGGGGCAGGATGGGTTCGACTCCCATACGCTTCCGCCAACACCGATGCCGGGCCGCGGATGACACAGCGGGCCGCAGACAACGCAGATGAGGGCCGGGGGGCTGGGTGCGAAGCCAGGTGTCCGAAGATCGCCCGCGCGGACCTTCGGCCCGAGAACCTCAGAACCCGAGAACCTCAGAACCCGAGAACCTCAGAACCCGAGAACCCCAGAACCCGAGAACCCTGGAAGCCGTGAGTTGTGGGCCTTGAGACTCCGGCCCCAAGGAGCGGGGCCGGTCGGGAAGCAGGACGTACAAGAAGCAGCGCCGGGCGCTACTCAATCAGCCGGATGTCTCCGGCGCGGGGACCCTTCTGCGATTCTTCAGGAGTGAACTCGACGCGCTGCCCCTCTCGAAGCAGTTCGAACACCGTCCCCCGCACCGAACTGCGGTGGAAGAAGTGTTCGAGGCCGGACTCATCCCGGATGAACCCGAACCCCTTGTCGATGAGGAGTCGTGCGATCGTTCCGGTCGGCATACCCGTATCCTCCGATTCCTAGTCCCTGGGAACGTCCAGGAACTGCCGCACCCGCAGATACCGGTGGTATCAGACAATGAGGCCAGGAATGGCCGGCGCCGGGGAGCGTTGGGGAACCTTTGAGCTGGGGAGCCAGTGTAGGCAGGTCGTTCGCGGTAAGTCAAGCATACGCTCGAGCCTGGCACGGCGTTTACCGGTGATGCGCAGGAGTGTGCACATGCGGCGGATTCCAGAGGCCGCCCGATGATTGGGGCGGTGATGCTCGCGGCCGGGGCCTCGTCCCGGATGGGGCGACCCAAGGCCGGCCTGCCGTTGGGATGCGGCGGCCACACGGTCCTGTCGATGGGCGTCCACGCACTCCTGGCCGCGGGCGTGCCGCGGGTGGTCGTCGTCGCCGGCGCCCATCCGGAGGCGGTCCGCCGCGCCCTGCGGCTGCGCGACCGCCGCGTGCAGGTCGTGGATCACCCCGGATGGGCGGAGGGCCAGCTGTCTTCGATGGTGCGCGGGCTCGATGCGCTCGACGACCCGCGACTCGAGGCCGTGCTGGTGACGCTGGTGGACGTGCCGATGGTTACGCCGTCGACCGTGCGTGCCATCATGCGCGCCTGGCGCCAGACCGGCGCGCCGATCGTCCGGCCCGCCCGCAGCGGGGAGCACGGCCACCCCGTGCTGTTCGACCGCCGGCTGTTCGCCGAACTGCGGTCTGCGGACCCGTCGAGCGGCGCAAAGCCCATCGTGCGGGCGCACGCGAGCGCCGTGCTGAACGTGCCCGTGGACGACGAGGGGGCGTTCCTCGACCTGGACACGCCCGAGGACTACGAGCGGGCCAGACGTGCGGCGGGACGGCCTCCTGGTCCTACTTCATGACCGTGAACGGAGCGCTGGCGCGCGTGGTGCCCCAGTCGATGTGCAGCGTGCCGCCGGTCGGCGTGTCCTCGATGGAGATGGTCACCATCTCGGCCGGCGCGGGCGGCGCGCTCATCCGCATCGCCACGCGGCCCACGTCCTCGCCCTTGGGGTACGGGATGCCCCATTGGCCGGTCTTCTTGCTGACGATCAGCTGCCAGCCCTTCTCACTCGGCAGCGTGTAGAGCGTATAGGTGCCGGGGTTCACGTGCAGCATGCCGAACATCAGGGCCTTGTCGGTCTTGATGGTCGTGGCCTCGTCGGCGCCAGTCCGCCATTCCTCGCCGTGGGTCGCCACCTCCTTGCCGACGGTGCGTCCCTTCAGGGACGGGCGTCCGTACTCGATGGAGATGTTGGCGCCGTCAATCGTCCATTCGCTCAGCACGTGGGGGCTGCCGCCACCGCCTACCTTGAGCTGGGTGGTCTTCTGCGCGTGGAGCGCTGCCGTGAACAGGGCTGCCACTGCCATGGCTGCCAATGGGAACATGAGTCGCCGCATGCAATGCCTCCTGATGGTGCGTCACCGGGCGCCTGTCGAGCTGGTCGGTCCGTCGCCCAACCTCCGACTATAGCAAAGACACGTGGAGCCATCGCGGAGGGGTGCAGGGGGCAAGGGTGCATTGCACAGGGGCCGGGCGCGTGATTCCTTCCGGCGCGATCCCGGCTCCCGACTCCCGATCCCGGCGTGATCAGAAGGTTACACCCGCGCTCACCCCGAAGGTGCGCGGCCGGCCCATCTCGCCGATGAAGCCGGAGGGCGTGAATCCCGGATACGGGAACGCCACTGGCACGTAACGGGTGTCGAACGCGTTCCGGACCCACGCCTCGGCGAAGACGTACCGGCTGCGCACCCCGCCGCGCACGTTCACCAGCGAGTACGCCTCCTGGCTGGCCGTGTTGGCATCGTCGAACTGCATCTCGCCGTAGAACACTGCCTCGGCACGCCCGAAGAGCGTGACGGCATCGGTGAGAGGCCGCTCGACGCGCGCGCCGAGGGCCGCGGTGTAGCTCGGCGCGTTCGGGATGGTGTTGCCCGCCACGTCCGCACCGGACGAGACGCTGCCGTCGCCGAATCGCGCGTGGGTGTAGCCGACGTTGCCGAACAGCTCGACCCGGGCATGCGGCCTTGCGGCGAGCTCGAGCTCCACGCCGCGGCTCCGTGCCTCGCCGACGTTCGCGATGTAGAACTGGCCCGGCACGAACGGGTTCGGCACGTTCAGCTGCATGTCGTTCCAGCTGATGTGGAAGACGGCGGCGGAGGCCGAGACGCGGCCCGCGGCGAAGGTGCCCTTGACGCCGCCCTCGGCGTGCCACGCCGTCTCCTTGTCGTAGCCCTCGGCCTCCGTCGGCGAGGCCGGGTTCCAGCCGCCGGCCTTGAAGCCCTGGCTGAAGGATCCGTAGACCATCAGGTGGGACTGCAGGCGGTACGCCAGCGCCACCTGGGGCGAAGTGTGCGTGTACGACCGTTCGCTGCTGACCTGCGAGCCCGGGACGAGGGCCGGCACGAGGTAGTGGCCGAGCACCGCCTCCTTGTCCTCATGGTCGAACCGCGCCCCGAGCGTGAGGTCCAGCCGGTCGTCCACGATGAGCGTGGCCTGCCCGAACACGCCCATGCCGAAGTCGTCCAGCGCCGCGTCGGGCGAGTACTGGTGAACGGGGACGCCCACGAACGGAGAGAAGACGAACGGCGCGATGGTGTTGACCGCCAGCTGGTCGTAACCCTGGGTGAAGAGCATCGCGCCCGCCTGCCATTTCAGCGCCAGGGAGTCGGAGAGCTGGAGGGGCGCGTTCACGGGCGACGCCGCGCGGATCTCCTGCGTGAACTGCACGCTCTCCTCGGCGTTGGTGCGCGTGGCCAGGGGCCGCGGCGAGTAGTCGAGGTCGGTCGCATCCTCCGTCTGCCAGCTCACGAAGCCCGTGCTGCTCGTGAAGGTGATGCGCTCGCCTTCGCCGCGCAGCATCACCGTCGCGGCCTTGACGTCGCGGTGCGTGTAGCCCTCGTAGTCCCGGGCCACGCGGAAGGGCGCCGCCCGCAGCTGGTCGAGATCGCCCAGCGCGTAGTCGCCGTCGCGGTTCCGCTCGGCACTGACGATGACGCGTGCCTCCCAGTTCTGCTTCGGCACCCACATGAGCTGCGCCTTGCCGAACGTACCCGAGCGGAAGTCGAGATCGTTGCCGGTGATGTCGTTGGCCGTATAGCCGCTGCGCTCCTGCTTCCCGAGCGAGACGCTCACCGCCACCGTGTCGGAGAGCGGTCCCGAGGCGCTGCCCCGAACCTCGCGCGACGCGGCGTTCGCCAACGGCGCGACGAGCGTGCCCGTCCATTCCGAGAGGGCCGGGCGCGCGCTCGATACGTTGACGATGCCCCCGAGCGCGTTGCGGCCGAAGAGCGGGCTCTGCGGGCCGCGCACGTACTCGATCTGCGAGACATCGAGCAGCTCGAGGCTCGACGAGTTCGCGTTCAGCTGCGGCACGCCGTCGATGTACGTCGTCACGCCGGGGTTCGACGGGCTGGCGCCGATGCCGCGGAAGCGTGGGTTGCTCAGCTTGCGCGCCGTGAACTCGGTGAAGAACGTGTTGGGCGCGAAGAAGGCGGCGTCGCTCACGATGCGCACGCCGGCCGAGGCGAGCGCGCCGTCCGTCACCGCGGTCACGCTGCCGGGAATAAACCTCACGTCTGCCGGTTCCTTCTGCGCCGTCACGATGACCGTGGGCAAGGTGATGGACGGGGACTGCCCGGACGATTGCGCATCGACCGCGAGGGGAAGAACGCCGACGACCAGACCCGCCGTCAGGACGACAGGGAGACGGCGGAGGAGCGCGCCAGGCATCGGGTCATTATGACGGTTCTGGGGTTCTGGGGTTCTGGGGTTCTGGGGTTCTGCCATTCGTCACACCGCTCGGCACCATGCGGGTGCGCGTATCGTCGAAGGCCTGGCCGCACGCCGTATCCTCGTGCAGATCTGGATGTCGGGACCCTCCGGCTCGCGGACCAGGCGGGGTTGCTGGAGGACGGTGCCACGGCCCGTCCAAGGGCGACGGGTCGCTGCCGATCCACCTGTTCACGGCCGTGGCGGTCAACGGGCCGCGGAGCGACGCGGTCTTCGACGGAGGCGAGTGAGTGACATGGCGACCGTGCGATTCACGCGCAACATCCAGCGGCACGTGGCGTGCCCCACGCGCGACACACGCAAGGGCCTGTTCACCATCGAGCGGGGCGCCGGCGCGTGGCGCATCACCCGGTCGAGTTTCCTCGGCGACAACGTGACCCTCGTGCTGCACGATCCCCGCAGCCGCCACCTGTTCGCGGCCCTCGACCACGGCCACTTCGGCGTGAAGCTGCACCGCTCGGAGGACGGCGGGGCCGTGTGGAACGAGATCGCCGCGCCCAAGTACCCGCCGAAGCCGGACGGATACGTTCCGAGGACGCCCGCGGAAGGGGCGCCGGCCGACTGGTCGCTGACGCTGATCTGGGCCCTGGCCGCTGGCGGCCCCGGTGAAGACGGGGTGCTGTGGTGCGGGACGCTGCCCGGCGGGCTCTTCCGTTCGGAGGACAACGGCGACTCCTGGGCGCTCAATCGCCCGCTGTGGGACGATCCCAGGCGCGAAGAATGGTTTGGCGGCGGCGCGGACCATCCTGGCGTCCACAGCGTGCTGGTGGATCCGCGCGATGCGCGGCACGTGACGATCGGCGTGTCATGCGGAGGTGTGTGGACCACCCGCGACGCGGGGGCGAGCTGGGAGCTGGTGGCCACCGGCATGCGTGCCGAGTTCATGCCGGCGGAGCGGCAGTTCGAGCCGAACATCCAGGATCCGCACAGGCCGCGCACTGGCGCGCGAACCCCGACGTGATGTGGGCGCAGCATCACAACGGGATCTTCAGATGGGCCGACGGCGCGCGATCGTGGACCGAGATCACTTGCGTCCGCCCTTCCACCTTTGGTTTCGCCGTGGCGGCCCACCCGCGTGACGAGCGCACGGCATGGTTCGTGCCCGCGGTCAAGGACGAGTCCCGGTACCCCCGGAGGGCCGCGTCGTGGTGACGCGGACGCGGGATGGCGGGCGGACGTTCGAAACGCTCTCCCACGGGCTGCCGCAGCAGCATGCCTACGACCTCGTCTATCGCCACGCGCTGGACGTGGACGAGACCGGGGACTGGCTGGCGTGCGGATCGACAACGGGCTCGCTCTCGCGGTGACATTCGAGCGGCCGTGAGGCGCCATCGCCGTCGTCCATGAGGCAATCCGATACGTTGCGTGACATTTCGGCATGCAGCGAGGCGTCGTAAACGACGGCCGTCGCGTGGCGTAGATTGTGTGAGGATGGTCGCGTGAACCGCGGCGAGCCCGGCCGGGCTGGACCGCGTTAGAATACCCATGCGTCCGGGCGTCTCCCGCCGGACGGCAGTCCGTTCGTGAGTCCCCGTCAGGAGTCTAAACAGATGAAGCGCTTCGCAATCCGAGTCGTGCCAGTGGTGGCGCTGCTCGTCGCGGGTGTCGCGTGGCTGACCCCGCGCGTGTCCGGACAGAGCGGTTCGGTGCCGAGTACGAAGAACGGCGACTGGCCGATGTACACCGCCGACATCCATGGCAGCAAGTACTCGCCGCTCGATCAGATCAACGCCGGGAACTTCAGCAAGCTCGAAGTGGCGTGGCGGTTCAAGACCGACAACCTCGGCCCCCGTCCCGAAACCAAGCTCGAAGGCACACCGGTCAAGGTGGGCGACACGGTGTACGCCACGGCAGGCACGCGCCGCGCCGTGGTGGCCCTCAACGCCACGACCGGCGAGATGAAGTGGATGTACGCGATGGACGAGGGCGAGCGCGCGACCCGCTGGGCGCCGCGTCAGCTCTCGGGCCGCGGCCTCTCCTACTGGACCGACGGCAAGGGTGACGACCGGGTCGTCTACGTGACGACCGGCTATCGCCTCGTGTCGCTCAACGCGAAGACCGGCCAGCCCGTCCCGACCTTCGGCGACAAGGGCGTCATCGACCTGAAGGCCGGCGTGGTCATCGGCAAGGACAAGCAGATCGACCTCGAGAAGGGCGAAATCGGCCTGCACTCGACCCCCCACGTCGTCGGCGACGTGATCATCGTGGGCTCGTCGATGTTCGAGGGCCTGGGCTACGTGTACAGCACGAACGCCAAGGGGCTGATTCGTGCGTATGACGCGCGCACCGGCAAGCAGCTCTGGCGCTTCAACACCATCCCGTATCCCGGCGAGTTCGGGAACAACACGTGGGAGAACGGGTCGTGGGAGTGGACCGGCAACGTCGGCGTCTGGACGGAAATCACCTCGGACCCGGAGGCCGGGCTCGTGTACCTGCCGGTCGAGACGCCGACCATCGACGAGTACGGCGGCAACCGGCCGGGCGACAACCTCTTCGCCGAGAGCATCGTCGCGGTGGACATCAAGACCGGCCAGCGGAAGTGGCACTACCAGTTCGTGCATCACCCGCTCTGGGACCACGACATGTCGGCCTGGGGTCTCGTGATGGACGTGAACATCGACGGCAAGCCCCGCAAGGTGCTGGCGGTGCCCTCCAAGCAGGGCTGGCTCTACGTGTTCGACCGCATCACCGGCCAGCCCATCTGGCCGATCGAGGAGCGCAACGTGCCGCAGAGCACCATGCACGGCGAGAAGACGGCCCCGACCCAGCCCTTCCCGACCAAGCCGGCGCCGTATTCGCGGACGCACGTGACGGAGAACGATCTCATCGACTTCACGCCGGAGCTGCGGGCCCAGGCGCTCAAGAACCTGCAGAAGTTCCGCTGGGAGCCCGTGCCCTACGTGCCCCCGGTCGGCCCCGAGACCGACAAGCTGGGGACGATCAACATCGCCAACACCACCGGCGGCGTGAACTGGCCGGGGTCGGGCTTCGATCCGGAAACGGGCATCTTCTACACCCACGCCCACAACTCCGCGATCACCGTGGCGAAGTACGACCATGAGGAGTTCGACAAGGTCAACCCCGACCAGTTCAAGACCAAGCCACGCCTGCCGCGCTGGGAAGCGGAGCCGGACTACGGCCTGCGGCGCGAGCGGCCGGCCGCCGGCGGACCCGGTGGCGCTCCCGCCATGCAGTTCCCGGGGTCGTCGGGTCGCCGGGCGCTGTCCGAGGGCCTGGACGGGCTCTCCATCATGAAGCCGCCCTACGGCGTCATGGCCGCCATCGACGTCAACAAGGGCGACCTCATGTGGCAGGTCCCGCACGGTGACACGCCGGACGTCGTCCGCAACAACCCGCGGCTGCGCGGGATGAACATCCCGAAGACCGGCCAGCCGGGCAACGTGGGCGTGCTGATCACGAAGACCCTGCTCATCGCCGGGGACCCGCAGGTGACCAACATCGAGCCGCGCGGCCGCGGCGCCATGCTGCGCGCGTACGACAAGAAGACCGGCCAGCAGGTCGGCGAAGTGCTGCTGCCGGCGCCGGTGGTGGGCCAACCGATGACCTACACCGCGAACGGCCGGCAATACCTCATCGTCGGCGTGAGCGGCGGCAACTACACCGGCGAGTACATCTCGCTGCGCCTGCCGCAGGCCGAAGTGGCGCCGACCGCGCCGCGCCAGTAGGACGGCAGGAGGCAGAAGCCAGAAGGCACGGACGAGGGGCGGGAGCAATCCCGCCCCTCTTTTCGTGCGGATCGATGCCCCCGACCTGATCCCATCGTTTCGCGGCGTGCGCTCGACGGGGTGCGGAGGGGTCGTCAGGCCGCCGCGGCGATTGCGGCGCCCAGGCGCCGCGCCCCTTCCTCCAGCTGCGCCGGTTTCATCAGGCTGAACGCCAGGCGCAGGCAGTCCCGCCCCCGCCCGTCGAGGCAGACCCGGCCGCCGGGAACGAACGCCACGCGATGGGCGTCCGCGGCGCGCAGCACGGCCTCCGCATCCAGGCCCGCCGGCAGCGTGACCCAGATGAAATAGCCGCCGCCCGGCGTGCTGAACGTGCAGCCATCGGGGAGGTGACGCGCGAGGGCCGTGGCGAGTGCGTCGCGCCGTTCGCGGTAGGCGGCCCGGAGGCGCGACACGTGGGCGTCGAAGTCGCCGGACCGGCAGAGCGCGGCCACCATCATCGCGGCCGTGAAGCTCGGAGCGCCGCCGCTGTCGCGCAGCCCGCCGTCAGCGAATCGACGCGCCTGATCCGCGCTGCAGTCGAGCCATCCGAGGCGGAGCCCCGGCGCCAACGACTTGGCGAACGAGCCCATGCGCAGGACCGTGCCCCGCGGCGCCAGCGAGAACAGGGACGCAGGCGAGGCGCCGTCGTACACAAGCTCCCGATACACATCGTCCTCGAGGATCAGGAAGCCGTGTCGGACGGCCATGTCCACCAGCTCGTGGCGACGGCCCATCGCCAGGTTGACGCCCGTCGGGTTGTGAAACGTCGGGATCGTGTACAGGACGCGCGCCGGCTTCCCCTCGCGATTCAGCCGGGCCAGCGTGGCGTCGAGCACGTCCAGGCGAAGGCCATCCGCGTCCACCGGGACGGCCCGAAGATCCAGGTGGTGATCGCGAAGGATCCTGAGGCCCAGGTGGTAAGTGGGCGACTCGACGATCGCGACGTCCCCGGGCCGGGTGAACAGCGTGCAGAACTGGTCGATGGCGTCGGAGTTGCCCGCGGTCCCGATGCACTCGTGGAGGGCGACCGCGACTCCCTCGCGATCGCGCACCCGCTCCTGGATCCAGGCGAGCAGCGGCCACGCACCCTCCGGCGCGCCGTAGGCGAGCAGGTCGGGGCCGAACGTGTCGAGCGCCGTGCCGGCCGCACGCCGCATCTCTTCGACAGGGAGCAGGTCGGGGTCCGGCTGGCCGTAGTGGAACTCAGAGTAGCCGTCCCGCAGGACCATCTGCGTGGGCGGCGGCAGCCGCGGCATCAGGGCCGCTCCATCGTCATCACGTCGGCCAGCATCTCGATGCCTTCCCACAGGTTCCGGAGACGGAGGTTCTCGTCCGGGCCGTGCTGGTTGTTGTCGTGGTTGACGATCGACAGGCCCACGGTGGGCATCCGCTCGCTGAAGGTGGCAAACGGCATTCCGCCACCGAGGGTGGGGAGGCGGGCTATCTGCCGACCGCCGCGCGACAGCGCGGTGACCACGGCCCTCGTCATCGGATCGTCCATCGACACCCGCGGCGCGGTCGACCCCCCGCGCACGTCGACGCGGGCAATGAGCGGATGCGTGAGACGCTCGGCGTCATCCGGGTCCCGGCCGTCGACGACGAAGTAGCCCTGCTTCCGGATGTGATCCACGACCAGCCGGTTCTGCTTCGCGGGGTCGAGCCCGTGGACGAGGCGCATCTCGATGCGCGCCTTCGCGGACGCCGGAATGGCGGACCGTGCGGGCGCGTCGAATCCGCCGCCGGACTCCATGACGAGCACGCTCAAGGTGGGCTCGTTCAGCTTGCGTTCGAGGCGCTGCTCCGGGCGCTCGGGCTGCGCGACGAGGAAGTCCTTCTTCAGCACGGCCTCGACATTCGGCAGGTCGTCGAGCGCCTTCAGCTCCGTCGGGGTCAGCGGTGTCACGTCGTCGTAGAACCCCGCGATGGTGACGCGGCCCGCGTCGTCCTTCATGCTGGCGAGCAGCTTCGCCAGGCGCATGGAGGGGTCCGGCGCCCAGTTCCCGTAGTTGCCCGAGTGCAGGTCTCCCTTCGCGCCGAAGACGGTGACCGTGAGGCCCGCCCCGCCCCGCACGCCGTAATAGAGCGTCGGCCGTGTGCTCGCGTGACGCGGGCCGTCGAGCGTCATCGCGATGTCGGCCGCCAGGTCGGCGGCTCGAGCCCCGGCGAAGCGATGGAAGTTGGCCGAGCCGGCTTCCTCCTGGCCGTCGAGCACGACACGAAGGTTCCAGAGGGGCCCCGTGCCCGTCGCGCGCAGCGCCTCCACGGCGTTCACCACCGCGACGATGGGCCCCTTGTCGTCGGAGGCCGAGCGCCCGTAGACCCGCCACTCCGGATCGAGGGGCGTGTCGGGGCCCAGTGTCACGGGACCGCTGGCGGATTGCACGCAGGGCACGAAGGGCCTGCACCGGGTCCACTCGGCCTCGTTCACCGGCTGGCCGTCGTAATGGATGTAGAGCGTGAGCGCACCGCGCGCCGACGGGGGGGCGTCCAGGGTCGCGAACACCACGGGCGACCCGGGGCCTGATGTCTGCTCGACCTTGAAGCCTCGCTTCGTGAACATGGCCTCGAGCACGTCGGCGTTGCGGCGCATGTCGGCGTCGTTGCCGGCCACGTTCGGGATGGAGACGAACTGGAGCAGCTCGTCCAGAATCTGCCGCTCGTGAGCGGCCCGCCACGTGGCGACCGACGAGGGCTGGGCGGCGGTGGTGACGGCGACGGCTGCGGCCACCAGAACCGGCGTGATGGGGCGCCTCATGGCCCCACAGTCTACCGGTTCCGGTCCTCGTGCTGGTCCAGCAGCGACTGCAGCTCCGCGAACGCGTCGGGCGGCCGCCTCACGCCCGAGCGCGCCGGGGCCGGCCGCGTACCGGACAGCCGCATCGTTCCGGTGGGTGGCACGCCGTGGCCGGCGGGCGGGGGAGCGGGGCGCGCACTGCGATGACGGAACCACAGCATGAGCGCCAGGCCCCCGGCCAGCCACAGCGCCCAGCCCGCCAGCAGCGCCGGCGGGAGTTCGCTCAGGGCACCCATGTGAACCTCTCTCCGGCGCCGAGCGAGTAGTCGGTGAGCAGCGAATCGAAGATGGGGGCACGCCTCGATTCCTCCTCCATCGCCGCGCGGAGGGACTCGTCCAGGTTGGCGCCGTCGTCGTGCTCGAGGACCAGAATGACGACCACGCGGCGCTGGTCCGAGGTGTCGCGGGCCACGCGCACCGGTGTGTGATGGCCGATGTTCAGCTTGCGGACCGGGATGGGCTTCGACAGGGCCTGCCGCACCCAGAGGGCAATGCGCTCGGCGCGCCTCGCCGCGCGCCATTCCTCCTGCGCCCGCCCGGCCTTGAAGCCCACGCCTGCGGGGATCTCCTGGGAGCTGGCGCCGACGCAGATGATTTCCTCCGCGGTTTCGAGCACCCGCTTCATCCCGTCGGTGAAGCCCGGGAAGGTGGCGCCGTCCTCGATGGCGTCGTACGAGTTGAGGCGCCAGCGGAACTCGTCCGTGAACAGCAGGATGCGGAACGACGCGCGGCGACCCTTCCGGTCCGCCGCGTTGCGCACCGTGATGTCGGTCGCGACCTCCAGGGGCGTGGGCGGCGCCAGCCGCGTGCGCACATCGAAGGCCGTCACGCCGGCCAGCCCCACGCCCGCGAAAACCCAGGCGAGGGTCAGCAGCCACCGGACATGTGCGTGCAACCAGCCAGGCATCTCGCTGCCCATGCTGCAGGAATGCTGCCAACCGGCGATCTGCGCGCAGGTCGCCGCGATTGCACGCGCGGACTGACAACGATTGACCGGTCCGCCTGCAGACGCGGACCGAATCTGTCACCGCTCTACAGGTGACACGCCCTGTGCATGCAGTTGCAGTGCAGCTCGGTCTCCGGCGCCTTCCGGCAGTACTCGCTGCAGTACTTCGTACCGGGCGGAACGGTGCAGGAACAGCTGGGATGCGCGCACTTCTGTGGGACCTGCGGATCGGGCTTGGGCTCGGCCATGGGTGTGCCTCGCTTTCACGCCCATTATGCGCCCGTTCCGGTGCTGCGCCATCAGCGCCAGTTGCGCCGCTCGACGAACGTGCGGGGCTCGATCCGCCGGCCGGCGGGCGCCAGGCGGGCGTCGCGGCGGGCGCTCCAGAGGAGTGCCGGCCCGACGAGGTGGTCGACGGCGCGGGCGATCCCGCCCATCTCCCGCTCCACCTCCAGGCGCAGCGCCCTGATGCGATCGCTGATCAACCGGTTCGAGTCCCGCAGGTACTTCTCCATCGCCCACAGGACGGCGCCGTGCCCCCAGCGCAGCTGGTCGGCCTCGGCCGAGACGCGGGCCCGGACTCGCGGGTCGGGGTCGTTCCTGTAGCGCCTCCAGCCGACGAGCATGTTCTGCATGAGGCGGAAGAGGCTGGGGCCGTTGAGCTCGAAGTCGCGCCTGAAGGCCCTGTCGAGCATCTCCTTCGACTCGTCACGGGAAATCGCGTCGTGGCGGAAGTTGAACTTGTACTGGCCGTGGATGTCGGCCAGATCCACGTCCGGGAGCAGGCGCCCGCTCGTCTCGACCTCGCGATAGAGCGGCGTGCCGGGCACCGGCGTGTACAGCATGAACTGGTGGAACACGGTCTCGTGGCTCACCGCGTGCTCGATCTCCGTCTCGATGTTGGCGGGCGTGTGGTGCTCGAGGCCGATGATGGTGGAGCCGTGGACCCGGATGCCGTGCGACTGGAGTTCGCTCGCCAGCGCCACCGTGTCGGTGCCCTTCAGCTTCTGGTAGCCGGACGCCGCCGACTCCAGGCCGAGCCAGATCCACTCGACGCCGAGCTCCACCAGCTGCCGGATGTCGTACTTGCGGATGGCGTTGGCGGACGAGAACACGTAGAGCGACCAGGCCTTCCCGTTGGCCTTCATGAGGTCCAGCAGCTCGAGAGCGCGTTTCCGGTACAGCAGGAAGTTCTCGTCCATCATGAAGAACGCCTTCGCGCCCAGGCGCCGCTCGGTCTCGCACATCACGCGATAGAGGTCCTCGCCGCGCTCGAAGAAGTTGACGAACTTCCCCTTGCCGCCGAAGAACTCGGACGTCGTGCAGAAGTTGCAGCCCATCGGGCAGCCCACCGAGGGGATGATGGTGGCCGACGCGTTGCCGCCGCCGCTGGGCGCCCGCAGGCCCATGAGGCGGAACCCGAACGACGAGGGAATCATCGGGTGGTCGACGGGGCGCGCGAGATCGTCGCCGAGAAAGGCGCGGAGCCACGCCACGCCCTCGCCCTTGACGATGTGGTCGGCGTCGATCATCTGCTCGATGCCGGGAATCGCGGTCACGTGGCCGCCGACGACAATGGTGGACGCTGGCGAGTGCTTCCGCACCAGTCGGCACATCTCCCGGATCTTGCCCACGTTCACGATGATGCCCGACAGGCCGACGATGTCGTAGTCGTGCGTGGTGAGCTCTCGGACGAAGCGCTCCCGCGAGGGGAAGTCGAGCACCGTGCACGGCGCGGAGATGTTCTGCTGGAGCAGCATCAGGCTCCAGGTCCGGTGGAACATCCGGAGCGAGAACGGGCCCTGCTCGCGCGTCACCTGGTTGTGATAGAGCTCCACCGGGTTGATGGCCCGGCTGCCGAACTCGTCGTCCTGGGCGAAGGGCTTGAAGACCGACGACAGGAGGACGCGGGCGCGCGTGCCTTTCGGATGCCGCTGCATGACGAGTGTTCCCCTCACTGGTGATGGTAGCGGGTCCGACGGCGGCGGATTGTAATGGTTCTGTACCCGGCGTCTGGCTCAACCCGCCGCCGGCGGCGATGCCGCAGCCCGCGCGGCGGCCGCGTGGGCCGCCGGCTGTTCGGGCCAGTCCGATCGCCAGGCGTCGAGCGGCGCTTCGACCTTGTAGCGGATGCGGACCGGCATGGCCGCCAGCCGATCGCAGTGACGCGCCTCTGCCCGGATGGGCCACCAGTCGTAGAGGAAGACCTCGATGGGACGCCACATCGCGACCCATCCGCCGATGAGGAAGCCCTCGCGAAGGATGCCCGCCACGCGGCTCTCGGGCGCATACGCGGCCAGCAGGTCGCCTGCGGCCACCGACACCGCGAGAAACGCGAGCGCGATCACGAGGCTGACGCGCCCGCGGCGGAGCAGCTCCCGCAGCCGCCGCCTGGTGACCGCGGCACGCTGGCCGAAGAACTCGTGGATGGCGTCGCGCAGGATGGCCGCCTCGTCCGGCCGTCCCGGCGAACGGTCCAGGTGCACGAGCAGCGCGAGCGCCGCGTCGTCGGGCAGGTCCGTGGCCCAGCCCACGATGAACTCCTCCGCACGTGGATCGAGGTCGCGTTCGTGGAAGGGCGACGGGTCGATGGCGTTGAAGAGCTGGCGCAGCTCGGCGACGCGCACCTCGATGACCCGCGACCCGTCGGGGATGACATCGCCGGCATCGGTGACCTGGCTCACGGTTCAACGATAGCGTGAATCGGGAGCCTCACGTTCCCGGCACCGGGGCCACCGTGGCCGGCGGCGGGTGGGGGAGCCCGGCCGCGGCATAGATCTCGGCCTCGTCCAGGCTCTCGCGCTCCAGCAGCTTCTCGACGATGGCGTCGAGCCTGTGCCGGTGCTCCCGTACCAGGCGTCGCGCCTCGGCGTAGCACTCGTCGGTGAGGCGCCGCACTTCCTCGTCCACCGTGTTCAGCAGCACGTCCGACACGCCGAGCATGCGCGGGTCGCCTTCGACGGGCAGCACCGACAATGGGCCGATGCGTTCCGACATGCCCCACCGGCCGACCATCGACCGCGCGATGCGCGTGACGTTCTCGAGATCGCTCTCCGCCCCGCTCGTGACGACGCCGTACACCTCCTGCTCGGCGGCCATGCCGCCGAGCGCCCCGGCGATTCGCCCGCGCAGGTAGTTCGCGTCGTACCCGTAGCGATCGGTCTCCGGCGTGGACAGCGTCACGCCGAGCGCGCGGCCGCGAGGGACGATCGAGACCTTGCGCACCGGATCCGCGCCGGGCTGCAGCATGCCGATGAGCGCATGGCCGGCCTCGTGGTAGGCGGTCCGCCGGCGTTCGGGCTCGGGGATGACGACGTTGCGTGCGGTGCCGAGCTGCACCTTCTCGAGCGCGTCGGTGATGTCCCGGTGGGTGACGGTGGCCTCCTGCCGGCGCGCGGCCAGCAGCGCCGCCTCGTTGACGAGGTTGGCGAGATCGGCCCCGGTCATGCCGGGCGTGGACGCCGCGATTCTCTCGAGATCGACATCCGCCGCGAGCGGAACCTTCCGCGTGTGCACCTTCAGGATCTCGACGCGACCCTTCTGATCGGGGGCGTGGACGACAATCTGCCGATCGAAGCGGCCCGGCCTGAGCAGGGCCGGGTCCAGGATGTCGGGCCGGTTCGTGGCCGCGAGCACCACCACGCCCTCGTGGCCGGAGAACCCGTCCATCTCGGTGAGGATCTGGTTCAGCGTCTGCTCGCGCTCGTCGTGGCCGCCGAAGGCCCGCGCCCCGCCGCGCGCGCGGCCGATGGTGTCGATCTCGTCGATGAAGATGATGGCCGGCGCCACCTTGCGCGCCTCGGCGAAGAGCTCGCGCACGCGGCTGGCGCCGACGCCGACGATCATCTCGATGAACTCGGAGGCGCTGGCGCTGAAGAACGGGACGTCGGCCTCGCCGGCCGTGGCGCGGGCCAGCAGCGTCTTGCCGGTGCCGGGGGCGCCGGTGAGCAACACGCCCTTCGGCGCACGCGCCCCGAGCTTCCGGTACTTCTGCGGGTCGCGCAGGAAGTCCACGATCTCGTTGATCTCGCCCTCCACCTCGTCGATGCCCGCCACATCGTCGAAGGTGACGCGGACGGACTCCTTGTCCACCGGCTTGCGCGGGCCGGCCCCGAGGATGCCGCCGCCCATGCCGCCCATGAGGTTCCGCTGCCGCCGGAAGATCCACGCGTAGAACGCGATGAGGAGGAGGAACGGCGCCACCGAGATGAGAAGGTTCGTGAGGATGCCGCGCTCCTCCATCAGCGGCGTCGCGCGCACCGTCGCCCCGCCGGCGGTGAGCTCCGCCAGCAGGTCGTCGGACGCGAAGGTGGGACGCTCCGTCGTGAAGCGCTCGTAGGTCCGGCCCGGCTCGCCGGGGACGGGCACGGGCTTCTTGAGCCCGCCCTGGATGGAGTCGCCGCGCGCGAAGAGCTCGGCCACGTTTCGGCCGGCGACCTGCGACTTGAACTCGGTGTAGGGGATGGCCTCGGGCCCGGCGAGGCGGTCCTGGACGGTCAGGATGCCGAAGACGACGAGGTAGCCGGCGGCAAGCAGCGCGAGGACCGACCAGCGCGGCCCCTTCGGCGGGGGCTCGCCCTTGGGAAGACCCTCGGTGCGCCACGGGCGCGAGGGTGGCTGGTCGTCGGCGGCCCCCGGGGAACGCGGTTCGGTGGCCGGCACCTTCTCGCTGGGCTCGGGCATGGCGTACCTATGATGACGCACCCGCCCTTGCCGCGTCATGAACCAGCCCATCGAGCGCCACTCGCAGAAGGTTCGCGTGTTCCTGCACAGGGCCGTCCGCCTGGACTGCCTCGCACGTGAGGTCGGCTGACGGCTCCGCACGCTGACCGTGACGGGTCGGGGCCGGCGTCCGGGTAAGATCCCCGGGATGCGCCTCCACCCCTTCGCCACTCTCGCCCTCGTCGTCGCGGCCCTGGCCACGGCCGGTGCCACCCAGACGGGCCGCGCGCCTCTCGAGGGCCTCCAGACGCGCGCGGAGCGCTCGCACTTCGCCGAGACGAGCCGCTACGACGACGTGCAGCGGTTCCTGGCGACGGTGGACGAGGCCTCGGACCTCGTGCGCGTGACCTCGTTCGGCTACACCTTCGAGGGCCGACCGCTGCCCCTCGCCGTCGTGGGTCCGATGGCCGACGCCACGCCCGCCGCAGTGCGGGCGTCCGGGCTGCTGCGGGTCTACATCCAGGCCAACATCCACGCGGGCGAAGTGGAGGGCAAGGAAGCGGCGCTGGCGCTCGTGCGCGACATCGCGAGGGGCGCGCACGCCGACTGGCTGCGGTCGATGGTGCTGCTCGTGAACCCGATCTACAACGCGGACGGGAACGAGCGCGTCACGCTGACGAGCCGCGGCTTCCAGCACGGGCCCGTCGGCGGGCAGGGCACGCGCCCGAACGCACAGGGCCTCAACATCAACCGCGACAACATGAAGCTCGAGACGCCGGAGGCGCGCTCGATGGTGCGCCTGCTGAACGACTACGACCCGCACGTGATGATCGACCTGCACACCACCAACGGGTCGCGGCACGCCTACCATCTCACCTACGAGACGCCGAGCAACCCTGCCGTGGACGGGGCGGTCGCGCGCGAGGCGCGCGTGTGGCTCTCGGAGGTCGCACGGGCCGTGAAGGCGAGCGATGGCTGGGACGTCCGCTCGTACGGGAACGTCTCCGGCCAGGCGCCGGACCGGGCGTGGACCACCGTGGAGGACCTCCCGCGCTACACCCACAACTACTGGGGCCTGCGGAATCGCTTCGGCATCCTCAGCGAGACGTACTCCTACCTGCCGTTCGCGGATCGAGTCGCGACGAACCGGCGGTTTCTCGAGGAGGTCCTCGGATACGCGCACCGGAACGCCCCGCGCCTGCGCCAGGTGGCCGAGGCCGCGGACGCGGCGCCGCTGGCGGGGCAGCGCCTGTCGCTGCGATCGAAGGTGACGCGCGGCCCGGAGAAGGTCGAGATCCTCATGGGCGACGTCATCGAGGACGTCAACCCGTACTCGGGCCGGATCATGCACCGGCGCGCCGACGTGCGGAAGCCGGAGCCGATGTGGGACGAGACCACCTTCACGTCCACCGAGACCGAACGGGTGCCCTCGGCCTACATCGTCCCCGCGACCGAGAAGGCGGTGCTCGATCGCCTGCGCGCGCACGGCGTGCGCGTCGAGCCCATGCCCGCGGGCGGACCGCAGGCGGTGGAGGAGTTCCGGGTCTCCGGCAGCACCGTCACCGAGCGCGCCTTCGAGAACCATCAGGAGCGCACGGTGACGGGCGTGTGGGTGCCGGTGACGCGCGACCTGGCAGGGGCGTTCCGGGTGCCGATGACGCAGCCCCTGGCGCGGCTGGCGTTCTACCTGCTCGAGCCGCGCTCGAACGACGGGCTGGCCACGTGGAACGTGGTGGACGAGGCCATCAAGGCGTCGCGGTATCCGGTGCTGCGGACGCAGGACCTCGCGCCCATCAGCTACCGCGTGCGCGTCCCTTCGCCCGACACGCCGTACGCCCACGTCGAGGCCGTTGTCCCCACAGGCGGGCGCGCGACGGTCGAGCTCATGATGCCGGTCTGGTCGCCAGGCTACTACCGCGTCGAGGACCACGCCGCGCGCGTGGACACCGTCGTGGCCCTTGGGCCGGCCGGCGAACCGCTGGCGATCGAGAAGACCCACTCCAACCGCTGGCGGGTGACGACCGGCGGTGCCGCGTCGATTCGGCTCACCTATCGCCTGCGCTGCGACCAGCGGACGGTGACGACGAACGAGGTGACGAAGGAGTACGGCGTCTTCAACGGCGCGGCGGCCTTCATCACGCGCGTCGAGACCGCGCGGCGCCCCCATGTGGTGCAGGTCGATCTCCCCGCCGGATGGACACGGGTCGTGACGGGGCTGGATGTCGTGCCGGGTGACGGCGCGCCGCGGTTCCGTGCGGCCGACTACGAAACGCTCGTCGACTCGCCCATCCTGGCCGGCAACCTGGTCGTGCGGGAGTTCATCGTCGATGGCACGCCGCACTACGTCGTGAGCGCGGGCCACACCGCCGGCTGGGACGGCGACGCCGCGACGAAGGCGCTGGACGCCTACGTGCAGGAGACGCGTCGCTTCTGGGGGTTCCTGCCCTACGAGCGGTACCTGTTCCTGCTCGTGTTCCGCGAGGGCGGAGGCGGGCTCGAGCACAAGAACTCCACGTTGTGCACGGTCGCGGCCCGGCCCGGCCCGGGCCCGTGGCCCAGCCTGGGCCTGCTGGCCCACGAGCATTTCCACCTGTACAACGCGAAGCGGCTGCGGCCGGTGGAACTGGGCCCGTTCGACTTCGAGAAGCCGCCCACGACCGGCACGCTCTGGATTGCCGAGGGTGTCACGTCGTACTACAGCACCCTGCTGATGACACGCGCGGGCCTGCGGACCGAGACGGAGTACTTCGGCTCCCTGTCCTCGCTCATCGGCAACCTGGAGAACGCGCCGGGCCGGCGGCTGCAGTCGGTGGAGCAGTCCTCGCTCGAGGTCTGGAACAACAGCAACTCCGGCGTGAACCCCAGCGCCACCACGGTCAGCTACTACAACAAGGGAAACGTCATGGGGCTGCTGCTCGATGCGCGAATCCGCCGGGCCACGGCGGGCCGCGCCAGCCTGGACGATGTGATGCGCCTGGCGTACCGGCGGTACAGCGGGGAGCGCGGATACACCGCGGACGAGTTCAGGCAGACCGCTGAGGAGGTGGCGGGCGTCGACCTCCGCGAGTGGTTCCGGCGGGCGGTGTCATCGACCGAGGACCTGGACTACGACGACCTGCTCGAGTGGTTCGGCCTCCGGTTCACGACGGGGGAGGGGAGCACGGGCCCGTGGAAGCTGGAGCCGCGTCCCGATGCGACTGGCGAGCAGCGCGCAAGGGTGCGGGCGTGGCTGCAGCCGTGAGGGACGGGCGCCGAGCCCGTGGTGGATGCCGCCTTTCCGCATTCGGGCTGCTACTGGCGGTCGCGCTCCTGTCCGCATGTGGTGACCGCGGGCCGTCCGCGGCCGAGAAGGCCGCCGCCGCGCGCGAGGCGGAGCTGGCGGCCGGGGCCAGGGCCCGCGAGGAGAGCCGGGCCCGGATCGAGGCGGCGCGGCTCGCCGCGTTGTGGAAATACCAGCAGGCCACGGTGGGCGGCGGAGCGCAGGTCACGGCGGCCATCCTGTCGACGGACAACGTGGACACCGACGGACAGGGGCCCCGGCCCGTGCAGCTGGTCTTCCGCGACCACGCCTCGTGGGGCCGGAGCAGCTACCTCGTGCTGCAGGGCGGGGACTTCGACTGCCGGCCCCGGTGCACGGTGAGCGTCGCGGTGGACGACCAGGCACCAGCGCCGATGGCGGCACGGCGGCCGAACACGGACGAGGCGATTGCCATGTTCATCAACGACGCGGAAGCGCTGTGGCGCCTCACGGCGGATGCGGCGCGCATCAGCATCGAGTTCCCCGTGAAGGCCGGCGGCACCCGCACGGCGCGCTTCGATGTCGCGGGGCTGGACGCGTCGAAGATGCCGGGGTGGCCCGCACCGTCGAACTGACACGGCGTCGCCCCGGCTGGCCGGCGGCCGGGTCGAGGCCTTACTCTTGTAGGGTGCAGCGACCGCTCACCAGCCACGAGCTCGAACGGTACCTGGACCGCGTCGCCTACCGCGGCCCGCGTGATGCCTCGCTCGGGACGCTGCGCGCGCTGCACCGCGCGCACCTGCTGGCGATCGCGTACGAGAATCTCGACATCCACCTGGGCCGGCCGCTCACCCTCGACGCCGACGCCATGTTCACCAAGCTGGTGGACGAGCGGCGCGGGGGCTGGTGCTACGAGATGAACGGCGTGTTCGGCCGCGTGCTGGAGACGCTCGGCTTCGAGGTGCGGTACCTGTCCGGGGCGGTCGGGCGCGCCACGGGCGGCTGGCGGGCGCAGGGGAACCACCTGGTCCTGCTGGTCACCCTGGACCGGCCCTGGATTGCCGACGTGGGATTCGGCGACGGCTTCCTGGCGCCGCTCCCGCTGGAGCCTGGCACCTACTCCCAGGACTTCCTGCGGTATCGCGTGAGCCGCGACGGCCCGTGGTGGCGGGTGGACAGCCACGAGTTCGGCGGCGCCGACGGGTTCGACTTCACCCTCACCCCGCGCGCGCTCGGCGACTTCGCCGTGCAGTGCCGCGAGCTGCAGACCTCGCCCGAGTCCGGCTTCGTGAAGACGACCGTGTGCGAGCGGTTCGTGCCCGCCGGCCTGGTCATGCTGCGCGGCGCCGTCCTGCGGCAGGTGACGGCGGCCGGGGTGACGACCGACGTGCTGCGTGACGCGGAGGAGTACGCGCGGGCGCTGCGCGAGGGCTTCGGCCTGGCGGTGCCGGCCACCGAGGCGCTGTGGGCGAAGGTGTGGGCGCGGCACCTGCAGTGGCAGGCGGCACAGGCGGGTGCCGCTCCAGGCGCCTCCCGCTGAGTCGCTGCGCGATCCGACCGGGTTCTGCCTGGCGCTCTCCTTCCCCCCGGGGTGCGGTCGCTCGCAGCGGCCTCCTGCCTTCGCCGTTCGCGCCCGTTCGCGCGCCTTCACGCCACCCTACTGCCCCCGCAGGACGCCGTGCGCCTTCAGGATCGCGCGCAACTGGTCGTGCGGGATGGCATGGCGCCGATGGTAGTCCGCCCCCGTCATCGTCTCGGCTGCGATCATCGCGTTGACGATGGCCTCCTCGGTCGCTCGGACGGTGGCCAGGAACAGGGGGTCCATCTGGTTCGCGGTGAGCCGCACGACCGTCGCCGGCGCCGTCCGGCCGCCTCCGGCGCTGTTGCCATCATCGGCGCCGCGGTTGGCGGTCGAGAACGCCACGAAGATGTCGCCCGAGCCGTTGCCATGGATCGACCCGAGCCGGCCCATGCCGAGGCTGACGCGCTGGACGACCCGCTGCAGCTGATCGGGCGTGAGCGGCGCGTCGGTGGCGACGACGACGATGATCGAGCCCTGCTCCGGATCCTCGCGCAGGGCCTCCCCGCCCGGCGGCCGGTCGCATACGGGCAGCGGCTGGCCCGCGGCATTGGTCTGCGGCGGCTCGAGACGGCGTGCGACACAGTTCTCGAATCCCTGGATGTCTCGTCCGACGTTCACGCCTGCGATCCGCAGCTCGCTCCTCGAGCCGTAGTTGCACTGGACGAGCACCCCGACCGTCCAGCCTCCTTCGCCCGGGCCGAGCACCCGCGAGGATGTGCCGGTACCGCCCTTGAACCCGTTGCAGTTCATGCCGGTGCCGCCGCCCACGTTGCCTTCGGCGACGCGGCCGCCCGCGGCCGAATCGAGGGCCTGCAGCGCGTGCGCCCTGGTCACGTGCTGGCCCTTCATGTCGTTGAGCAGGCCGTCGCTGGTTTCGGCGACCACCGGATACCAGAACGGGCCGGTCGAGTCGCGCTCGACCATCCACTCCACGGCTGCGTCGCGCACGACGCCCACACTGAGCGTGTTGGTGATGAGGACGGGCGTCTCCAGCACGCCCGCCTCCTGGATCCAGTGCGTGCCGGTCATGTCGCCGTTCCCATTGCCGATGGCGAACGCCGCGAACACGCCCTGGCGGCCATTCCTGCCGCGGGGATGAATCGCCGTGACACCGGTGCGGATCGGCCCTTTCCCGATCACGCGCGGCCCCTCGCCCGAGATGAGCGTGACCTGGCCGACCTCCACGCCGGCCACGTCGGTAATGGCGTTGTTCGGACCGGGTGCGCCGTCGAACGGCACACCCAGATCGCGAGCGCGAGCTTTCGACTGCGCGTGTCCCGCAGTCGCGCCTGACAGCACGAGCGCGACCGGCAGGCACAGGAACAGGGCACGACGGCTCATGGACACCTCCTACTCCTCGACAACTCGCGGCAGCACGCCGCCAGGCGGGCCGAAATGCGGCACGGCGTCGTCGGCACCTGTCGTGCCCGGTGCGACGAAACGACCCTGCCACCGGCGCGGCCAGCCGCAGGCGCGTGAAGTCCTCGTGGCGGATGGTCGGCATGAAGCGCCAGGCCGAGTCGTGCGCCCATTCCACCTTCGTGGCCTCGCCCCCGCGCGAGACCGTGGCCCGGATGTATCCCGGCAGCCGCAAGCCGAAAGTGGAGTCAGCGGCACAGCCGTGCCCCCCTGTTCCCAGCCGGCACGGCCACCATTGGTCATGAGGCGCTCCGCCACCCACGGAATGTCGGTGCGGGTCACTTCGTGACCCGGGTCGTTCGACCAGAAGCACTGGGCGCGAGAGCGCCTGTAGGCCCGTCGCGCGTCGCGGAGTTTCACCATCTCGCGGGCCGTGTCCGGGGCAAGGGCCCGGCGGCTCTTCGACCCACCCTTGCGCCCGATGCTGGCGAGGTACGCCAGAACGGCCGGATCCATGAATTGACGTTAGCCGCTGATGATCATTTCCACAAGGTCGCTTCGCCGGAATCTCTGTGCGGGCTCCTTCAGGTACTTGGCGTACCCGCTCGGTCTCCCGGCCGCGGTGGCGGAGGGCGACGTAGATCTCGCGGGACTGGCTGGCCGGCACGTTCCAGTCCTGGTCGCCGGTGATGTCGAGCAGGGTCGCGCTCGCGGTACTCCCAGAGCGTGCCACCGTGGCGTCGCCGCCGTAGCTCGTGCCGTGGACCCCGAGTCGATCGTACCCAGCGTCCTGCCGCCTGCGGCGAGGCGGACCATCGACCGGCGCCGGGCATGGCCCGTGGCGTCACCGAGGCGCGATGGCTGCGCGAATCGCGCGGCCGGGGGCCACGCCGTCGACCACGCGGCCGTTGGCGACCACGGGTTCGCCGGCTACGACGACATGCTGGATGCCCTCAGGCGCGAGCGCAGGCTGCTGGTACGTCGACCGATCGATCACGCGCACCGGGTCGAACACCACGAGATCGGCGTCCGCTCCCACCCGCAGGCGACCCTTGTTCCGCATCCCACTCACGCGCGCCTCGAGCCGCCGTGCCGGCATGAGGGTCATCTTGCGGACGGCGTCCATCAACGAGAGCGACTTCGCCTCGCGGACGTAGCGACCGAGCACCTGTGAGAACGTGCCCGTGCTGCGCGGATGGCCCCGGCCATCGCGCATCGTGCTGGCGTCGCTCGCGATCATGGTGAGGGGGCTGTTGATCGCCTGCTGCACGTTCTCCATGCGCCCCGGCCGCTGAATCACCGATCCGCCCTGCTTGCGGTATCGGGCGAAGCTCTCGCGCGTCAGCGGCTCGCCGGTGGCGGCCCACAGGATCTGGCCGATGTCCTCGTCGCTCATCCGCTCCCAGTTGTCGTAGAGCGCCGACTCGATGCGCGTCGAACCTCGATTGTACGGGTACGCCTCGGTCGTCACGTCCAGCCCGCGTTGCCGCGCCTCGGAGATGAGCACCAGCATGCGACCGACGTCGTTGCCCCCCGTGCTGTTGATGTGCACGACGTGCAGCGGCGTGCCCGTGACGACGGCGTTCGCCAGGGCTTCCTGGACGCCCTCCACCCCGCGGCGGACGTGGATGTGCGCCGACGCGCCATGACGCCCGGCAACACGGAACATCTCGAGCACTTCCCACGGCGAGGCCGCTGGCGTGTAGGCCGTCCCGAATCCGACGGCCACCGCGCCCTGACGCAGTCCTTCGTCGAGGCGCCGCGCCATCTCGGCCACCTGTTCCGGCGTCGCGGCTGCGCTCGCGGCGGGACCGCTCGGCAGGAAGTCCCCGGCATCGCCCATCACCGCCATGCGGACGCCGATGTGCCCGATCGACACGCCGTAGTTGATCAGGCGTCCGGGCGCCCGCTCGCGGTACCAGCTCTCGATGTCGCGCGTGCCGACCTCGAGCTCGAGCGAGCTGGTCACGCCGTCGAGCGCCGCGTGACGGTAGTTCTCGTCGTTCTGGCCGTGCCGGTGCACGTCGATGAAGCCAGGGGCGACGACGAGGCCCGTGGCATCGATGACGGTGCGGCCGCGCAGCGGCCCCGCCTCGATGGCGGCAATCGACCCTCCCCGCACGCCGACGCTCCGCACGGCATCCAGCCCGGACTCGGGATCGATGACGCGGCCATTGGCGACGACGAGATCGAAGTCCTGGATCGCCGCGCGAGTCGACCCGGTTGAGAGGAGCAGGAACAGGACAAGGATGCGTCGCATGGCGTGGCCTCCGTGATCACGGGCGAACGGGCAGCGTCCGGTACGTGCGCAGCAGCTCGGTCTGCCGCGTCGTGCGCGGCATCTCCCGACCCCGGATGAACACGCGATCCGCGGCCGTCGTCAACTCGAACGGGTCGCCCGCCCAGACGACCAGGTCGGCGTCCTTGCCCACGTCGATCGGCACCCTCGGGCCGGGCCGGCCGGCCGCCGCGCTTGCGGCGATCGGGGCGATCTGAAATGCCGGCTGGCTCCGATACAGCACCGTATAGCGAGCGCCCTTGCGCACGCGCGCAACGAGTCGCGGCAGGCTGGCACGCAGGGTCCTGGCGTTGATCGTGGACGACATGTCGGTGCGGAGTTCAACCTCAGTTGAATATAGGGGCCGAGCGGCCGTCAAGGCAGGGGCGCCCTCGCCCTTGCCGAGCTCCGCCGAGACGACGCCGCAGGTCAGCCCTCCAGTTCCACGCCCAGGCCGTCGGCGATGCGGTTCACGAACGCGAAATAGGCCACGATGGCGCAGGCGTCGTGGATGGCGCGGTCGTCGAGCCCCTGGGCACGCAGTCGGTCGATGTGGTGCGGGCGCACCGCTGCCGGGGTGCGGGTGAGCACGTCCGCGTAATCCAACAGGGCCGCTTCCCGCGCCGTCAGGCCGGGCGCCGAGACCGGCGACGTCTGCAGGCCGTCGACGATCGCGTTCTGCGCCTCGTCGGCCAGCCCGGCCCTCCCGAGAATCGCACGGAGACCCGCCCCGTGATGGTGCAGTCAATAGCGGCAGCCGTTCAGGGCCGACACGCGCACGCCGAGCACTTCGCGCTCGCGTCGGCTGAGCGGTCCGGCACGATGCATGACCTGTTTGTACAGCTCCCAGTGGTGGCGCATCACCGCCGGATGCACGGCGTGTACCTGGATGATGTGATCGGGGTCGGCCACGCGGTCCTCGGGCGCCAACGCGTCGGCAGGAACGTAGCGGATGAACGCCATGCGGTGTCTCCTCGGGTCAGACGTGCGGGCCGCGCATCGATGCACTCAGGCCGGAGTGGGCGCTCAGGCCGGAGGGGTCCGGGTCATGTTATCATCAACATCAGTGGTGATAACATGCTGAGGACCCAGATATCGCTCGCGCCGGAGATGTACGCGCGCGCCAGGGCCGAGGCCGCGCGACAGGGCGTGTCCATCGCGGAACTGGTGCGACGCGCGCTGGCCGCGCAACTCGCCGCCGGCAGCGGCGACAAGCCCTGGATGCGCTTCGCAGGCGTCGTGGCCTCCGGCGACGCGACCGCGAGCCGCTCCCTCGACGACGTCGTGTACGGGCGCGGCCGGCCATGAAGGCCGCCGCGGTCTTCCTCGATTCCGGCATCTTCGTCGCGTTCCTCGATCGCTCGGACGCGTATCACCTGCCGGCCGTGGACCTCTTCGCCGCACCGCCACGCCGCTGGTACACGTCGATGGCGGTCGTGTCCGAAACCTACGGCTGGTTCCTGCACCGCCTCGGCGAGCAGGCGGCTCGCCAGTTCCGCGAGTGCGTGGCTGCCTTGCCCGGCCTGCAGTTGCTGCCGCTCGACGCGGCGCACCACATCGCTGTCGCCCGCAAGCTGGATCGGCATCGCGGGCGCAAGCTGACCTATGTCGATGCCTCGAGCCTCGTGTGGCTCGAGCGCCGGCGCATCCCCGAGGTGTGGGGCACCGACGTGGACCTCGCAATCGAGGGGGCTCGGGTCCGGCCACGGCTCGTGTAGTCAGACACCGTCCAGGAGGTCCAGCCCACATTCGCGTTGGCCCGCGGCCGGCACGATCGCGCGCGGCGCCCTGTCCTCAATGGGACCGTGCCGGGCACGTGGTCTGCCATGGGCACTGGCTACTGCGGCGTCGGCTGGGTGCCGGCCGTCTTCTTCAGGTACTTGTCGTACCATGCCAGAATCCGCTCCTCGAAGTCGATGCTCTCGCTGGCGCTGTTCGGCGGCCGGTGCCCGCCGTTGGCATAGCGCACCCACTCGGTGTCCTTGCCGAGGCGGCGGAGGGCGAAGTAGATCTCGCGCGACTGGCTGGACGGCACGTTCCAGTCCTGGTCGCCGGTGATGTTGAGCAGAGGCGTCTGGATGCGATCGGCGCGGAAGATCGCCGAGTGCTCGATGTAGCGCTCGGGGTACTCCCAGAGCGTGCCCCCGATCCGGTCCTGGCTCTTCTCGGGCGCATGCGTGTTCCGGACGCCGATGCGGGGACTGTCGGTGTAGAAGCTGATCATGTTCACCTTGCCCGAGATGTTGATGGCGGCCTTGAAGCGATCGGTCTCGGTCAGCAGCAGCACCGTGGCGTAGCCGCCGTAACTCGTGCCATGCACCCCGAGCCGATCGGGATCGGCCACGCCCATGTCGATCAGCCGGTTCGCGGCCGAGGTCACGCCCTTGGCCCACGACTCACCCGGACGGCCGACCACCAGGTTCACCGACGGATGGAACACGGCATACCCGTGGTTGGCCAGGAAGGCGGCGCGGGCGTTGAAGCCGTTGTCGAAGAACGTCTCGTAGAGCTCGAACACGGTCGGATAACGGGTGCCCTTCTGGTAGCCCACCGGGTAACGGAGCACGCCGTAGAGCAGCTTCCCGTCGGCATCGCGGTACGAGACGAGCTCCGACACGGGCACGGCCTTCGTCGCCATCCACGGGTTCAGGTCCGTCACCTTCCGCACGTTGGTCATCGCCGCGTCCGCCGCGTACCAGTCGGCCGGCCGATCGCCGTCGGAGCGCTGGAAGACGAGGGTGCCGCCGTCGCGCGAGAGGCGGAATCCCTGGTAGAGGTGCCGGTCCTTGACCAGCGGCAACAGCTGCTTCGTGCCGAGATCGAGCCGCATCAGCCCGCGGTCCCAGCGGTCGGGCTCGCCGTACTGCAGCAGCAGCGCGTCACCGGCGGGCGTCCAGTCCACGAGGCTCAGCTTCGGGTTGCGATCCTCGTTCTTGTCGTCGAGCGGCAGCACCAGGTCGCGCGTGCCCGTGGCTACATCGACGAGGTACCAGCCCCTCTTGCTCGTGACGACCATCTTCGCGGCGTCGCGGGAGAAGGCGCCAAAGGCGAACGACTCCGACTCCTCGTCGCCCGCCGGCGCCGCCTCGTCCTTCTTCGGCTTCGGCGTCAGCGACCGCGGTTTGCTCTCGTCCACCCGCTGGACGAAGACTTCGCCCTTCTCGACGTAGGCAAACACCCTCCCATCGTCGGACCAGCGCGGAACCGCGGTCTTCAGGCTCGCGGCCGCGGCCACCGTCACGGGCGAGCCGCCCCTCGGCGCCATCCGCAGCGCGTTGTCGGTGCCACCGATGACGTCGTAGTTCGTCTTCTCGGTGGTGTCCTCGAGCCAGGTGACGAACGACCCGTCCCGAGCCGGCTGGTAGCTCGTGATCTTCGCGGTCGGCCCGAGCGTCACGGCCGTGCCCGTGGCCGGATCGAGGGTCGCAATCGCCCGGGTGCGCCCATGCCGCGCGAGGGCGTCCCAGTCGAGCATCGGCCGCGACGACTGCACGATGATCGGTCCGCCGACTAGGGAGCGGAACAGGGCCTGCCCGGCGCGGTCTTCGGCGGGCGACCGGAGCGTGACGACGAGGGCCGACCCGTCGGGCGTCCAGTGCACGTCCGAGGTGGCGGCGATCTCGGCGCCAGCCTTTCTGGGGACCTGCTGCAGCCGCTTGCGTGCCGTCTCGTAGACCCAGGCGGTGGTCACGGGCAGCTGATCCGCGTCCTGCGCGGTGGTCAACAACGCCAGCCGGGCGCCGTCGCGGGACCACGCGCCCCGGCGGACGTTCATCAGGGTCGTGAAGGGATGGTCGGCGGTGCCGGTCCGGGTGTCGACGACCAGCACGTCCAGCATGGATGGTGCGACGTAGCTGGGATCGTTGAACCGGCGATGGTCGGTCTCGGCATTGTCCTGGAGCCGCCGAACGGCGAGCGCGACGAGGCGTCCGTCCTCGGACAGGTCGAGCACCTGGGCCGTCGCCACCTTCAGCATGTCGGCGGCAGTGAACGGCTCCGGCGATTGCGACAATGGCCGCGATCCCGCCAGCAGCAGGACGACGATGCCCAACATCCACTTCATACGCATGACGGACTCCCTGGTCGCGATGACCCTCTCACGTTCGGCCTGCACGTTTGGCGTCACGTTCTGCGGATGGCAGAAACTGCAGCAGATTCGCCTTGACGGTGCCAGGCCCCGGGATGCTCCCCATCCCGTGGATCTGGGCCACGTTCGGGTGGTTCAGCGCGGCGAGCGTCTTCGCCTCGCGCTCGAAGCGCATCACGCGGTCCTGGTCGGTGGCGAAGTCCGGGGGCAGCGCCTTGATGGCGACGTCGCGATCGAGCCGGGTATCGCGGGCGCGATACACTTCGCCCATCCCGCCGGCGCCGAGCGAGGCGGTGATCTCATACGGGCCGAGCCGAGTGCCAGGGGTCAGGGCCACGCTCGACTGTGCACCAGCGGGGGCCATTGTAACGGAAGAGTCGAAGTCGGACCGGCACACGTGCCGGAAGCCAGGGCCAGGCGCGAGTCGAGGCGCGAGATCCGCCACCGATCCCGTGCGAACCGCGATGGGTGCCGGCTCAGTATCACTCCTTGAGGCGTGCGACGTACGGCTGGGCGGACGGTCAGGGTGTACGGCTCGTCGGGCCGGCGTGCCCGAACGCGCGCTCGAAGTACGCGGCCGTCGCCTCGTAGACCCTGAGGACGTTGGCGTGCCGCATCCAGTGGTGCGTGTCGTCCGGGATCACGAGTTCCTCGAACGGCACGCCCGCGGCGGCGAGACGGCGCGCGAGGTCCACGGTCTGGCTGAAGCGCACGTTGCGATCCTCGTCACCGTGCACGAGCAGGACCGGGGACTTCCAGGTCGAGACCGACGACACGGGTGACGACCGCCAGGCCACCTCCGCCGCCTTCTCGCGATCGTTGGGTTCGAAGCGTGAGGCCGCCATCGCCGCCTGGAGGGCAGCGCCCGAGCCCGAGCCCTGGGTCGTGAAGTCGTGCACGCCGTGGATGTCCACGCCCGCCGCGAAGAGGTCGGAGTTGCGGGCCAGCGCGAGCGCGGTCAGGTAGCCGCCGTACGAGCCTCCGTACACGCCCACACGCGCGGGATCGACCTGCGGCAGCGCACGCAGGTACTCGGCGGCCGCCTTCACGTCGAGATACTCCGAGGCACCCCGGGCCCCGGCCGCCGGCGGCTGATGGAACTCGTAGCCGTAGCCAATCCCCAGCCGGTAATTGATCGACAGCACGACGAACCCGCGCGAGGCGAGGTACTGGTTCGAGGCGTACGCCCGCGCGTAGTAGTCCGAGTAGTGCCAGCCGAGCAGCATCTGCCGTGGCGGCCCACCGTGCACGTAGACGATCGCCGGGCGCTTCGGCGGCCCCCCCGGCGCCTCGAAGAGCTGGGCGTGCACGGTGACGCCATCCGACGCCTTGTAGGTCACCGCCCTCGGCACGACGAGCGCCGCCTGCGGGAAATCGGCCGGGATCCGATCGGCCGCGAGGTTCGTCGGCGCGCCACCCGCGAGCGGCATGACCATCGGCAGCGGCGGGCGCTGCGCGGTGGCCCCGAGGAAGGCCAGTTGGTCGCCAGCGACGACCGGCGACCACTCGAGCCCGGCTCCCGGGGTCATCACCTGCGGCGTCGCGCGATCGACCGGCACCTTCACGACGTGCCGTCGATGCAGATCGTCGGCCGCGTCGCCGGCGTTTCCCGCGAAGACGAGGGACCCGCCGTCCGGGCTCAGGCGGACGTGCTCCGCCATGTACGCACCGGGCGTGAGCAACAGCGGCTCGCCGCCCTGCTCGGCGATCGAGTAGAGATGTGGCCAGCCGTCCTGGTACGACAGGAAGACAATCCGTCCGCGGGCCGCCCAGTGCAGGTTGGCATTGCCGTCCGTCGTCGGGAACGAGCCGCGAAGCGTTTCGGGGGCCGTCCACAGCTGGTGGCCCTGCCCGGTCGAGGCATCGGCCACCCAGAGCGACCAGGGCTGATGCCTGGGCTCCAGGACCATCGTCGGCGGGCCGCCGGCGCCGGGGCGTCGCACGAACACGAGCCGCGTGCCGTCCGGCGACCAGCGGGGCGAGCTGTCGCGCGACGTGGATGGCGCGAGCCACGTAACCGGCGTCTGCTCGTCGCGATACACGCCGATGAACGCGTGGTCCCCACGCCCCGAGACGAAGGCCAGGCGCGTCCCGTCCGGCGACCACACGGCGCCACTGCTCGTCCCGTTCGTCGCGACGATCGGCTTCGCCGCCTGCGACCCGTCGATCGGCACCGTCCACAGGCGCCGGTCGCGCTCGAACACGACCACGTCGCCGCGCGGGGAGACGACCGGCATATCGCCCTCGCCCAGGAGCCTCGGCTCGCCTCCGGCGAAGGGCACGGACCAGACCTGCACTTTCGGCGGGAGCGGGCTGCTCGTGACGTTCACCGGTGCCCCGTCGTCCCAGTTCGAGCCGTGGTCCCCGCCACGCACGAAGACGACCCACTCGCCCATGGGGGACATCGCCACGCTCGTCAGTTCCTGGCCATCGTCGCGGTCGTAGGCGGTGAGCTGGCGGGCCGCGAACGCCGGCGCTTCCGCGGCCCAGATATTGCGTCGGCCCTGCTCGTTGAACGCCCAGGCGATCCGTCCCCTACCGGATGCGGCCGTCAGCTCCGTCGGATAGGGGTAGCTGAAGACCTGCGCGGCCGTGGGGCCCGTGACGGCGGGCGCCGCCGTCTGCGCACCCGCCGGGGCGGCCAGCCACGTCGCGAGACTGAAGAGAAGGAGAGCGATCATACCCGGGCCTCCTGAGGGGCGGCATTGTACCCCGGGCCTCGCGACCCGGCGAGCCCGCCCGGCACATCGGGCGCGGTTATCACCCGGCGTCAACGGCAGTCCGCGGTTCCTGTTCATCGAAGCCGGCGCCGGCCACGGTGGGTGTCGCGCGGTCCGGGTCAGGGATGCGGAGCCGAGATCGGAAGGAACGCCACACCCGGATACGAGCGAACGATCGGATCGCGCGTGACGAGGGTCAGGCCTTCGATCATCGCCTGCGCGAGGAGCAGGCGATCGAAGGGATCCCGGTGGAGCGGCGGCAGGCGAAGCATCGCTTCGGCGTGTTCGAACCCCACGGGGACGGCCTGGATTCCGAGGCGCCCCACCGCGGCCGAGGCCGGTTCCGGAAACTCCAGCCGGCCGAGCCCCTGTTTGATCGCCATCTCCCAGACGGACGCGGCGCTCAGGAACACGTCGTTCGAGCCGTCTCGGATGGCCGCGCGCTCAGCCTCTCCCAACTGCGCGTCGTCCGCGCACCACCACAGGAAGACGTGGGTATCGAGGAGCAGTCTCACGACCGACCCTCGAACGACTCGAGCAGATCGTCCGGAAGCGGCGCGTCGAAATCCGCGGCGATGCGCACCCGGCCCTTCCAGGCGCCCGGTGTGCGCGGGGACTGCCGGCGGCCGATCGGCACCAGCCGAGCCTTCGGTTGGCCGGCCTTGGCAATGACGATCTCCTCACCTCGAGCCGCCCGCTCGACCAGGTCCGACAGGTGCGTCTTGGCGTCGTAGAGATTGATCGTCCGAGGCGTCTTGACCAACCTAGACCTAGACCAATCCTACCATCCGGTCGGTCGTCCGCGCCAGCGAAGACACCGATCAGGACCGCCCCATCGGCTTGGACGCGCGCGCCGACTCCCGTCCCGGACAGTGCCCGCGCGCGCCGCGGCGAAGAGGTCGTTGGCGCCGATCATCGCGCCTGGGACTGATGATGGGCCGTCCGGGGCGGAGTACGCCGCTCTTCGTCGAGGAATCCTGCGGGGCGTGACGGGGCAGATGCGGGCGTCGGTTGGCCGCGTCAGCAACCGCGCGGTGCCGTCCCGCGAGTCCGTCAATGCGGCAGGCCGGCGGCCCAGTTCTGGACGACCGTGATCGGGGTGGTGGACATGCGCTCGCCGGTGGCCATGATGAACCGCTGGCCGCGCTCATCAACCGCATATGAATGCTGCATGTTCTGCGGGCTGGCGATCCGCGCCGCGAACAGCGGAACAGGCGAACCGACCCGGAGTTCGCCGTCACCAGCGGTGTGGATCGATCGCGCTGTCAGCCGACCAGCCTGGTCGACGTAGAACAATTCCTTCCCATCCCTGCGCCATCGCGGCTGTATGCCCCCGCCGTTCGAGATGAGCTGTTGGGTCCCCGGTCGGCTGAACGAAGGTCCGCGCGGAAAGGGCGACGTGCGAGCCGCTGGGGGCAAGGGCCGGGTACCCGTGCGCCGCCATGGGAGTCGTCACGCCATTCGAGCGATCTCGCCAGACGAGCGCCGCGGGACCCGGCATCGCATCGCCCACCCTGTAGGTCAGGAGCCCACCGTCTCCGACCGAAAACGCTCCGCGCCCGTCTTCGTTCGCAACGTGCCGGGTCACCCGCGTCGAGTCGCCGGTGACGGCGCCGTGTTCGGCATCGAATGGAACCGCGTGCAACTCGTTGTCCCTGATGAACAGCAGGTGCCCCGATGGCGAGAAGACGGCACCAGTGTCCGCCGCGATGAGGCGGTCCCGCTTCTCCGGCTGCAACAGCGATCCCAGCCAGATCACCTGACTCGCGGGGTTGCTCGTGGTGATCAGGTAGAGGAACCGTCCGCTGCCCGGTAGAAACGAGGGGGAGCGGTGACTCACCTCTCCCGGGGCCAGATGGGTGAGGACCGACGGGGGGCCTCCTGTGGCCGGCACCTGGAGCAGTGGGCTTCCCCCGTGCGGGGCGAAGACGATCACGTCGTTCGCGCTCCAGGCACCGCCCGTCGGGTTCCGGGCATGCGCGAGTACCTGCGGACGTCCACCGGCAACGTCGATGCGCTTGAGCAGACCGTCAGCGAAGAAGCCCAGCGATCGACTGTCCGGCGACCAGAAGGGCAGGCGGGCGCCCTCGGTGCCCGGGACCGGCATGGCCTCCGACCGATCGAGTCTTCGCAGGAACAGTCGCGGCACGTCGGCCAGCAAGGCGACGAACGCCAGGTGCTGTCCGTCCGGGGACAAGGCAAACGACACCTGTTCGTTCGTCGGTCCGGTGTCGATGCTCAGCTGCAGCGATGGCAGGGCCGCCGGTTCGGTGGCGCGACGGCCGACGGCTGCCCAGGTCAGCGCGGCCAGCGCACTCACGAGAGCGGCGGCTGCCACGAGCACAGACGATGGCCTCCTCGACTTCACCGCGAGAGACGACGCTTCGGGGCGTGGCTCGGCAATGATGTCCTCCAGCTCGATGCGAACGTCGGCGGCTGCATGCAGGCGCCTCCGGCAATCCCGCGTGAGACAGCGATGCAACAACCGCGTCAGCCGGGACGGTGTGGTCGCTGGGAGCATCTCCCACGGTGGCGCGCCCTGGAGGATGCGCGCCAGGGTCTCGGCCGTCGAGCTCTGCAGAAAGGCGGCACGACCGGTGAGCATCTCGAACAGTACGCAGCCGAGCGCCCAGATGTCCGACCGCGCATCGACCGGTCTGGCCATCGCCCGTTCGGGCGACATGTAGGCGACGCTGCCGAGGAGCGCACCCGCCGAGGTGATCGCCGGCCGGGTGACGCTGGAGGAATGTAGGCCATCCACCGATGTGGTCGGCGTGGCGAGGCCGAAATCGAGCACCTTGACGACGCCATCGGGGCGGACCTTGACGTTCAGAGGCTTCAGGTCCCGATGAACGATGCCGTGAGCGTGGGCGGCGTCGAGTGCGTCGGCGATCTGTCGGGCGATCTCCAGAGCGTCGGCTGCCGCCATGGGCCCGTCGGCGATGCGCTCGGCGAGTGTCGGCCCGTCGACCAGTTCCATGACCAGCGCCATGACGCCGGCGCTGTCCTCGACGCCATGGATGGCCGCGATGTTGGGGTGATTCAAGGAGGCCAGGACCCTCGCTTCGCGCTGGAATCGGGCGAGCCGCTCCGGGTCACCGGCAAACGCCGTCGGCAGGACCTTGAGGGCGACGTCTCGGCCGAGGGTCTCGTCGCGAGCTCGATATACCTCCCCCATGCCGCCCGCGCCGATGGCGGTCTGAACGCGATACTGGCCGAATCGAACGCCAGCGTCGAGCCTCACGGACGCCCTTGATTATAGGCGCAGCGGTTGCCCGGACGCAGCAGCCGGAACGCCGGCCGCTGGCTGGCCAACCGTCCCCCAACCCGCCTGCCGCTCACCGTGCCGCTGGACGAACGGCGCCAAGCATCGACGGGCGTTCCTCCCGACGGCGGGCGAGCAGGCGCTCTCGGAGACCCGCGGCCGGGAACCGCCGTTCGACTTCGCCTCAGACCTGCTTAGGGCCTGTTCATTTCGCCGCTGGACGTAGGCGCAGACCTCGGCGTTGTGCCGCAGGTAGTACGTGATGACGGAGTACACGTCGGCCAACGGGACGGAGGAGTACTGCTGCGCGATTTCCTCGGCGGTCGCGCCGGTGTCGAACGTACCGACGACGGTGTCGAGCGTCACGCGGGTGCCAGCAACACGTACGACGCCGTCGGCGTCGGTGTGAATCGGTACCCGCTCGATGGTTTCGGCCGAGTTCACGCTCAGGCGCCTGATTCGATCATTCGGACCGGCCTCGGGCTGTCCCAACGGATCCTTGAGCCTGGGACGGCCTTGCGCGCCGCTTCCCACGCGCGGCTGCCCCACGGGCAGCGAACCGGGACTCCCACAGACTTGCCCCGCCATGGCCGCGTAGCGGCGACGGCTGACCACGCCAGTGTCGCGCTGGGGTCTTCGACCCACGCGCCGCGGCGACCGCTGAACCGCCCCTCGCCGTTACGGCCTGGGTGTCTTCACGGACCACGTTCAACCCAACACTCCGAAAGGAGGCGCGATGTCCGGTGCGACCACTTCGCGCTGCGCTCGCAGCTGCAGTCGCCCGGGATCTCGCTGCGATCGGCGACGGAGCCGATCGACGACACGTCCACTGGCACGCTGATGGAAGGCGTGCTGGCCGCGTTCGAGGACCACGCGACGGACCGCCTCACGAAGCAGGAGATCCGGCGAGCGAGTCACCGTCGTCGGCCTGCGGAACCGACGGACGATGCCACTCACCTCGCAAACGTCGGAGACGGCCGGAGCGACTCACGCTGCGAAATGGCGCTTCGCGAAGGCCCGGCCAGAGCCGGACTTCAGGTATCGCTCGAACCGGAGGGCAGTTCGCTCCGCAGCAAACTCGATGGTGACGTGCAGGGACCATGGCCGATACTGCGCCGTATGAGTGCAACGGCCGGCATTGTGGTCGGCCAGGCGATCGTGCGCGGCCCCGGTCACCCCGATGTAGAAGTGCGGCGGTTCGTGCTGGCTCTTCAGCACGTAGACGATGCGCTTGGATGGCCGCATGCCGTCAGACTAGGCAAGGTCGATGCCGCCGGGGGCTCGCCTGAATTCTCGGCCATCGGGAGCGGTCGAGCGGGAGGACGCGCAGTTACTGCGCTTCAACGGGGCCAGCGGGATTGAAGGAAGTGCAATCTGGGAGGCCCGCCTCCGTCGCTGCGCGGCTACGGCGCGGCAGCCTTCGCCTGGCTCGCCGATCCGTAGCTCTCGCTGGGCGTCAGCTCGCGAGAGCGAAGGCTGGTGGACCTGACCGGGATCGAACCGGTGACCTCCTGAATGCCATTCAGGCGCGCTCCCAGCTGCGCTACAGGCCCCCTTGGGAAGCTCCATATCGTAACCCGCCAGGGGCGACCGAGGCAACCCGGTCGCCGACGCGGCCGATGGTCAGCGCCCCGCCGGCGTGGGTCGCGGCGCCTGATTCGCCGGCGCCGCCGACACCAGCGACAGCCACTTGGTGAGCTCGCGCGCCGCCTCCTCCGGCGTCTCGCCGTAGAAGGGCATCAGCGACGTGGGCATGCCCGGCAGCCGCGCAATCTGCGCGCGCCAGCGGGTGGCCGACACCGCCTGCACTTCAATCACATAGGCACGGCCGGCGATGGCCTGCTCGAATCGATAAGTCTTCACGCTCGGCGACACGGGGACGCAGGAAAACAGGAATAGCGATTGTAGTTACACTGGCGTTGCACGCAAGCGAAGGCCGGCACGAAGATCGGCGCCGCCGCGATTGGGGCAGGAAGTTTCGGAGAAATCCTCCGCAAGAATTAATATTCTGTCGTGCCGTTCACAGGCTTTCGACGGCCCTTCCACAGGATTTCCACAGGCGGGCTTCGTCGCGCCGTTGTCACCGTTGTGACGACCCTCGCGCTGGCGACTCCGGCGTTCGCGCAGGACGCCGAATCCGGACTGTTCCGCCTGTTCCTGACGGACGGCCGGGTGCTCACGTCCTACGGCGAATGGGCACGCCTGGACGACCGCGTGGTCTTCTCGATGCCCACGCGCCGCGGCGATCCGTCGGCGGAGCTGCACCTGGTGACGATTCCCGCCGGCCAGGTGGACTGGGCGCGCACCGACGGCTATGCCACCGCGCTTCGCGCCCGCAACTACGCGGCCACCCGCGGCGAGGCCGACTTCGCACAGCTCGGCGACACCGTGGCGCGCACGCTGAACGAGATTGCCACGCTGCCGGACCCGAACGAGCGGCTGGCACGCGCGGAGCTCGCGCGGCGCACGCTCAACGAATGGCCCGGCCAGCACTACGGATACCGCGCCGCCGAAGTGCGCGAGGTTCTCGGGATGCTGGACGAGGTGATTGCCGAGCTGCGTGCGGCCGCGGGCCGGGGGGCATTCGATCTGGCGCTCGTGGCGCCGCCTGCCGTGCTCCCCGACGAGCCGCTGCTGCCCGAGCCCACGGAAGCGGAGACGGTGGAACAGCTGATGACCGCCGCCGAACTGGCGGCCACGCCGGCCGAGCGAACCTCGCTGCTGCAGACGCTGCTCGGGCTGCTGGACCGCGCCGTGGGGGTGCTGCCCGAGGCATGGGCGGGCTTCGTGCGCCGGAATGCCACCGCGGCGCTCGCCGAGGACGCGCGGATCGATCGCGAGTACGGCGCGCTCAGGACCGCCACGCTGGCCACGGCCACGCGCGCCGCCGCGCGCGCGGACGTCCGCGGCCTCGAGCGCCTGCGCACGAGCGTCCGCGAGGTGGACGCGCGGCTGGGCGCGAAGCGCCCCGCGGAGATGACGGCCCTGATGACGACGCTAGAATCGCAGCTCGCATCGGCGCGGGCCATCCGCCTGGCGCAGGACCAGTGGGAGTTGCGGGCGCCGGCCATCCGGAAGTACCGGCGCTCGCTCGCGCCAGCGCTCCGGGCCATCACCCGCAACCGGCGGGCGCTCGAAGACGTCCGCGCGCAGGCGGGCCCGCCGGCCTCTCGCCTGCAGTCGCTCATCGATCGGTGGCGCCGCGACGGCACGCGCCTGGACCGGGTCACGCCGCCGGTGGACCTGGCGTCCGTGCACGCGCTCTTCAGGAGCGCGTGGGAGATGGCCGAGCAGGCGTTCGCGCTCCGCCTCGCGGCGGCCTCCTCCAACGACGCGGCGCGCGCGGCCCAGGCCTCGTCTGCCGCGGCGGGGGCGCTGATGCTGATGTCCCGGGCACGCGCCGATCTCGACGCGGCGCTTGCGCGCCCGGCGCCGGCCGCCACGCCGTGATCACCCCGCGCCGGACCCGCCTGGTCCGCGTGGCCGGTCCTTCCGGCCTTCGACGGCTCCTGACGCGCCAGCTGGCGTCACTCGATCCCGTCACCGCCGCCGACACCTTCGTCCTCCTCCCGACTCGCGCCGCGGCCGAGCAGCTCCGACGCACGGTGGAAGACGCGGCCATGGGCTCGCAGGCCGCCATCGCCTGGCCGCGGATGGGACCGCGCGCGGACCTCTATCGCGATCTCGTGTCGCGCGCCCCGCGGCCGCTCGACATGCGCTCGCCCTTCGATCGCGAGGTGATCCTCGGCCGGATTGCCCGCGAGGTGTCGACCTCGGGGCTGGAGCCGCCGTTTGCCGTCCGACCGGCGCTGGTGGCCGAGATGCTGGCGCTGTACGACCACGTGCGGCGGCAGGCGCGCACGGTGGACGACTTCGATCGCAACCTGCGCGCCGAGCTCGAGCCGGCCGCGGACACCGACCGCGGCGCGGCCCAGCTGCTGCGGCAGACCGTGTTCCTGACCGCCACGTTCCAGGGCTACGAGCGCCACCTCGCCTCCCTGGGCCTGGCGGACGAGCACGGCGTCCGAGACGCCCTCGTCGCCGAGCCGTCGGCCCGCCCGCTGCGTCATGTGATCGTCGCCGTGGCCGACCGCGTGGCCGACCCCGATGGCCTGTGGCCGGTGGACTTCACGCTGCTCTCCACGCTGCCGCATCTCCATCGCGTGGACGTGGTGGCCACCGAGGCGCTGCTGGCCGCGGGCTGGCTCGAGCGCGTGCACGCGGCGCTGCCCGGCCTGGAGGACGTGCCGGCCGATCGGGGACACGGCGCGGAAGACGGTCGCCCGCCCGTGCTCGCCGTACCGTCTCCCGAGGACTCGCCCGTCTTCGAGTCGCGCGATCGCGAGGACGAGCTGATGCAGGTGGCACGGCGCATCAAGGCCGCCCGCCGCGCCGGCGACGCCACGCCGCTCCATCGCCACGCGCTGGTCGTCCGGCGGCCGCTCCCGTACCTCTACCTGGCGCGCTCGGTGTTCGGTGGCGCCGGCATCCCGTTCGAGACGCTGGACACGCTGCCCCTGGCGGCAGAGCCGTATGCGGCGGCGCTGGATCTGGTGCTGGACTTCGTCGGCAGCGGCTTCTCGCGCGCGTCGATCGTCGCGCTCCTCCGCTCGCCGCACTTCCGCTTCGAGGACGACGGCATCGAGGTGTCGCCGGCGGCCGTGTCGGCCCTCGACTTCGCGCTGGCGGAGTCGCGGTACCTGGGAGGCCCGGATCGACTGGAGCGCCTGGCCGCCGAGTGGTCGGCCATCGCCGTGCCGGCCACGCGCGACGAGCGGCGTCGTCACACCGCCGCACCCGCGGCCCGCGCGGCCCTCGCCCTCGCGCAGGGCCTCGTGCCGCTGGCCGGGGCCGCGCCCGTGCCGTCGCAGCTGGCCGTGCTGCAGGCGTTCGTCCACCGCCACCATCGAGCGCCGTCCGGCGACGCCGACCTCGAGCGCCTCGCACGCGTGCGCCGCGCGGTCGTCGGCGCCATCGCCGCACTCGCTCGTGCCTACCAGGATCACGACCCGGGCGCAGTCGCGACCGGTGCCGAGATTGCCTCGTCCATCCGGCGCTGGCTGGGCGCGCAGACCTTCGCGGCTCGCACAGGTGTCGAAGGCGTGCGCGTGCTCGACGCCCAGGCGGCGCGCTTCGCCGACGTGGACGACGTGCAGCTGATGGGGCTGGTGGATGGCGAGTGGCCCGAGCGCTCGCGGCGGAGCATCTTCTACCCGCCGTTCCTGCTCGGCCTGCTGGACCCGACACCGGCCGCCGCGGATCCCAACAAGCGCGAGAGCGACCAGATGGCCGCGGCTCGTGCGACGTTCCTGGACCTGGTCGGCCTCGCCCGACGGCGCGTCCGCGTCTCGACGTTCGCGCTCGAGTCCGACGCCGTGGTCGAGCCGTCCACCTTCGTGGACGACCTGGCGGCGGTGGGCCTCGAACGCAGCGTGGAGCCGCCGGTGACCGACCTGGCGGTGTCCGCAGATGAAGCGCTCACGCTGGTGCCGCAGATGGCGCAGATGGTGCGTGGGCCACTGGCGTCGGAGTGGGCGGCCCTTCGCGCGGATCGGCCGGACGCCGGCGGCGGGCGGTTTGCGGGTGAGGCAGGACCCTGGACCTTCGCGCGCATCAGCGTCAGCCGCGTGGACCGCTATCTCAAGTGCCCGTTCCAGTTCTTCGCGACCGAGGTGCTGAAGCTCGAGGAAGAGCCCGAAGACGAGGACGCGCCGCCGCCCTGGGAGCGCGGCCGGTTCCTGCACGCGCTCTTCGAGGCGTTCTTCCGTGAGTGGCAGGCCCGCGGGCACGGGAGCCTCACGGCCGACCGCGTGCCCGACGCGCGCGGCATCCTCGCGGAGCTGAGCGAGCAGGCGCTCGCGACGCTCGCGCCCACGGAGGCCACGCTCGAGCGTGCGCGCCTCTTCGGTTCCGCCGCCAGCGCCGGCATCATCGACCGGGTGCTCACGATGGAGGCCGAGCGGCCCGCGGCCGTCGATCGCCGCCTCATCGAGTTCGAGCTGGACGACGCCTTCGTGTTCCGCCGCGAGAGCGGCGAGACCCGCGTGGTCCCGCTCCGGGCCAAGGTCGATCGCGTGGACCTGCTGGCCGACGGGACGTTCCGCGTGATCGACTACAAGTCGAAGCTCCTGCCAGACCCGAAGCGCACGGTGCAGCTGCAGGTCTACACGTCCGCGGTCGCGCAGCAGCTCGCCGGGGCCGGCGGCCGGCATCGCGCGCCTTCCGAGGCGTTCTACCTGTCGATGGAAGGCGACCCGCCCTTGCGGGCGCTCAAACCCGCGAAGGGACAGACCCTGGACGACGTGCTGCGGGCGGCGGAGGACCGCATGGTGCAGGCCATCGACGATGCCGGCGCCGGGCACTTCCCTCCGCGGCCGTCCCCGCGGTCGCTCTGCACCCGTTGCCCGTACGACGCGGTGTGCCGCAAGGCGTTCGTCGAGGTGGCCGATGAGTGAGCAGCGCCGCCTGACGTTCGACGAAGGCCCGGAGGCGCCGGACCCGCAGGTGGAGCGCGACCGCGCGGCGCGCCTGCTGGCCACCGATCCCATGCGGAACGTGGCGCTCGAGGCCTCGGCCGGCACGGGCAAGACCCGCGTGCTCGTGGATCGCTACGTGCGGCTGGTCGTGGACGCCCGCGTGCCGCCCCGCAACATCCTCGCCATCACGTTCACGCGGAAGGCGGCGGCCGAGATGCGGCGGCGCGTGCTGGACACGCTGAAGGCACGGCATCGGGAGGGTGCGCTCAGCGGCGCGCGGTGGCGCGACGTGCGCGACGCATTCCCCGAGATCACGATCAGCACGATCGACGCGTTCTGCCTGTCGCTCCTCTACGAGTTCCCGCTCGAGGCGGGCGTCGACCCGGGCTTCGCGCTCGCCGACGAAACCGAGACGCCGCGGCTCGTCGCCGCCTCGCTGGATCGGGCCCTGGCGGCGGGGCGGCGCCTCGCGCAGTCCGACCCCGACGTGGCGCTGCTCTTCGCCGATCTGGGCGAGCCGCGGCTGCGGCAGGGACTGGCGGTGCTCCTGGATCGGCGGCTGGTGGCCTGGGACGCGCTGAACCGCTTCGTCCACGGCCGCACGATGCACGTGGCCGATGCGTGCCAGCGCCTCCACGACTCGCTGCGAGGCTCGCTGCAGGCGCTGCCGGGCGGCGCATCGGCCTTCGTCGGGCGCGGGCCGGACGCCCCGGGCTTCGTGCTGCTGGCCCACGACATCGGGCTGCTCGCCTCGCCCGAGCCGCTGGCCCCCGAGCGGCTGCGGGGCGCGCTGGACCGCCTGGCCGCGCACGTGCTCACCGCGAACGAGGAGCCGCGCCAGCGGCTGGCGCACACGAAGGCCGCGTTCCGCTCGCCGGCCGACTACGAGGCGCACCGGCGGCTCGTGATGGCGCTCGGGCCGCGCGTGCTCGAGGCGCTGGCGGCCTTCCGCCGTGACCTGAACCTCGTGCTGGCGCGCGGTGTCCGGCAGCTCTTCGTCATCGCGCGCGAGCAGTACCGCCGCACGCTCGACGCGCACGGCGTGCTCGACTTCTCGGACGTGCTCGAGCGGACGCTCGCCCTGCTCGAGCAGCGCGACGAGTTCTCGCGGAGCCGCTTCAAGCTCGAGTCGCGCTACCGGCACGTGCTGGTGGACGAGTTCCAGGACACCAGCCGCGCGCAGTGGCGGCTGGTGCGCGAGCTGATGTCGGCGTGGACGGAAGGCGTCGGCGTGTCGGACACCGCCATCCCTCCCTCCATCTTCATCGTCGGCGACCGGAAGCAGTCCATCTACGGATTCCGCGATGCGGAGGTGGCGGTGCTCGAGGAGGCGGGCCGGCACATCGACGCGCTGCGGCCCGACGCGCCGGCGCGCGCGGCCATCACGCGCAGCCATCGCGCGGTGCTGCCGCTGCTGCACTTCGTCAACGACGTGTTCGACGCCGTCGAGAAGCAGCCGCACCGGCCCGACGCGTTCCGCTATTCGGACGACGACCGGTTCCCGCTCGCCACCGACGCCGGGGCGGGGCACGACGCGCTGGGACTCGTGGCAGGCAGTTCCGACACGCTGCAGGCCGAGACCGTGGCCGACGAGATCGGGCGGCTGCTCGAAGGGCGTGCCACCGTGCGCGATCGCACGAGCGGCGCCCGCCGGCCCATCGGGCCCGGCGACATCGCCGTGCTGTTCCGCACGCGCGAAGGACACCGCCTCATCGAACAGGCGCTGGCGCGCCGGGGCGTGCCGTACTACGTCTACAAGGGGCTCGGGTTCTTCGACGCGGACGAGATCAAGGACGTCCTGGCGCTGCTGGGCTACCTGGCCGATCCGTCCTCGCACCTGCGCGCGGCGGCGCTGCTGCGGTCGCGGATGGTGCGGGTGTCGGACGACGCGCTGAAGCAGCTGGCCCCCGACCTGGCGGGCGCGCTGCAGCCCGAAGGCCGCGAGCTTCCCACGGCGCTGGCGCCGGACGCTGCGGCGCGGCTCGGGCTGGCGCGGCGAAGCCTGGCCGGCTGGCTGCCGCTCGTCGATCGCCTGCCCCCCGCCGAGCTCCTGGACCGCGTGCTGGCCGAGTCGGCGTACGTGATGGAACTGGCCGGTCCGGGGTTGCCCCAGGCACGCGAGAACCTGAAGAAGATCCGCGGCCTGGTGCGGCGCATCCAGAACCGGGGCTACGCCACGCTCGAGCGGCTGGTCGATCACTTCTCCCAGCTCGTGGCGGGCGGCGATGAATCCAACGCGATGATCGACGCGGCGGACGCCGTGAACCTGATGACCGTGCACGCGGCAAAGGGGCTCGAGTACCCGGTCGTCTTCATCGTCAACCTCGGCCGCGGAAGCGGCGGCGGGACCGCACCGATCCGCATCGCGGCCGGAACCTCCGAGGAAGGCGATGGCGGCGAGCCCATGGTGGGCATCGGCGATCACAAGACGGAGGCCGACGCCGACGCCGAGGCGCGCGAGGCCGAGGAGACCAAGCGGCTTCTCTACGTGGCGCTGACGCGTGCGCGCGACCGGCTGTACCTGTGCACGACGCTCGCCGAGCCCGGTCGGTTCGCGCCCGCCAAGGGCTCGCTCGGCACGCTCCTGCCAGCCTCGCTGCAGGCCGTCATGGGGAGCTGCGCCCAGGCTCCCACCGTCATCTGGGCCGGGCCATCGGCGTCGCACCGCATCAACCTCGTCCCGCCTCCCGGTGTGGAGCCCGTGGTGTGGGCCGCGGCGCCCGTGCGGGATGTCCGGGTGGCGCGCGACTTCGCAACCCTTGCGCCGGACGGGGCACCGCGCGTGCCGACGGTCATCGACCGGGGGCCCGGATCCGGCGTGGCCTCCACGAGCGCCGAGGCATCGTCATCGATCCTCGGGACGCTGGTGCATCGCCTGCTGGCCTGCGCACAGCAGTCAGGGACCACGGACGCGGGCGTGCTGACGGCGATGGCCGAACGCCTGCTGGAAGGCGAGCCCGAGGACGCTCCGGCGCTGGCGACGCGGGCGGTGACGATGAGCCTGGGCGTGCTGGCGCGTCGCGATCTGGTCGATCTGTTCGCCAGGGGCCGCCCGGTGTTCGAGGCTGCGTACTCACGGCGGCGGATGGACGGCTCGGTCGAGCGCGGCGCCATCGACTGCCTGGTCTGGACCGACGACGAGGTGACGGTGGTGGAGTTCAAGACCGGGGCGCCGCGCGACGAGCACCGGGTGCAGCTGAAGACCTACGAGGACGCGGTGGCGGGGATGTGCGCCGGACGGCGGGTGACGGGCCGGCTGATCTACGTGTAATCGGCGGGATTCGGCGGATTGTGCTTTGCCGTGGCTGACCTATCCCATACAATCCTTGCGGTCCGAAGGAGACCTCACCTGGTGGCGCTGACCTGTCCGAATTGCGGGAACTCCCGCACCTTCTTGATCAAGACCTTGCAGATGCACGTGGTGCAGATTGACGGCGATCGCGTGGAGGTGGCCGAGGAGGGCCGTCCCGGCGTGATCGAATGCCTGTGCGACGAGTGCGACACGACCCTCGGGTTCGACGAGGTCGAGGACGCGGTTCGCAAGGAGATCCTGCTCACGCTGGGCGCGCGCTAGTCGTCCACCTCCTCGAAATAGTCGCACTCGGGGCAGACCCACTCCCGGATCACGTGCGTGACGGGCCTGGGCAGGCCGGGCACGTGCTCCACCGATTCCCGGGTCACCAGGCGCATGAACTCCCCGCACATCGGGCATTCCTTGCCGGACATGCGCGCATGGTAGCAGCTTCGCGGTTCCTTTTTGGGGGCAACCGCGCTATGGTACGACCACCGTGCTGCCTCGACGCTTCCACGCTTCGCGCGCGCAGGTTCACGCCCTCGCGCCCGACGATCGCGCGTATCGCCGATCGCTGACCGACGAAGTCGCCATCGACTTCCCCTCGGCGCGCGCGGCCGTGGAGTGCCTGCGCCGGTCGTCGTCGGAGGCGGACGGCGCGCTGGAGGTGTCGGCCGAGATCGTGCTGGACCGGGCGCAGGCCGCGACGGGAGCGCTCGTGCCGCTGTCGCTCGAGCTGCGGCACACGTGCGCCGCCTGCGGGGGGCGCGGGGAGGTCTGGGACGAGCCGTGCGTGTCGTGCCTCGGCGATGGTCACGCGATCGGCCCGCTCTGGATCGAGGTCCGCGTGCCGCGCGGCGCCGCCGACGGCGATCGTGTGCGCTTCGCCGTCACGCCGCGCCGGGGCCCGCGCACGCGCGTGAACGTCCGGCTCGCGGTGCCTTGAAGCGGCACGTCGATTTCCTCTCCTGGCTCCACCTGGCGTGGGGCGCCATCTTCCTGCTGGTGGCACTGGCCGGCGGCGCGCTCGCGGCCGGCGCCCTCGCCATCTCGACCGGCACGAGCCCCGTGGCCGTGCGCTCGCCGATGGCCGCGCAGCTCACCGCCGTGACGCTGGCCGTCCTGTCCTTCATCGCGCTCGCATGGGCCGTTCTCCACCTGTGGATCGGCCGCGCGCTCGGCGCCTACCGTCCCTGGGCCCGCACGCTCGCGCTGGGCCTCGCGGTGGTGAACATGGTCCTGCTCCCGTTCGGCACCGCGCTGGGCGCCTATGCGTGCTGGGTGCTGCTGAAGGAGGAGGGGAGGAGGGTGTTTGAGCCAGGCGCCCAGTGATGAGTGCCGATTGATGATTGGGGCAGTGATGGTGGCGGCGGCGGGTCCTCGGTGCCCATCGGGGTCCACGGGCCGCACCGAAGGACGCGCTTCAGGGCCATCCATCCTCCCCGCCCGACGCCGAATTCGCGGACAACGGCCTCGCCGTAGTGGCTGCACGTCGGCTTGAAGCGGCAGATGACGCCCGTGCGCGCGTAGAGCGGCGAGAGCGTGGCCTGGTACACGTGGATCGCGCCGAGCGCCGCACGCGTGGAGAGCTGCGCGGCGGGCGGCCGGACGAGGTCGGCCGCGAGCAGAATGCCCGCGGCCGACACGATCAGGAGGAACGTGCGCCGGTTCAGAACTTGTCTGCGTACTGGCTGACGTAGGGGATGGTCAGCCGCTGCCCGTTGACGCCCTTCACGATGCACAGGATGTGCAGGATGACGATCGCCACCCAGAGCCCGAGGCTGAGCACGCCGACGAGGCAGCCGATGAAGAAGCCCGTCACGATGTTGATCATCGTGATGAGCACCCAGAGGATGATCTCGGCGAGCAGCAGCACCAGGCCGTGCTTGGCGTGCCACTGGACTTCCTTGTCCTCCTTTTCCACGAGGAGCGGGATCAGCGCCAGCAGCCACAGGTAGGACAGCACGATCATCACTGTGCGATTGCTGGAGGGAGCGGCACTCCCTGGCGTCGCGTCGGCCATCGGTAACTCCTTGAAAGAGGGAAGCTTGCGCGTGAGCATACCCCAAGGACAGGCTGGGTGCCAGTCGCGTGGTAAGCTCGAATGTTGCCATGACAGCCGAAACCGTTCTGGATGCGCTGAAGGGGGTCGTGGACCCCGACCTCCGCCGCGACATCGTGTCGCTGGGCTTCGTGAAGAATCTCGCCATCGACGGCGGCACGGTCGCGTTCGACATCGAGCTGACGACGCCGGCGTGCCCCGTGAAGGACCTGATGAAGGCCCAGGCCGAAGAGCTGGTCCGAGCGCTGCCCGGTGTCTCGGCGGTGAACGTCACCATGACCGCGCAGGTGCGCTCGGTGAGCGCGCCCGCGACGGGCCCCGCGGCGCTGCCGGGCGTGAAGAACGTCATCGCGGTGGGCGCCGGCAAGGGTGGCGTGGGCAAGACCACCGTGGCCGTGAACCTCGCGCTGGCGCTCTCGAAGGCCGGCAGCCGCGTCGGCATCCTGGACGGCGACATCTACGGGCCGAACGTGCCCATCATGCTGGGGCTGCAGGCCCAGCTGGAATCCGACGGGCAGAAGATCCGGCCCGCCGAACGCTACGGCCTGCAGGTCGTCTCCATCGGCTTCATGACCACGGACGAGGCGCCGGTCATCTGGCGCGGGCCGATGCTGCACAGCGCCATCCGCCAGTTCTTCCACGACGTGGCGTGGCGCGACCTGGACTACCTCATCATCGACATGCCGCCCGGGACGGGCGACGTGGCGTTGTCGCTGGCGCAGACCGTGCCCGTCGCGGGCGCCATCGTCGTGACGACGCCGCAGCAGGTGTCCCTGGCCGACAGCCGCCGCGCCATCCGGATGTACGAGAAGCTGAACATTCCCGCACTGGGCGTCGTGGAGAACATGAGCTACTACGAGTGTCCGCAGTGCCACCACACGGCCAGCATCTTCGGCCACGGCGGCGGCGAGACGATGGCCGAGCAAATGGGCGTGCCCTTCCTGGGCCGCCTGCCCATCTACGAGCCCATCCGCGTGGGGAGCGATGTCGGGATTCCCGTGGTGATTGCCGAACCGGCTTCCGGCGCTGCCGAGGCCTTCGCGAAAGTGGCGTCGCAGATGGCGGCGCAGGTGTCGATGCGGGCGATCAGGGCGGAGATGGAGAACAAGGGGAAGATCCCGCTCATCCCGGTCCAGTGAGCGGGGTCAGGTTCTGGGGTTCTGGGGTTCTGGGGTTCTGAGGTTCTGAGGTTCTCAGGTTCTCGGGTTTGCGAGCGCGCGCATCGCGAGCGCCCCGGCCACGGGCCCCGGGAACAGGAGCAGCGAGGCGTGCTGCCAGCCCACGGCCGCGGCCACCCGCGGCAGCAGGTCGATGGTCACCATCGTCAGCAGGAACCCGAGTGAGGTCTGGAAGGTGAGCGCCGTCCCGACATGATGGGGCGGCGCGTGCTCGCTGACGAGCGCGGAGAACTGCGCCGAGTCGGCGACGACTGCTACGCCCCAGGCGATGACGAGCGCGAAGGTCCATATCGGGGCGAGCCCGTAGGCGGCCACTGCCAGGAGGCAGCACAGCGCGCTGGCGGCGAGCGCCCAGCCCGCGACACGTGCCCTGCCCATCGCGTCGGCGTAGTAGCCCGCCGCGATGCAGCCGGCGGCGCCGCTGCCGATGGCCAGGAACGCCGCCAGGGACCCGGCGGTGGCGGCCGAAGGCCCGAGGCCCGCGGCCGTGAAGCTGGCGGTGGCGAAGGCGCCGACCCAGGTCCACATGGCGTAGAGCTCCCACATGTGACCGAGGTAGCCGGCGATCGCCAGGCGGACGCCGCGGATGGAGAGGATGCGGCGAATGGCGTGCGGATCGAACGGCGCGGTGGCGGCCAGGTGGGGGCCGTCCCTCGCGGCCACCAGCACCAGCACGCCGCCGAGCGCCGCCAGGCCCGATGCCAGCAGGATCGGTGCGCGCCAGGCATCGCCGAAGATGGTGGTGACGAGATACGGCACGGCCTTGCCCAGCGTGAGCGCACCGATGAGCAGGCCGAGGGCCAGACCGCGGCGCGCCGTGAACCAGCTGGCGGCCATCTTCATGGCGGGCGGGTAAACGGCCGCGAGGGCCACGCCAGTAGTGAGACGCAGGGCGATGATCGACCAGCTGCCGGGGGCCACGAGGACCGCGGCATTGGCGGCGGCGCCCACGAGCGCGCCGGCACACACGAGGTGGCGGGACCGCACCATGTCGGCGATGTTCACGAACGCGCCGGCCAGCGTGCCCGCCACGAAGCCGGCCTGCACGGCCATGGTGAGCCACGCGGCCTCGGCGGGCGTCATCCGCAACTCGCGCGCGAGCGCGGGCGTCACAGCGGTGGCGGAGAACCACAGCGTCATGCCCAGGAACTCGGCCATGGCAATCACGAAGAGCTGGAACCAGGCGCCGCGTGTCGCGGTGTGCTCGTGGGATAGGATCAAAGCGACGTGCAGATACCCTACACGAAGAAGACGCTCGACAACGGCCTCGACGTCATCGTGCACGAGGACCATCAGCTGCCGATGGTCGCCGTCAACCTGTGGTATCACGTCGGCTCGAAGAACGAGCGGCCGGGGCGCACGGGCTTCGCGCACCTCTTCGAGCACCTCATGTTCGAGGGCTCCGCGCACCACGATTCGGGCTACTTCGAGCCCCTGCAGCGTGCCGGCGCGCTGCTGAACGGATCCACGAACACCGATCGCACCAACTACTGGGAGGTGGTGCCCACCGGCGCCCTCGACCTGGCGCTGTGGATGGAATCGGACCGCATGGGCCACCTGCTGCCCGCGCTGACGGAGGAGAAGTTCATCAACCAGCGCGACGTGGTGCTGAACGAGCGCCGGCAGAACTACGAGAACCGCCCGTACGGCCTGGCGGGCGTCGCGCTGTCGGCGGCGCTCTTCCCGCCGGATCATCCCTACCACTGGATCACCATCGGCGACCCGGACGACCTCCGCGCGGCCACGCTCGAGGACGTGCGCCGTTTCTTCGAGACCTACTACCACCCGGGCAATGCGTCGCTGACCCTGGCCGGCGACATCGAGACCGTCCGGGCCCTGGATCTCGCGGAGGAGTACTTCGGCGACATCCCGCGGGGGCCCGCTGTCTCGCCCGTGTCGCACGGCCGGCCCACCATGGCCGGCGCGTCGCTCCTGCTGGAGGATCGCGTCGAGCTGCCCAGGCTCTATCTCAGCTGGCATTCCCCCGCCATGTTCGAGACGGGCGACGCGGCTCTGGACCTGGCGGCGGACGTCCTGGCCCATGGGAAGACGTCGCGGCTCTACGAGCGACTGGTCTACGAGCGGCGCGTCGCCACCGACGTGTCGGCCTACCAGCACTCACGCGAGATGTCGGGCGTGTTCCAGGTGGCGTGCACCGCGTCGGCCGGCGTGGCGCTGCCGGTGCTCGAGCAGGCGGTCACCGAGGCGCTGGCCGCGCTGGCAGACGAAGGCCCTACGTCGGACGAGCTCGAGCGTTCCGAAGTGCAGACCGAGGCGCAGTTCGTCTACCGCCTGCAGACGGTTGGCGGCTTCGGCGGGAAGTCTGATCAGCTGAACGCGTACAACGTCTTCCGGAAGGATCCGGGCTTCTTCGACGAGGACCTCGCGCGCTATCGCGCCGTCACGCCGGCGCAGATGGCCGATGCGGTCCGACGGTGGATCGTCGGCACGGCGCGCGTCGCGCTGAGCGTCGTGCCGCACGGCCAGCGCCATCTCGCGCTGCCGGAGGCGGCCGAGGTGGCGGTCTCGTGAGGCGCGTGGATCGGTCGCGGCTGCCGGTGCCCGGCCCCCCGGGCGCCTTCACCTTTCCCCGCATCGAGCGCGCGCGCCTGTCGAATGGCCTCGAGGTGCGGGCCATCGCGCACCGCTCGGTCCCCGTCGCCGCGATGGTGCTGCTGGTGCCCGGGGGATCGTCCGCGGACACGCCGGATCGCGCCGGCCTCGCCTCGCTCGTTGCCGACCTGCTGGACGAGGGCAGCCGGGGGCGATCGGCGCTGGAGGTGTCCGATCGCATCGCGCGCCTCGGCGGCGATCTCGACGTGGAAGTGGGGCCGGACGCCATCGTCGTCAGCCTGACGGTGCTCGACCGGTTCCTCCCCGATGGACTGGCGCTGGTGCACGAGATCTGCACGGTCCCCAACCTCGCGGGGGCCGACTTCGAACGCGTGCGGCGGCTGCGGATCGAGCGGCTGCGGCAGTTGCGCGATCACCCGAGCGCGCTGGCGGATCGCGCCTTCGCGCAGGTCCTCTACCAGTCCCATCCCTACGCCCAGCCGGGACACGGCACGGCCGCATCGCTCGGCGCCGTCACCGTCGAGGAGGTGCGCGCGTGTCACGCGCGGACGTTCCAGCCGGGGGGCGCGACCCTGGTGGTTGCCTCCAACCGCACGGTGGCGGAGATGCTGGCCGGCGCAGAAGCCGCCTTCGGCGCGTGGCGCGGCGATCCGTCGATCGATCCGCTCCAGCGGGACCGGGGCCGGGAGGCCGCGCCACGCTCGCCGGCTGTGCGGCTCGGCGTGGTGTCGCGGCCGGGCGCCGCGCAGTCGGAGCTGCGCCTGGGCCAGGTCGCGGCGTCGAGAGCCACGCCCGACTACCACGCGCTGGTGCTGCTCAACACCGTGCTCGGCGGGCAGTTCGTGAGCCGCCTCAACATGAACCTGCGCGAGGACAAGGGATACACCTACGGCGTGCGCACGGGGTTCGACCTGCGGCGCGGCGAGGGGCCGTTCGTGCTGCAGACGAGTGTGGGCACGGAGGTGACGGTGCCGGCGCTCCGAGAGGCGATCCGGGAGGTCCAGGACATCCGCGGCGCGCGCCCGGTGACCGCCGACGAGCTGGCGCTCGCCCGCTCGTCGGTCGCGCTGGGCTACCCGCGCGGGTTCGAGACCGTGCAGCAGGTGGCGCGCTCGGCCGCGCAACTGGCGCTGCACGAGCTGCCCGATTCGTACTTCGAGGAGTTCGTGCCTCGCCTCGAGGCCGTCACCCTGGACGACATCGCGGCCGTCGCCGCGCGCCACCTGGACCCGGCGCGCATGGCCACGGTGGTGGTGGGCGACATAGACAAGGTGGGCGCGCCGCTTGCCGACCTGGGCCTCGGCGAACCCGTCACCGTCGTTCCCCCGATTTGACGGGGGCCGTCACGGTGTCACAGACGGTGTCACAGGGACAGTCCCTGTAAAATCCTGTAAAATCCCTGTAAAGGCCCGGTAATATCTTCGCGGAAAGATGAAGGCTGCGCGATTTCATCGGCATGGCGGGCCGGAAGTGCTGCAGTACGAGGACGCGCCGACGCCGGTTCCCGGCGCCGACGACGCGCTGGTACGCGTTCGGGCGTGCGCGCTCAATCACCTGGATCTCTTCCAGCGGCGTGGCCTCGAACGCGTCAGGATTCCCTTCCCCCACATCTCGGGCGCGGATGTCGCGGGCGAGGTCGCTCTCGCACCGACGGGTACTTTCGCCGAGGGCCAGCGCGTGATGCTGCAGCCCGGCCTCGCCTGTGGCCGGTGCGCCCGCTGCCTCGAAGGCCGCGACAACGAGTGCCCCCGCTACGACGTGCTCGGCTACCAGAGCGACGGCGGCTACGCGGAGTTGGTCCGGGTCCCGGTCCAGAACCTCATCGCATTGCCCGACGCCATCGGCTTCATCGAAGCCGCCGCATTTCCGCTGGCGTTTCTCACCGCCTGGCACATGCTCGTCACCCGTGCCCGCCTGCAGGCGGGCGAACGGGTGCTGGTGCTGGGCGCGGGGAGCGGCGTCGGCCAGGCGGCAATCCAGATTGCCCGGCTGCACGGCGCTCGGGTCATCGCCACGGCCGGCTCGGACGACAAGCTGGCGCGCGCCCGGGAGCTGGGCGCGTTCGAGACCGTGAACCATGCCACGGACGACTTCGCCGCGACGGTGCGCCGGCTCACCGACGGGCGCGGCGTGGACGTCGTGGTCGAGCACGTGGGCACCGCCACCTGGGAGAAGAGCCTGCGGTGCCTCTCGACGGGGGGGCGGCTCGTCACCTGCGGAGCCACCACCGGCCACGACGCCCGCGTGGACCTGCGGTTCCTCTTCGCCCGCCAATGGTCGCTGCTCGGGTCCTACATGGGGCAGAAGGCCGAACTCCTGCGGGCGGCCGAGCTCTTCTTTGCCGGCGACCTGATGCCGGCAGTAGACCGCGTCTATCCTCTGGCTGAGGCGGCCGAAGCTCACCGGCGGCTCGAGTCACGCGAGGGGTTTGGCAAGATCGTCCTGGCGGTCTGACCGGACCCCGGTTCTCCGTGCAACACCCGGAGAAACTGCCAGCGCCCGCCCGTCGTCCCATACAGAGGGCGCGGGTGTATGATCCGCGTTTGGGCCAGCCATGGACGTCAAGATCCAGCGATCGTCCGGCATCGGCAGCTTCAGCTTCAGCCTCGTCGGCATGGTCGGGCTCCTGGCCCTGATCGTCGCCGGCGCCACGGTGTGGCTGCTGCTCACCGACCCGGTGACCGTTGCCGAATCCGTCGAGACAGGCGAAGTGTCCCCACTCGTCCAGTCCCTGGCCGGATCCATCTACGAGGCGCTGGTCCGGCTGCTCAGGTATCTCTGAGGTTCCTGAGGTTCTGAGGTTCTGAGGTTCTGAGGTTCTGGGGTTCTGGGGTTCTGAGGTTCTCGGGCCCGCCCGCCCCCGCCTAGAGGTTCCTCGCCAGGAAATTGCCCAGGTAGTACCCATCCAGGAACTTGAAGGGCGCTTCGCCCGTCGTGTAGTGGCCGCAGGGCAGCGTGGCTACCTTCACCCGCGGGTCGCGGCGCTGCCACTCCTTCACCAGCAGCAGCGACAGGTCCACGGGAAAGGTGAGGTCGTACTTCGCATACACCAGGAGCGTCCGCGTGCGGTGCACGCGGTCGAGGTAGGACCACGGGCTGATGGGACGCCACAGCTCGCGCAGCCCCTCCAGGTCCATGTGGCCTTCGAGGCCCTGCCGCACGTGCTCGGTCGAAAGGCCTCGCCACACCACGTCGCCAAAGTAGGGCGACACGTGGTTCAGGGCCTGCGCGCGCACCAGCGGCTCATGCACCCCGGTGAGCATCGCCAGGCAGGATCCCAGGCTCGTGCCGAGCAGGCCGAGTCGCTCGTAGCCCTGGTCGCGCAGCCACCACAGCGCCAGCCGGACGTCCATCACCGCCTGCCGGCAGACCTGCAGCGTCCGCACCACGTTGGACGACACGATGTAGTCGGCGCGCGTCAACTCGGGCGGCATGCGCCGATCGTGATAGGGCAGGCTGATGCGCAGCGACGCGATCCCCAGCTTTGCGAGCAGCTTGCACAGGCCGATGTGGCCCTCTGGATCCGAGTTCCACTGTGCCAGCACCACGACCGCACGGCGGGCCGCCCCGGCCTTCGGCTTGCGGACGGGGCTTGGCGGGAAGTACCGGGCGTGGACCGTGTTGTTCGCAGGGTGCGGCGTGGTGAAACCGCTTGGGAAGGTCAGCGTGCCCGCCTCACCGCTCGCGCGCAGGTGCGCTGGCGCCTCGCTGAGCGCGTAGTCCCGCGTGCGTGCGGGTGTGAAGAACGCATCGGAGTCGCGCATCACCTCGTCCGCCCATGCCCGGATGGCGGCGCGCGGATCCACGGCCGCGGGCCCCGGCGGGTCCGCCGCCGGCGTGCGGCCCCCGGGATCGTCGCCGGGATGGGCGACGCTGGTGACGTGGGGCGGCATGAGCCAGTCGAGGCCCCACTCGAATGGGCGGACGACGCGGTCGGCCTGGCTGACCTCGGCCAGCCGGAGCTCCCAGCGGTGGAAGAACGGCGCGATCATGAGGCGGCGAGCACGCGCTCGACCGCCAGCGCGTGTTGCAGCAGCCGCTGCGTCCCGCGTCGCGGGCCGACCAGTTGCAGGCCCGCGGGGAGGCCCGTACGCGTCAGGCCGCACGGAAGCGACAAGGCCGGGTGCCCGGTGAGGTTGAACAGCTGCGTGCAGCGGAGCATCGCCGCCCGCACCGGTTCGGTGCCGCCCTTGACCGGCGCGGTCGCGGCGCCAATGGGCGGCGCCGGGATGGAGAGTGCGGGCAGGACCATCACGTCGATGTCCGCGAGCGCCGCGTCCACCTCGCGGGAGAGCCGGGCGCGCAGACGCTCGGCCCGGACGTAGTCCTCGCCCATCACGTAGCGGCCCATCTCCAGGCGAAAGCGCACGTTGGGCGTGTAGTCGCCGGGTTGAACCTCCAGGGTGCGCGCGTGGTACTCGGCCGCGTCGGCGAGCACGAGCGGCAGGTACACGTGGGGGGTGTCCGTGACGTGCGGGATGTCCACGTCCACGACCTGCGCGCCCGCCGAGGCCAGGCGTTCGACCGCTCCCAGCACCAGGCCCTCCACCTCTTCGTCGAGCCGATCGAACAGGTAGCCACGTGGCACGCCGACGCGCAGGCCCGCCACCGCGCTGGGATGGAGCGTGGCCCCCGTGGCCGCGCCTGCGCCGACCATCACCTCGTACAGGATCCAGGCGTCCGAGACCGTGCGGGCCATCGGCCCCACATGATCCAGCTGGCGGCTGAGTGGGACGACACCGTCTGCCGGGATTTCACCCCACTGCGGCTTGAGGCCGACGATGCCGCACGCGGCGGAGGGAATGCGAATGGATCCGCCGGTATCGGTGCCGACGGTGGCCAGGGCCATGCCGGTGGCGACCGAGATGGCGGAGCCCCCGCTGGAGCCGCCGGGCGAACGGGTGGGGTCGACGGGGTGCTTCGCGGCGCCGAAGCCGGAGTCGTCGCTGGTCGTGCCGAAGGCGAACTCGTGCAGGTTGGTCTTGCCGACGAACACGGCGCCCGCTGAACGCAGGCGCGCTGTGACCGGCGCATCGTGGCTGGCGCGGTGATCCTTCCGGACGAGCGATCCGGCCGTCGTGGGCAACCCGGCCTGGTCGATGAGGTCCTTGAGGGACACGGGAATGCCGTGCAGCGCCCCACGATGCCGGCCGCCCGCCATCTCGCGGTCTGCCGCGCGGGCCGCGGCCAGCGCCTGGTCCGCGGTGATGGTGATGAACGCGTTCAGCACCGGCTGGCGATCCCTGATCTGCTGAAGGCAGTCCTCCACCAGTCGCTCGGACGTCAGCTCGCCGCGCGCCAGGCGAAGGGAGACGTCGGCGAGGCTGCCGTGGGGAGGCGGCGGCTCGGGTGCGTTCGTGAGCCGCGGGCGCTCGACGTGATCCGGGTGCCACGTGTCACCCTCGTGACGCGCGTGAGTCGTGTGGGGCGCGTGCTCGGCGTGATCCCCGTGCCGCCCCCCCACCCTGTCCGCGCCATCTGCGGCCCTGGCCTTGCCTGCGGCATCTGCGGCCCTGGCGGCATCGGCGGCTGCCGCCTCCTCGGTGTCCATCCGCGTCGCGGCGTCCCTCAAGGCCTGCACCGACATGGCCAGGCCATCCAGGAGCGACACGACCGGCTCGATCCCTCTGCGCCGGGCATCGGCCTTTGTCATGTCCAGCCAGTCGGCCGCCTTCATCGGAGTTCTTCCACTTCGTCCAGCGTGGCGACGGCACGACGGAGGTGCGGAATCGTGATGGACCCGCCGACGACCAGCGCCACGTTGAACGTCTCGAGGAACTCCTCGCGCGTCACGCCCTCTTCGCGGCATCGGACGATGTGATAGGTGACGCAGTCGTCGCACCGCAGGACCAGCGACGCCACCAGGCCGAGCAGCTCCTTGGTCTTCACCGGCAGGGCGCCGTCCTCGTACGCCCGGGAGTCGAGCGCGAAGAAGCGCTTGATCTCCAGGTTCCCGCTCTCGAGGATGCGGGCGTTCATCTTCTCGCGGAACTCCCGGAATTCCTTCAGCCGTTCGCTCATTGACTCCATCCGTGCTTCGAACCCCCCGTGCTTCGAACCTCCGTGCTTCGAACCCCCCGTGCTTCGAACCTCCGTGCTTCGAACCTCCGCGCTTCGAACCTCCGTGCTTCGAACCTCCGCGCTTCGAACCCCCGTGCTTCGAACCCCCGTGCTTCGAACCTCCGTGCCTTGACCCTTCGTGGACACCGCCACGCCGTCCCCGACCGGCAACCACACCGTGTAGAACCGGTCGTCGTGCACGAGGTGCTCGTTGTACGCGGCGATGGCCGCGACGTCGGCCGGGTCCCGATCCTCGAGCGGCGCCATGCCGGGGACGACCGAGCCGCTCCACAGCACGTTGTCGGTGACGAGCACGCCGCCCGGCGGCAGGAACGCGGCCAGCCGGTCGAGCATGGGCAGGTAGCCCGGCTTGTCGCCGTCCTGGAAGATGAGGTCGAAGGGCCCGGCGATCTTGTGGAGGAAGCGCGCGGCATCACCCGCCATCACGTTCACCCGGGCTTCGTGGCCGGCTGCCTTCGCGTGCGCGCGGGCCCGCGCGGCCCGCGCCGGGTCGCGTTCCAGCGAGAGGAGCTGCCCGTCGTCGGGCAGGGCCGTCGCCATCCAGAGCGCCGAGTAGCCGATGGCGGTGCCGATCTCGAGCACGCGCCTGGCGCGGGTGAGGCGCACGAGGGCGTGCAGCAGCGCGCCGGTCTCGGGCATCACGAGCGGGAGCCCTTCGGCCCGGCCTTCGCGCGCCACGACGTCCAGCTGCGGATGAGGGAGGCGGGACAATCCAGCCAGGTAGGCGACGACCGCGGGCGTCACCAGCGATGCCATCGGAACCCCGATTGTAGACTACCAGGGTGCGCCACACGAAGATCATCGCCACGCTCGGGCCCGCCTCGACCGACCCCTCCGTTGTGCAGGCCCTCGTGGCGGCGGGCGCCGACGTGTTCCGCCTGAACTTCTCCCACGGAACGCCGGCCGAGCACGCCGGCCGGTTCAGCGTCGTCCGCGACGCCGCGGCCCGCGCCGGACGGCCGATTGCCGTGCTGCAGGACCTGTCCGGCCCCAAGATCCGCACCGGTCGCCTGGCGGGCGGGGCCCCCATCCCGCTTGCGCCCGGCGACGCGCTCACGATCCGCGTCGGTGAAGGGATCGGCGAGCCCGGCCGCGTGTTCACGGCCTACGCGCCGCTGGCGCGCGCGGTGGCGCCGGGCGATCGGCTGCTGCTCGACGATGGCCATGTCGAGCTGCGTGTCGAGTCGGCCGCCGCGTCGGCCATCGAGACCACGGTCGTGCACGGGCGGCAGCTTGGCGAGTTCAAGGGCATCAACGCGCCGGGCGTACCGCTGCCGGCGGCCGGGCTCACCGAGAAGGACGAGCGCGACCTCTGCTTCGGCCTCGCGCTGGGGGTGGACGTGGTCGCCCTCAGCTTCGTGCAGTCGGCGGCCGACATCCTGGCAGCCCGTGCGGTCACGGCACGCGAGGGCCGCCCCGACGTGCCCGTCGTCGCGAAGCTCGAGCGCCCCGAGGCGATCGCGCGGCTGGACGAGATCCTGGATGCGGCCGATGGCGTGATGGTCGCCCGGGGGGACCTCGGCCTCGAGATCCCGCTGGAGCGCGTGCCTCGCGTGCAGCGCGACGTGCTCCGCCGCGCGCGCGAGAAGGGCGTCCCCGCCGTGCTGGCGACCCAGGTGCTGGAATCCATGCGCACCGAGTCGAGGCCTACCCGTGCCGAGGTGAGCGACGCCGCGACGGCGGTCGCCCAGGGCGCCGACGCCATCATGCTCTCGGGTGAAACGGCGATGGGCGCCTGGCCGGTGCGCGCCGTGCACACGCTCGACGCGATCATCCGCGAGGCGGAGGTGGACCTGAGGGCGGACCGGCCGGCCCCGCCCATGCACCACGGCGCCGCCCTCTCGGACGCGGCCGTCACGCTGGCCCACCAGGCCGGCGCCGACGCCATTGTCGCCGTGACGCGCGAGGGCCACACCGCGCGCCTGCTCTCGGCGCGCCGCCCCCGCGCTCTCATCTATGCCGCGACGGACCGCGAGGACGTGGCGAGGCGCGTGGGCCAGTGGTGGGGCACGTGGCCGCTCGTGACGGCCATCGACGGCGACGTGGATACCGTGGCCGCGCGCGTCATCGAGCAGCTGCGCCAGTCAGGTGCCCTTCCGGCGGGCGCCACCGTGGTGGTCGTGAACGTGTCGCCCGATCTCGACAGAGGGACGGCGAACTTCCTGCGGGTGAGGAGGATGTAGTCACGCGACGCTGGCCCCGATGCCGCCGCCGATGAACTGGACGTCGCCGGTCATCGAGCCCTCGGATCGATCACGCCGGACCACTCGAGGTGGATGCGCAGCGCCTCGAGCGCACGCTCCCACACGGAACCCATCACGTGGAAATAGCGCTGCCAGCGCGGGCCTTCATCGTCGCCCGTCTGGCGCACGACGAGCTCCACCAGCCGTTCGCGGCCCACGGCCCGCGCCTCGACGCTGAGGGCCATCGGGCCGATCGGGTCGCCATTGGGCGGGTGGTAGTACACCTCGGCGATGAAGAAGGACAGGGCCGGGCGGTAATCCATCACCACGCCGTGCAGGGTCCCGCCAAGCCTGCCGAGGACGTCGTCCTCGTAGTCCGTGGGCGGCCACTGGACGGCATACGGCCCCAGGAGTCTGGGCAGCGCAATCGCCCGGGAGGTGTCCCACCAGACCGCCAGATCCTCGGGGTCGAAGAACGCCGCCAGCACCCGCTTGGGCGTGGAACGGATGCGGATGGCGCGCTGGAGCACGAGCCCCGGTTCGGGCGTCGCCATCGGTCAGCGATAGAGCAGCACGCGCTCGCGTGCGGCGAGAAAGGGTGCGTGGCGTGCCGGCCATTCCCGCGCGATGGCCTCCGCGGTCTCGCCCTGGTCGATGGCCGAGCGGAGCGCGGCCGATCCCGCCAGGATGTCGATGGGCATCTGGTCGTGCTCGTACTCGTACGGGGGCTGCCGCCAGGTGAAGCGCGCGGGGTCTTCGCCGCGGATGGCCTCGATGAGCGCCACCCCGGTCAGCACGGGCTGGAAGGCGCGCCGATCCAGGACGTGGATCTGGCAGCCGCCGCACGTCGTGCGCGCGTGCTTCTGGAACGTCGGCTCGAACACGGCGGGCCGGAAGTGCACGCCGGGCAGGCGCCGCGCGTTGAGCCCGGTCGCGAGGCGCTCGGCCCGCACCCATGGCGCGCCCAGCAGCTCGAACGGGCGCGTCGTGCCGCGGCCCTCGGACGCCATCGTGCCCTCGAAGAGCACCGTGCCCGGATAGACGATGGCGGTGTCGAGCGTGGGCATGTTGGGCGAGGGCATCACCCACGGCGCCCCGGCCTCGTCGGCATACATGTGCCGCGCCCACCCGGTCATCGGCACCACCTCGAGCCGCGCGCCGATGCCGAAGTGCTCGTTGAAGAGGCGCGCCAGCTCGCCGATGGTCATGCCGTGGCGCATCGGGATGGGAACCTGCCCGACGAAGGACTCGTACCCCGCCTCGAGCATCGGGCCCTCGACGGCGATGCCCCCAATGGGGTTGGGCCGATCGCAGACGATCACGTCCACGCCGTGGCGCGCGCAGGCGCGCAGGCAGTTCGCCATGGTGTAGACGTAGGTGTAGATGCGCGCGCCGATGTCCTGGAGGTCGACGACCAGCGCGTCCAGGCCGGCGAGCATCTCCGCCGTCGGCTCCCGGGTGTCGCTGTAGAGCGAGTACACCGGCACGCGCCGCTCGGCGTCCTCGGCGTGCGGGGTCTCGATCATGTTGTCCTGCACGTCCGACCGGAAGCCGTGCTGGGGGCCGAAGACGGCCGCGACGGCCACGCCGGGCGTGGCGATCAACGCGTCGACGACGTGCGTGAACGTCCCGTCCACGGAGGCGGGATTCGAGACAACGCCGACGCGCCGGCCGCGGAGCCGGCCCGAGGCCAGGAGGTGCGTGGATCCGAGCGTCACGGGCACCGCAGGATTATAGTGGTGCCCATGTGGAAGACCGTCCTCGTGCTGGTGGTGTCCCTCGCCTCGGCGGCCTGTATCAGCGGCGGCGGGCGGCGCCCGCCGGCCGGTCCTTCGCAGCCGCCCACCCTCTCGCCCATCGAGGCCGCACTGATGGGACAGTGGGAGCTGGTGGGCATCGAGGCGCAGGGGCGATCCCTCCAGGGCAGCGGTCGCCTCAGTTTCGACCAGTTCAACAACTTCGCCGTGCACGCCGAGCTGGCGCCCGGTGAAGCCGGCGTCACGCCCCCGCGCCTGGTGGTCCTCGACTTCGCCGCGAAGGCCGCGGTGAGTGGCGCGGACCAGCTCACCTACGTAGGGCTCGAGCCCCGGGCGCCGGCGGACCAGATGGTGCCGCAGGCGTCGGAGCCTTCCGCCTGGCGGCACTTCGCCATCGAGGGCGACACGCTGCGCGTGTGGCAGGAGAACGCGGACGGACAGCCCGCCGGCGTGATGACGTTCCGACGCGTGCGGTAGCCCGTCGTGTCCGCGTGACCATGGACCTCCGGGGGTGGTTCACCGCGCTCGATCCCGTCGCGCAGGCGCTGGCGGCGGGTCTGTTCACCTGGTCGCTGACCGCGCTCGGCGCGGCGGCCGTGTTCCTGGCTCGTGACCTCAGCCAGCGCGCGCTCGACACGGCGCTGGGCTTCACCGCGGGCGTGATGATGGCCGCCAGCTTCTGGTCCCTGCTGGCGCCCTCGATTGCCCTCGCCGAGGAGATGGGCATGATCCCGTGGGTGCCCGCCGTCGTGGGCTTCGTCACGGGCGGCGCGTTCCTGCGGCTGTCCGACCACCTGCTGCCGCACCTCCACCTCTTCCGGCCGCTGGCCGATGCCGAGGGCATCTCCACCACATGGCGCAAGAGCGTCCTGCTGGTGCTCGCCATCACCCTGCACAACATCCCCGAGGGTCTCGCGGTGGGTGTCGCGTTCGGGGCGGTGGCCGCTGGGTACGAGGGCGCGACGCTGGCGGGCGCCATCGCCCTGGCCATCGGCATCGGGCTCCAGAACTGCCCCGAAGGCACGGCCGTGGCCGTGCCGCTCCGGCGCGAAGGCCTGTCGCGCCTGAAGAGCTGGTGGTACGGGCAGCTGTCAGCCGCCGTCGAACCGGTGGCGGCCGTCATCGGCGCCGCCGCGGTGGTGCTGATGCGCCCGGTGCTGCCCTACGCGCTGGCCTTTGCCGCCGGGGCCATGATCTTCGTGGTCGTGGAGGAAGTCGTCCCGGAATCGCAGGCCGGCGGTCACGCCGACGCGGCAACCCTCGGCGCGATGGTCGGCTTCGCCGTCATGATGACCCTCGACGTCGCCCTCGCGTGAGGACGTGGCCCGTGCGCGGCCTTACAACAGCAAGAAGCAGGCGGCCGCGACGAGCGTCGGGCCCGCGGCCGAGGCCGCCAGCCACAGCGGCGACACCCCGTTCTGGAAGTACTTGCCGAGGATCGCCTGGCCCGCGGGATTGGGCGCATTGGCGATGACGGTCAGCCCGCCCCCCGTGACCGCCCCCGACACCACCGCGAACTTCAGCGTGTCGCTCAGGTTGGGCACGAGCGTCGCGAGATAGGTGATGAGCGCGTTGTCGTTGAACGCGGTCAGCAGCGTCGCGCTCCAGAAGAGGGGCTGCTCGCTGAGCCCGCCCAGCACCGGCGCAATCCACCAGCCCTGCAGGCCGCCGTGCGTGACGAGCCCTCCCAGGAAGAACCCGACCAGCAGGGGCGGCTTGAGGTCGATGGGCGACTGGTAGTGCGCGGTGGCCTGCGCGAAGCCGAGGAAGAACAGGAACGCCCCGATGAAGAGCGCGGGGTGGTGCGCCTCGACGACGACGAAGGCGAGGAAGGCGAGGTGGACGGCGACGATCCACCACGGTGTTGCCGGCAGCCTGTCGCCGTCGTCCACCGTCGTCACCGCCGCCGTGGTCTCGAGCGACGTGAGCTCCTGCCGGAACACCAGGAAGTAGGCCAGCGTGGAGGCCAGGATGGCCACGCCGGCTTTCCACCCGAAGTGCATGGCCATGAAGCCAAGCCCCCAGTCCCAGGGGGCGGCCACCATCAGCACGGGCGGCGCGGCGAAGTGGGTGAACGTGCCGCCGATGGAGACGTTGACGAACAGAAGGCCGAGCGTCGCATAGCGAAGGCGGCGGCTGGGCTGCATCGCGTAGAACTGGCGGCTGAGGAGCAGCGCGCAGATGGTCATGGCCGCCGGCTCGGTGATGAACGAGCCCAGCACCGGCCCCAGCGTCAGGATGGTGAACCACCACGCCGACGGCGTGCCGCCGCCGAGCGCCGCCACGCGACGGAGCATGCGCTGCGCGAAGCCGACGACCGGCCGCGTGGCCGCCATGGCCATGATGACGACCACGAACATGGGCTCGGTGTAATGGACCGTCTCGGTGACGTAGGCCTGGGCCGTGGGCCAGTCCAGCGCCACGGTGATGGCGGCCAGCAGCACCAGCACCCAGAGGCCGAAGACCACCTCGACCTCGCCGAAGAAATGGAGCATCTCGGCCTTGAAGCTCGGGTGCGGCGTCTCGCCGCGCGCCCGCAGCTCGGCGTCGTAGGCGTGCTGCGCCTCGTGCGCCCAGCGCCGGAACCTGTTCGCCACGAACGTGTGCAGGACGGCCAGGAGGAAGATCGCCGTGGCGACGCCGTTGATGGGCTGCGCCGCCAGCCTCGAGGCCAGCACGTCGAGAAGGGAGCCGCCGACGGGATCGATGTAATCGGCGAGGGGAAGCGGGAAGGCCGTCTCGTGCATCTGGTGACCGCTGATCTTATGATCTGACGCGTGGTTCCCCAAACCTCCGTGGTCCATCGCACCATCGACAGCCCCATCGGCCCGCTGATGCTCGCCGGGGACACGAGGGGACTGCGGGTGCTGGCCTTCGTGCAGGACGGATGCCCGGAACCAGACGAGGCCTGGTCGCCGGATACGGGCGGCGTGCTCGATCCCGTGCGTCGCGAACTGGACGCGTACTTTGCGGGGCGCCTCACCAGGTTCAGCACTCCGGTGACGCCCGCGGGCACATCGTTTCAGCGCCGGGTGTGGCACGAGCTCCAGGCCATCCCCTACGGGCAGACCGTCAGCTACGGCGAGCTGGCGCTCCGCATCGACGCGCCAACGGCCGTGCGCGCGGTCGGCGCCGCGAATGGCGCCAACCCCATCGCCATCATCATCCCGTGTCACCGCGTGATTGGCGCCAACGGCTCGCTCACGGGCTTTGGCGGGGGACTTCCCACGAAGCGCGCGTTGCTCGACCTGGAGCAGGGGACGCGCCGCCTGCTGTGAGGACGACACGACACCACGAAGAGCGACCCAAGCCCCAGGGCCCCAAGCCCCCGCGCGCGGCCTCCCCGCGCGGCCCTGCTTGACGCCTTGCTCACCGGCAGGTACCTTGGCTCGCTGCGCGTCCGTCCACGGCGACACCTGCCGTGTGCGCACCTCGACCATGTCCGACTTCGACCCGCCTTCGGCTTCGCCTGCGCCGGCACCGATGGTCGGGACCGGCTCCCGTGCGGCCTCGGGGGATGACGGCCTCTTCTTCCCGCTGTTCGACGCGAGCCCGTTCCCGGCGGTCGTCACGCGCCTGCGGGATCACCTCGTGCTCGCCATCAACCAGCGTACGTCCGACGTCTTCGGCATCCCGCAGGACGAAGCGGCGGGCCGGCACGCGCCGGACTACTACGTCCGCCCCGAGGAGCGGCGCAGGCTGGCCGAGCAGGTGGCCCGCGAGGGCCGGGCCGACCACCTGCGGTTCGAGCTGAGGCGCCCGACGGGCGAGACCTTCTGGGCGAGCGCGTCGTCGCGCCGCGTCACCTTCGGCGGCGAGCCGGCCATCCTCACGGTGTTCAGCGACATCACCGACCAGGTGATCGCCGAGCGGATCCTGAAGGCCAGCGAGGCGCGGCTGGTCGCGCAGAGCAGCGCGCTCACCGAACTGACCGCGCGCCAGACCGACTCGAGCGGCTGCTGCTTCGAGGATCGCCTGCGCGGCATCCTCGCCGCCTCCGCACGCACGCTGCAGGTCGAGCGCCTCAGCCTCTGGCTGATGGACGAGGATCGCCAGGCCATCCGGTGCCTCGGGCTCCATCGCCACGCGTCGCAGAGCCACGAGTCCGGGGCCGTCATCCGCCGCGAGGACGCGCCGTCCTACTTCGAGGCGCTCGAGCGCGACCGCGTCATCGCCGCCGACGATGCACACGCCGACCCGCGAACGCGGGGATTCGGGCAGGCCTACCTGGGGCCCAACCGGATTGGCGCGATGCTTGACGTCCCGCTCCGCCAGGACGACCGCATGGTGGGCGTGCTCTGCGCCGAGCACGTCGGCTCCCCGCGTGCGTGGACCGTGGACGAGCAGAACTTCGCCGTCTCCACCGCCAATCTCATCGCGACGGCGCTGGCGGACCAGGAGCGGCGCGAGGCCCTCGCGCGGCTGGCCGACAGCGAGGCGCGCGCGCGCCTCATCGTGGACACGGCCCACGACGCCTTCGTCGGCGCCGACACGGCCGGCCGCATCGTCACCTGGAACGCGCAGGCGGAGGCCGTGTTCGGGTGGACGCGCGAGGAGGCGCTCGGCCGCGACATGGCGGAGACCATCGTCCCGCCCGCCTACCGCGAGGCGCACCACCAGGGCATGCGCCGCTTCCTCGACACGGGGGACGCGCCGGTCGTCAACCAGCGCCTGGAGCTGGCCGCCATCCATCGCTCCGGCCGGGAGTTCCCGATCGAGATCACCATCACGTCGCCCATGCCGATGGCCGGGGGGTACTTCTTCGGCGCGTTCATCCGCGACATCACCGAGCGGCGGGAGCGGGACGCGCAGCTGCGCGCCGCGAAGGAGTCGGCCGAGGCGGCCACCCGCGCGAAGAGCGAGTTCCTCGCGGCCATGAGCCACGAGCTGCGGACGCCGCTCAACGGCGTGCTGGGCTACACCCAGCTGCTGCAGCGGGACCGCACGCTGAACGCCGCGCAGCGCGACGCCCTCGAGGCCATTGCCAGGTGCGGCGCGCACCTGCTGGACCTCATCAACGACGTGCTGGACCTCTCGCGCATCGAAGCCGGGCGCCTCGACATCGAGGCAACGGCCACCGACCTGGCGCAGCTCATCATCGAGCTGAAGTACGTCGTGGCCGAGGCCGCCCGCCGCAAGGGCCTGCTGCTGACCATGACCATCGCCCCCGACGTGCCGCGGCACGTGTGCCTCGACGGCCGGCACCTGCGGCAGGTGCTGCTGAACCTGCTGGGCAATGCCGTCAAGTTCACCCATCAGGGCGAGGTCCGCCTCGGCATCGAGGCCGTGGACGACGCCACGCTGCATTTCGAGGTGAGCGACACCGGTGTCGGCATCGAGCCCGAGGCGCTCACGCGCATCTTCGAGGCGTTCACCCAGACGCGCGAGGGCGCCGCGGCCGGCGGCACCGGGCTCGGGCTCACCATCAGCCGCCATCTCATCCAGACGATGGGGGACGATCTCCGCGTCGAGAGCGTCCCGGGCGAGGGCAGCCGCTTCTTCTTCACGTTGCCGCTCGTGCCGGCTGGCGACGGAGCCGGGATGGGCGCGGCGGCCGACGGGGCCGACGGACCGCCGCTCGACGCCCGCCTCGCGCCGGGCGAGGACCTCACGGCGCTGGTGGTGGACGACAGCACCGTGAACCGCCGCATCCTGGCGCGCCTGCTCGAGAGCGCCGGCGTGCGGGTCATCACCGCCGCCGGGGGTCACGAGGCGCTGGGCCTCGTGCGCCGGCACCGGCCCGACGTCGTCTTCATGGATCTGCGGATGGGCGATCTCGACGGCCTCGAGGTCACGCGCCTCCTGAAGAGCGACGCCGCCGTGGCCGCCATCCCCGTGATTGCCGTCACGGCCAGCGCCTTCGGCGACACGCGCCAGGCGGCGCACGAGGCGGGCTGCGTCGCCTACCTCTCGAAGCCGGTTCGCGCCGAGTCGCTGTTCGCGGCCATGCGCGAGCACCTCGGCCTCCGCTTCACGGTCAGCGCGCCGCCCGAGGTGCCCGACGAGCCGGAGCTGTCGGACCACTCGCGCCGCGTCGGGCTCGCGCGGCGGCTGCACGACGCCGCGGGGATTGGCAGCGTCACCGACCTCGAGGCGCTGGCGCAGGAGCTCGTCGCGGGCGACGAAAGCGAAGCGGCACTGGGCCATCGCATCGCACGGCTCACGGCGCAGTTCGACTTCGAGGGGCTCAGGAAGGCGGCCGACAGGCTGCTCGGTCGGCGGAGGGAGCCCGATGACCTGGCCTGACGCCGCCGCGTCGGGCGTGCAGCCGTGGCCCGCCGCCACCATCCTGCTGGTGGACGACACGCCGGTGAACCTCCAGGTGCTGGTCCGCACGCTCCAGGCGGGCGGCCACCGCATCCTCGCGGCCACCAGTGGTCGGGCCGCGCTCGACATCGCCCGGCGCGCGCGGCCCGACCTCGTCCTGCTCGACGTGATGATGCCCGACATGGACGGGTTCGAGGTCTGCCGGGCCCTCAAGGACCGGCCTGAAACGCGCGAGGCCGTCGTCATCTTCCTGTCGGCGCTCGGCGAGGTGTCCGACAAGGTGTCCGGGCTCAGCATCGGCGCCGCCGACTACATCACCAAGCCGATCCAGGCGGAGGAAGTGCTGGCGCGCGTCGCCAATCACCTGACCCGGCAGCACCTCGAGCGCGAGCTCCGGCGCAGCCGCGACCGGCTGGACCGGGAGCTGGCCAACGCCGCCGACATGCAGCGGCTGCTGCTCCCGCGCTCGATGCCGGCGCATCCGCAGGCGCAGTTCGCGGCCTTCTACCAGACCAGCCGACATGCCGGCGGCGACTACTACGACGTCATCCCCATCGACGCGCACCGGTTCGGCGTAATGGTCGCCGACGTCTCGGGGCACGGCGCGCCGGCCGCCATCGTGATGGCGATGATCCGGGCCGTGCTGCACACGTTCCCGGGCATCCCGGACGATCCGCTGGCCGTGCTCCACCACGTGAACCGGCACTTCCGGTTCCTCTGGGACACGGCCATGTTCGCGACGGCGGTCTACGGCGTGCTCGATCTCGAGCGGCGCTCCTGGCGTGCGGTCTGCGCGGGCCATCCCCTGCCCCTCCTGGTTCACGAGGGCGATCGGGTCGCGCAGGCGGCCGCGGCCAGCGGGATGATGCTGCTGTTCAGGGACCTGGACGAGGCCGCGGTGCCGGAGCAGGCGCTCGTCCCCGGCGACCGTCTCGTGCTGTACACCGATGGCATCACCGATCGGCAGGCGCCGGACGGCGCGCTCTACGATCGGGACCGCCTCACCGCCTCGCTGGCCCGCGTGGGCGCGCTCGCTCCCGGCGTCATCGTCGAGCGGCTGACCGAGGACATCGAGGCCTTTGCCGGCGGCCGCGAGGCGGAGGACGATCAGACGCTGCTGGTGATTGGGCTGTAGGGCGCGGCTGCGCCGCGTGGGCGGCGCTTCGGGAAGGCGCGGCTGCGCCGCGTGGGCGCGCCTCCGGCGCGTGGGCTGCGTCGCGGTGGGCACGCCTGCGGCGTGTGGGCAACCCCACGGGCCGAAGGCCCGCCCACCGAGCCGCGTGAGCGGCGAGGCCCCCGCGCGAAGCGCGGCCCAGCGCCCGACGGGCGGCCCGGTCGGGCCCGGTCGGGCCCCCCGCGAAACGCGGCCCCCCGGCCGACGGGCGGCCCCGCCAAGTTGCTGTGGCGCAATACGGATAGCCGCCGCCCCTCCCGGAGGTCGAGGATCGAGATTTGCGGGAGGAACGAAAATGCGTGTGAGCTGGGTGGCGGCGGTCGTGTGCGTGGCAGGCAGCCTGGCGATGGCCACCGGCGCTGAGGCCCAGGACACGCAGCGCGTGGTGGTTGGCCCGCAGTACGACGCGGGCGGTGCCAGGAAGCTCTGGTTCGGCGCGGGGTACCGGGAACTCTGGACGACGCCGATTGACGTTCCGGTCCTTGACCTCCGGGCGACCGGCGGCGGGCTGACTCCGGTCAGGGTCGTGGGCCAGGCCCAGAGCCTCGGGCTGGCGCTGCGCGGTGCCGACGGCCGGTCCTACACGTTCCGCTCCCTGCACAAGCACCCCGAGCGCATCCTGCCCGCAGTCTGGCGTGACCGCTGGCCGGGACAGATGGCCCAGGATCAGACGTCCGGCACCCACCCCGGTGCCGCGCTCGTCTTTCCCCCTCTCGCCGAGGCCGTGGGCGTCCCCTTCACCACCCCGCGGATCGTCGTCATGCCCGACGACGCTGCGCTGGGAGAGTTCCGCGGGCAGTTTGCCCATGAGGTGGGGACCATCGACGAGTTCCCCCTGCCGGGGCCCGGGGGCACACCGGGGTTCATGGGCGCGACCGAGATCATCTCGTCCACGGAGCTGTGGAAGCGGTGGCTCGCCGGGCCCGAGAACCGCGTCGACAGCCGCGCGCTGCTCCGCGCGCGGGTGCTCGACCTGTTCGTGGACAACTACGATCGGCATGCGGGCCAATGGCGCTGGATGCGCATTCCAGGCAAGCCCCTCCTGCAGCCGCTGCCCGAGGACTTCGATTTCGTGCTCGTCGGCCACGACGGGCTGGTGAGCCAGGCGATGCGCTCGCACGCACCGCAGTTCCTGAAGTTCAGCGACGAGTACACGAAGCACCTGGAAGGACCGCTGCGCAACAGCTTCGAGGTGGACCGCTGGTTGCTGGCCGACCTGGACCGGGCGGCCTGGGAGACGGTGGCGGCGGAGGTGGCCGGACGCCTCACTGACGAGGTCATCGAGCGGGCCCTGCGTCAGCTGCCTCCCGAGTGGTTCGCGATCGACGGCGCCGACAAGATTGCCGCGCTGAGGACCCGGCGGGCGGGCCTCGTCGCCTACGTGCTCCGCGCGTATCGCTACGAGGCCGAGACGGTGGACGTGCACGCCACCGATCGAGCCGAGACCGTCACGGTCGCCCGCGGCGCAGACGATTCCATCGACGTGTCGATCGCGGTGGCCGGTGGAGATGCGGCCCCGTACTACCGCCGCCGCTTCCTGGCCTCGGAATCCGACGACATCCGCATCTACCTGCACGGCGGAGATGACCGTGTGACCCGAACGGGGCCGGCCGGCGGTCCCATCCGCGTGCGCGTCATCGGCGGCGGCGGTGCCGACGTCGTGGACGATTCCTCGAGCGGTGGCACCGACGTCTGGCGCGACGCCGGGACCATCGAGGTGGCGCGGGGGCGCGGCACCCGAGTGCGTCAGGACCTCTGGGTGAACGCCTCGCGCGTCGAGGAGGCCCCGTGGCTGGAGGCCAGGAACTTCGGCCGATGGTCCACCTCGGGGCCCATCGTGGTGTACAGCCCGGACTACCGCCTGTTTCTCGGCTACGGGATGACGCGAACCGCGTGGGGCTTCCGGACCGAGCCCGCAGCGTCGGTTCAGTCGATTCGCGGGGGCTATGCCGTCGGCGACAACACGGGCAAGGTGGAATACGTCGGCACGTTTCGCCGCCCGGCGTCGAACGTGGTCTTCCAGGTCGAGGCTCATGGCTCGGGCATCGACCGCTACAACTTCTTCGGGCTGGGGAACGACAGCCCGCGTGAGGCGGATCGCGCGCGCTACCGGACCCGTTCCGACGTGCTGACCGTCCATCCCACGGTCCGCTTCGAACTGGGCCGTCGTTTCGAGGTGTTCGGCGGCCCGGAGGTGCGGTACTCGCAATCCGCGACGGGCGATGGCACTGTCCTCGGCGAACAGGCCCCACTCGGCACAGGGGACTTCGGGCTCGTGACGGTGCGCGCCGGCCTGCACTTCGACTCGCGCGAGCGCCCGGCGATTCACGGCAGCGCGGACCTGTCACAGGGCCTCTCGGTGGATCAGGCGAACCGGAAGATCACGGGGCTTCGCTTCACGCTCGCTGGCTTCTTCACGCCGCAGGCGTGGAGCGTGGATGCGTCGTACGGCGGTCTCGATGGCGAGGTGGCGGCCTACGTCGGGGTGCCCCGGCTGCACGCGATGGCGAGAGTGGGCGGGCGACGGGTGGAGGGGGATTACGCGTGGTTCGATGCGGCCAGCCTCGGGGGGCGCACGAATCACGGGTACCTGTCTCACCGGTTCCTTGGAGACTCCTCGGCGTACGGCAGCGTCGGCATCGGCAGCTGGCTGGGCACGGTTCCGCTGCTGGTCCCCGTCCGACTGGGCGTGACCGTCTTCGCTGACGCGGGACGGGTGTGGGTGAGCGGAGAGACATCCGACACCCTGCACACGTCCGTCGGCGGCGGCTTGATGCTGCAGCCGCTGTTCACGCCGGTCACGCTGCACGCGATGGCGGCGCGTGGCAAGGAGGGGACACGCGTCTTCTTTGGTTTCGGCTACCCCTTCTAGCGGACGATCGTGAGGTCGTGTCACATCTCGTGCTTGATGCAACGCCTCGAACCGGGTTATCAGTGACGGCTGGATGAGCATCCCCCGGTCGACGACATGGCCTCTCTGGTTGCCGCTGGCGGCGCTGACCGTCGCCTGTGCGGCTCCTGTGCAGCGCCCCGCCGTGGTATCGCCCCCTCACCCTGCGGGCCTCGCCGATCAGCGGGCGCGCATCGCGCCGACGGGAGGTCGTCCCATCGTCGGCGTCGCATTCGGCGGAGGCAGCGCCCGGGGCATCGCCCACGTCGGCGTGATCCGCTGGTTGGAGGAGCACCGGATCCCCATTGACGTGGCTGCCGGCACCAGCATGGGCGGGCTGATCGGCGGGGCGTTCGCCACGGGCATGAACGCCGCCGAGCTCGATGCGATGCTGGCGTCCATCGACTGGGACGCGATGTTCGGTTCGTCGAACTTCGCCTCGAAGAACATCCGGCGCAAGACCGACACCCGCGTGTTCCCGTCCCGGTTGGAGTTCGGCCTGAAGCGCGGGATCGTTCCGCCCTCGTCGCTGAACAACGGCGAGCAGGTGGAGCTGCTCATCAGCCGTATCACCGCCCCTTACTCGGACATCACGCACTTCGACCAACTGCCGACCCCGTTCCGTACGGTGGCCGTCGACCTGATCAGCGCGACCCAGGTCGTCCTCGACCGGGGATCGGTTGGCAGGGCCATGCGCGCCACCATGTCGCTGCCCCTCATCTTCCCGCCCGTGGAGCTCGACGGCCGCGTGCTGGTGGATGGCGGGGCGATGAACAACGTGCCGGCGGACGTCGTGAGGGCCATGGGGGCCGACCGCGTCATCGCCGTCAACGTGGGCGACCTGTCCGATCGGGAGGGTCTCAGCTACACGCTGCTGGGCCTGGCCGGTGCGACGCTCGACGCCATGATGCGTGCGTCGACCCGGACGTCCATCGCGTCCGCCGACGTGACCATCGACGTGCCGCTGAAGGAGTTCGGCTCGCTCGACTGGCGGCGGGGTCCCGACCTCATCGAGGCGGGATACGAGGCTGCCGAGGCCATGCGGGACCAGCTGCTGCCCTACGCGGTGAGCCAGTCGGAGTGGGATCGCTGGACGGAGGCCCGCCGGGCCCGGCGCCGGCACGACGTGCCGGTGCCGGCATTCGTGTCCGTCGAGGGGTTCTCGACCAGTGACGCGCGACGGCTGAACGCCCTGCTCCCGCGCCATGTCGGCGTCGCGCTGGACGTCCCGGCCCTCGAGGCCGACATCGCGCAGCTCCTGGGCCTCGATCGGTACGAAACCATCACGTGGCGCCTCGTGAGGAACGACGCGGGGGACTCCGGCGTCCTGGTGACGGGCCGCGTCAAGCCCTACGCGCCCCCGTTCATGATGCTCGGCCTGAACCTGGAGAACACGACGTCCACCGACTTCCGGATCAACATGACGGGCCGATATCTGACCTATGGCCTGCTCACGTCCGGCTCCGAGCTGCGCATCGACGGCACCCTGGGCTCGTATCCGGCCGCGGGCGTCGAGCTCTACGAGCCGGTCAGGTCCAGCCCGCTCTTCGTCGCCCCTTACGCCAGCGTCGTGACTGACTCGGCCGAGAGCCTCGGTCGCGACCTGGTCATCGCGAAATACGCCATCACGACGTCGCGCGTGGGTCTCACCATCGGGACCAACGTCGGCACCCGAAGCGATCTGCGCGTGGGGGCGTACTACGGACGGACCGAGGCGGATCTCGAGATTGGCGATCCCCGCCTGCCCGAATTGCGCGGCGGCGAGAGCGGGCTGCAGGCCGTCTGGCGATACGACGGGCAGGACAGCCCCGCGGTCCCGACGAAGGGGACCCTGGCCTCCGTGCGCTGGCTGCGCGTGCTGGACGGGCTCGACGGTGTCGTCGGCGACCAGGTCGTGCCGCTCGACGGCCGCATGCACCAGTTGTCGGGGACCATGAGTCGTTTCTGGAGCCTCGGCGAACGCACCCGTGTCTTCTTCTACGGTGGGTTCGGCACCTCCTTCGACAAGACCGCCCAGCCCACCTACAAGTTCGTCCTGGGCTCACCCCTCCGCCTCGGTGCCTATCGCTCCGGCGAACTGCGGGCCAGCCACTACTACGTCGCGACGGCCGGGTACTTGCGCCAGCTGGGCCGGCTGCCCGATTTCCTCGGCGGCCCGATCTTCGCCGGAGGCTGGCTGGAGAATGGCGACGCCTTCGAGGACCGGGATCTGGCCACCGTGAGAAGCAATGTCAGCGCGGGGGTGATCATGGACACCCTGATCGGCCCGGTCATGCTGGCCGGGTCGGCCGATTTCGACGGCCGGTGGCGCACCTATATCGGCGTGGGCCGCGTGTTTCGCTGAGTCGGGCTGGCGCAATCCGGATTCGCGACGACTTCACATCGGACAACCGCGGACAACCGCAATGGCTGGCAGGCCGGTTTGTTCCTCGGCCCGTCCTTCGCCGCAACGATCGGGGACTCGATCTCCGGGTCCGACTTCGACACGGATGCGTTCGAGGCTTCAACGGATTCACCCGAGATCGCGGCGGCTTTGGGTTACAGTCCGAGGGTGCCCGCGGTCCGTCACGATGGCCGGTCTCGCGTCTCGCGCGCGCGGACCGGCCTTCTCACGGTAGCCATCGCCCTGGTGGGCCTCTTTCCCGGTGAGAGGCTCGCCGCCGCACGGGCCCGCCACCTCCAGGAGGCCAGCACCGGGGAGAACTATCGCGTCGTTCAGTGGACAACGGCCGAGGGCCTGCCCCAGAACACGATCAACGACCTCCTCATCCTGCCGAACGGCGAGATGTGGCTGGCGACCTTCGGCGGCCTCGTGCGCTTCGATGGCAGCGTCTTCAAGGTCCTGGACGTCGCCGCCGACGAGGGGATTCCCGCCAACCGCATCGTTGCCCTCGCGCCCGAGGGCGAGGCCTCGTTCCTGTTCCTGAGCCAGGAGGGACACCTCGGACGCGTCGAGCGTGGACGGGCGAGCCTGCTCGTCCCGCCGCCGATGGCGACCCTCGAGGCGCTCGAGCTGACGGTCGACCCGGCCGGCCGCGCCTACTGCCGGTCGTCGGATGGCCGCGTCTGGCGAACCGAAGGCCGGCAGCCGTGGACGCGCGTGAGGCATGCCTGGGTGGGGAGTCAGTTCGTCCAGGCGCTGGTTCTCCAGGAGAACGGCGAGGTCTGGGCCCAGTCCGAACGCGGGCTCGTCAACCTCGGGGACCCATCGGCAGAGGGCATTCCCCTCACGGCCGCGCGCATGGCGATGGCCCCTCGCGCCGGCGGTGGGTTGTGGCTGGGCCTGAAGTCAGGCGTCGGCTACCTCGCTGATGGGGACATGGGGTGGTTGGAGATCCAGCCGCCGTTCGCGGCAGACATCCTCGATGTCACGCCCGCTGGTGACCGGTCCCTCTGGGTGGCCACCGCGGATTCCGTGTCCCGAGTGGAGCCGCATTCGGACGGTACGTGGAAGCGGACGCGCCTGCCGCTCGGTCTGCCCACGCCCTTCCCCGTGAGGTCGATGCTGCACGACCGGCACGGTGCCGTGTGGGTCGGCGTCGCCGGCGCCGGGTTGTTCCGCGTGAATCGCGTGCCGGGACGACGGCTGGCAGTCGGACTCGGCGCCGTGGGCGGGTTGACCGGGGATGGTCGGGGCGGCGGGTTCGTCGACGCTGGATGCGGCAACCTGTATCACGTGGACAGCTTCGGCGCGATGCGGGCCATCGATCACGGGGTCGCCCACCCGCCCTGCCAGATTTCCCTCGCCCGGGGCGACGATGACAGCGTGTGGGCGCGCGTGGGTCCCGACCTGATGCGGGTGCACGGTCGATCGCTGAAAGCACGGACGCTGACGACCGGCCTGCCCTCCGAGGAAGGGGCGATTGCCGTGAACGCGGACGGCTCGATCTGGGTCATCTCGCGGGGCGGTGTCGTGCAGCACATCTCGCCTCAGGGCCGCGTCCTCCACGAGTTCTCCTTGCCCTCGCCCCTCGTGTCCGCGGTGGTGGGACCGGACCACGCCCTCTGGATCGGCGGCGATGGCGAGGTGTTCCGGGTGCTCAGGGGCGAGGTATCGCGGTTCGGCCAGCAGGAGTCCGTGCCACGGGGACAGGTGCGTGACATCGTCCCGGAGCCCGATGGCACGGTCTGGCTTGGCACCTACGGGGGCGGCGTGGGCCGGCTTCGTGGGGGACAGGCCGCTCGACTCACCGTCGATCAGGGGCTGCCCGACAATGCCGTGTCGCGGATGCTCGCCGACGGTCGCGGCCGGATGTGGATCTCGACGAACCGCGGGGTCGTGGTCGTCGACAGGAGCGCACTGGAAGACGTGGCGGATGGCCGGGCCCGGGCCCTGGCGCCCGTCCTCCTCGGCGAGGAGCGGGGCGTGCCCGAAGCCAACTTCGGCAGCCCCGCCGGGTTCGCGGGTGAAGATGGGCGGCTCTGGTTCGGGACCATCGATGGAGTGGTGGTCATCGACGCGAACGCCTTTCCCTTCAACACGACCCCGCCTGTCGCTCGCATCGAGGAGGTCCGCACGGACGGTGGGCCGCTCACGCCGGGATCCGTTGTCCAGGTGCCGCCACTGACGGCCAGGGTACGCATCGGCTTCACCGCCTTCGAGCTCCACTATCCGGAACGGCTGATGTTCCGGTTTCGATTCGAAGGTGTCGATCCCGACTGGGTTGACGCCGGGCCCGACCGCCTCGTGGACTGGACACCGCCGGGGCCTGGCCGTCACCGCTTTCTCGTCGACGTCCGCAACGAAGATGGTATCTGGTCGAGGGCCCCGGCCGTCGTGGAACTCCAGGTCCTGCCGGCGTGGTGGCAGGCCACGGCCTCTCGCGGCGCCGCAGCGTTGGCGGTCGTCCTGCTGGCCGTCGCGGGCGTGCGCGCGCGGATCGGGGCCATCGAGCGCAGGCACGAGGACCGACTGCGCGCGATGGAGGAGCGGCGGCAGGCCGAGGAGCGGATGGCCTCCGTTCGGGCGCAACTGGAACACGTGTCGCGCGCGGCGCTCGCGGGGGAACTCGCCGCGAGCATCGCGCACGAGGTTCGCCAGCCGATCGGTGCGATCGTCAACAACGCGGAAGCCGGCAAGCGCCACCTCGCGCAGTACCTGCAGCGGCCGGCGGAGCTCGAACAGCTGTTCGCCGACATCGTCGAGGATGCCCATCGCGCGTCCCAGGTCGTGCAGGGCCTGCGTGGGTTCCTGCGGGCGCGTGGTCCGGAGGCCGCGTCGCTCGACCTGTCCGCTCTGGTGCTGGAAGTGCTTCCGGTGGTTCGACGCGAGATCGAGGACCGTCACGTGAAGGTCGAACTCGCGTTGGCCGACGACCTGCCGCCCGTGGAAGGCCTTCGCGTCCAGTTGGGACAGATCATCGTGAACCTGGTGGTGAACGCCTGCGAGGCCCTGTCCGGCGTGGCCGGCGAGCGACGCATCGGTATCGAGACGTCGTCGCGCGACGGGCACGTGGATCTCGTCGTCCGCGACAACGGCCCCGGGGTCGCCGCGGACGTGGCCGCCCGGCTGTTCGAGCCGTTCGTCACGACCAAACCCGAGGGCCTGGGCGTGGGGCTTGCCATCTGTCGCTCGATCGCCGAGCGGCATGGCGGGCGGTTGAGCGCAGAGTCCCCGCCGTCTGGCGGCGCATCGATGACGCTGACACTGCCGGCCGCGAGACCGGCCGGGGAGCGCTCGTGAGCGACGTGCCCGCCGTTCATGTCGTCGACGACGATGCCTCGACGCGGAGGTCGCTCGCCCGGCTCCTGGGCGGCGCCGGCCATCGGGTCGAGCTCTATGCGACCGCCGAGGAACTCCTCGCGGTGGCCGGACCCGGCCTGACCGGCTGCCTGCTCGTCGATCTGCGCCTGCCGGGGGCCAGCGGCCTCGAGCTGCAGGATCTGCTGGTCGGAAAGGGATGTGCCGCGCCGATCGTCTTCCTGACAGGGCACGGTGACGTGGCGGCCGGCGTGCGTGCCATGAAGCACGGTGCTGTGGACTTCCTCCAGAAGCCCGTCGTGGCGGACGAGCTGTTCGCGGCGGTCGCCGACGCCCTGGGTCGTGACACGGCTCGGCGCCGCCAGACGTCCGAACTCGAGGGGCTTCGTGCACGGGTTGCTGCCCTGACCGATCGCCAGCGCGAGGTGTGGCTTCGCGTGGTGGGCGGGCAGCTGAACAAGCAGATCGCCATCGACCTCGGCATCGGTGATCGCACGGTCAAGCTCCATCGGGCGAAGGTCATGGCGAAGCTGCACGCCCGCTCCACAGCCGATCTCGTGCGCATCGCCGAACGGCTCGGCCTCTCCGGCCACTCGGGCTGAGCCGGCCCCGCACCACTCGCTCGCCCCTTCACCAAAGGGAAGTATCGCCGTGCCTGCAGGTCGAGGATCCTTGGAGAGGACCACTGCGTCGCAAGCAACGCATGCAAGACATCCAACCAACGACGGCTTCCCTCCCGACACCTCTTCACCCGGTTCTGGACCTGCTGACGCATCGGCTCGAGGAACCATGGTCGGTCGAGCGGCTCGCGCAGGCGCTTGGCGTCAGCACCCGTACGCTGCACCGTGTATTCACGCGACAGTACGGCCTCTCGCCCATGCTGGTGCTGCGGCGGATGCGGCTGGCCACGGCGAGGCAGAGGCTCCAGTCGCCGGACCCGGGGACGACCGTGACCACTGCGGCGTTCGACAGTGGTTTCGCCCACCTGGGCCGCTTCTCGCAGGAGTACGCGAGGCGCTTCGGTGAGCGTCCGTCGGAGACGCTGCGCGGCGCCCGCCAGCGGCGCGCCTGCTGCACGACCAGCGCCGTCCCGGCCGCGGCCGTGCGCCCCTTCGAGAGCCGGGGGGCGGCGTGAAACAGGCACGATCACGGATGATCGCTCACCGAGCCTTGCGGCACCGCCCGTGGGCCATCGTTCGAGCCATGGAGACAGCAATGCGTGCACGAATCAGATGCGTCGTGATGGCCGTGGTCGTGTTCATCAGCGTGCCGGCGCTGAACGCCCAGGGCCCGACGTTCGACTGCGCGAAGGCGAAGGGTGAGGTCGAGCAGCTCATCTGCAAGGACGCGGCCCTGGCGGCGCTCGACCGCAAGCTGGATGGGGTCTACAAGGCCGCCCTCGCCAAGGCCCGGGACGGCATGCCAGCCAGGCTCCGCACGGAGCAGCGAGGGTGGGTGAGCGGGCGCAACGAGTGCTGGAAGGCCAAAGACGCAGACAACGCCGTCTTCCTGACCGCGAGCTGGACCGCCACCTCGGTCCGCGAGTGCGTCGAGAGCCAGTACCGGCTTCGCATCGCCGAGCTCCAGGTGCAATACGGGTTGGTGCCCTCGAAGAAGCCCGCCTTCTTTGCCTGCCAGAACAACCCGTCCAACGTCGTCGCTGCCACCTTCTTCGAAACCGACCCGCCGTCCGCGCGCATCGAGCGCGGCGACCAGAGCGTGGTCGCCTACCTGGTGCCCGCCGCCAGCGGAGCGAAGTACGAAGGGCAGAACGTGACCTTCTGGAACAAGGGCAGTGAGGTAGCGGTGTCGTGGCGGCACCCGGTCACCGGCGAGACCGCCGAGCTCCAGTGCAAGGCGCGGCCTTGAGCGGGCAGCCCTCCCGACCGCCCGCTCGGCGATGGCAGGCCCTGATCTTCGTGGCCGCGGTGGCCTGTCCGGGTGACGGCCCGCTGTCGGCCGCGACGCGGGCGGCGGCAGCCGCCACGCTGTCCGCGCAGGCGCCTGTCGGAGCCGCGGCGCAGGAGCCGGGGGTCTCCGAGACCGTACAGTCGATGCTCACGGCGGGCGAGCATCCGGGCCTGACGTGGGGGCGAATCGGGGACGTCGCCGCCGATCTCGCGCCCCTGTACGGCGCCGAGCCCGATGGGCTGCTCTGGTTCAACGGCACGATCCCGCTGGCGTCGGTCGAGCGGACGATCGCGGCCCTGGCGGCGGCGGGCGAGCACGGTCTGGACCCGTCCGACTACGACGTCTCCAGGCTTCGGGAGCAGTGGATGGCGCTGAAGGGCGGCGCCGGGTCGGCGCCGGACCGGGCGATGTTCGACCTCGCCCTCAGTGTGGCGGGGGCACGCATCCTCCGGGCCGTGCACAACGGCCGCGTCGATCCGGCGACCATGCATTGGGGCTATGAGATCGAGCGGAAGCCGGTGGATCCGCACGCGCTGCTGCGCGAGGCGCGGGAGGGCCGCGGGCTCTCCGCGATGCTCGACTCGCTCCAGCCGCCGTTCGCACACTACGCCCGCGCGCGCCGGACGCTGGCCGACTACCGGGCACGGGCCGCGCGGGGCGAGCCGCCGCCGGTGCCGGAGCCTGGCGCGGTCCGCAGCATCAAGCCCGGTGCCACCTGGGCGGGCGTCGGGCCGCTGGCCGAGCGCCTGGCCGTTCTCGGCGACCTTGCCCCGACCGACTCGGACGCCGCGCGCCGATCCACGACCTACTCCGGTGCGCTGGTCGAGGCCGTCAAGCGGTTCCAGCAGCGCCACGGCCTCGAAGGCGACGGGGTGATCGGCGCCGGCACGGTCAAGGCCCTCAACGTGACGCTGACTCACCGCGTGCGCCAGATCGAACTCGCCATGGAGCGCATGCGGTGGCTGCCCAAGCTGGACGATCGCCCCAACGTGTTCGTGAACGTCCCGCTCTTCCGCCTGTGGGCGACCGACCCGGTCAGCGGCGAGGAGCCCCTGCGGATGAACGTGGTCGTCGGGCAGTCGCTCGACCACAAGACGCCGCTCTTCATCGAGCAGATGGAGTACGTGATCTTCCGCCCGTACTGGAACCCGCCGCGCGGGATCACGGTGAAGGAAATCATCCCGCACCAGCGGCGTGATGCGTCGTACTTCGACCGCGAGCAGCTCGAGATCGTCGCCAGCGGCGCCGACAGCGCACCGGCGCTGGCGCCCACGGCGGAGAACCTCTCTGCGGTGGTGGCCGGGAAGCTGTCCATCCGGCAGAAGCCGGGCCCGAGGAACTCGCTCGGTCTCGCCAAGTTCATCTTCCCGAATTCCGAGAACGTGTACATGCACGGCACGCCCGCGCAGCAGCTCTTCTCGCGGGCGCGACGCGATTTCAGCCACGGCTGCATCCGGCTGGAGGATCCGGCGAGGTTCGGCGAATGGGTGCTGCGCGAGCACGCGGAGTGGACTCGTGAGCGCATCGACGCGGCCATGCAGGGCGAGCGCCCGACGCGCGTCAACCTGAGGCGGCCGCTCACCGTGGTGCTCTTCTACGACACGGTGCACGTGAACTCCGAAGATGTCGTCTTCTTCGTGGACGACATCTACGGACATGACAAGGCGCTCGACGCCGCCCTGGCCGGCGGCTATCCCTATCCCGTCAGGCGATAGGGGCGCTCAGTCGGGCGGCAGCGGCGTCGCCGCCTCGAAGGAATCGAACTCGTCGATGACGACGTGCGCACCTGCCAGGTCGGTGATGCGCCGCGCCGGCGGAACCGTCGGGTTCTCTTGGTAGCCCTGTCCGCGGTGGGCCACCTCGGCGTGGCCGCTCCGGCCGCCCCCACCCCCGATCTCGACGATGAGGTTGCGCCATCCCCCGCTGCTGCGAGGTGAGACGCGGATGGGCGGGCGCGTGACGGTGAGCGTCGACATCAGCGTGTAGCGGTCGCCCTCGCCCGGTGTGAACACCAGCGTCGGACAACCGCCGGTCCCGCAGGCCATGGGCCCGACGACGTGCACCAGCAGTTCCGGTCGCCCGTCGCCGTTGAGATCGGCCGTGCCCGACAGGTAGCGGCTGGGCATGTCAGGGCTCGAGTACTCCTTCCTGATGAGGGCGACGACGTCGGCGGGTATCGTCCCCGACGCGCTTGCGGCGGTGTCAGGCGCCTTGCCGGAGTCAGCCGCCCCGGCCGCGACTGGCTCCCACACGAAGATGCCGGCGTCGGCCATCAGACTCAGGTGGAGGCGACCGTCGCGCAACATGTAGCCGCGGACGTACTGGGCCTGCGCCGCGATGAGCTCGTCCATGCTGGGCGGCGGGCAGAGCGCCCTCGTGGCCGCCAGGGGGCCGAACTCGAACTGACCGTTCGACGGGTCGGCGCTCGGCACGGCCTTCCAGGACCCCGTGGCGCGGTTGCAGTTGAGCCGCATGGAGACCGCTCCGTCGGCATGGAACTCCATCGTGTACAGCGACGGGTCGGCCGGCTTCGTCGTACCCCTCGCGTCGTCCATCGATTGGAACTCGACGAGGCGCCATGCGGTCCCGGCCAGCGGGTTGTCCGGTTGAGCCGCGGCGGGTGCCGTGGCCGGCGCCGCCAGCGGCGCCGGATCCCCGGGATTCGTGGCGGCGCGATCCGTCGTCCCGCCGCAACCCGCGACGGCGACCGCCACCAGCAGGAGCGAGGTGACGAACGCGAAGGAGCGGGCCTGTCGCAGGCGCGTCATGGTCACTTGTCGTGACCGAAGGCGTGCGCGACGCGTCGCCCTGCCTCTTCGGTGAAGTGGACGGTCAAGTTGGCGCCCTTCCTGGCCGTGTCCTCGAGATGCCCCCAGGTCTCGGCGGCGGCGTGCCCGGTCGCCTTGCCGGCCGACACCACGCCGTCCTCGGCGACGTGATACACGTGTTCGGCGCCCTGGGCGGTCCTGATGGTGACCGTGCGCGCGGTCGAGTCCACCTTCGTCACGACGCCCTTCGTCGTCGACAGGGCCTTCTGGCCCACGTGCTTCACGGTGTGGCCGACGGCCCTGCCGGCCTGGGTGGAGTAGTGCACGACCATGTGGCCGCCTTCCTTCGCGGCCGCCGCCCCGTGCTCGAGGGTCTTCTCGGTTTCGTGGACCACGACCGTGGCGCCGTCCCTCGTCTTCACGGCCACGGTCTTCGCCGCGTGATCGATCTTCGACACGACGCCTGACAGGACGTGATGCTCGCCCGACGATGACTGCGCCGCCACGAGCGTCGAGGCCGCCAGGGACAGCGCGACAATGCTCAGAACCTGCTTCATGGTTTCGTTCCCTTGTTGTTCTCTACGTGTTCCCGAGGATCCCGGCTCCTCAGGCGCGCTTCAGCAACCGGTAGGCCAGCAGCAGCAGCACGGCGCCGACGATGGCGCCAAGCAGGCCGATGTTGGTCATCCCGAGTGCGCCGAAGATGAAGCTTCCCACCCACGAGCCGGCGATGCCGAGCAGGAGGGTGACGAACCAGCCGCCGGGGTCGGGTCCCGGCACGAGGAGCTTGGCGATGGCCCCGATGACCAGTCCAATCAACGCCACGAGGAGAAGGCCGATCACCCCACCGACGGCGCCACCAACGACCTGTTCCATCGCGTCACCTCCGGGATATGTCCCCCGGCAACGTTAGCCGAGGCGCGAGGCGCGGGATATCCACTTTGCGCCTGGGAGGTGACGGCCGCGCGAAGGGGGCGTGCCGCCGGAGTCCCGCGCCCGGCGCGGGCCCTCGACGCCCGGGCCGGGTCAGGAAGCGGCCGACGCCCGGAAGGCCCGGCAGAGGGCGACGAGGATGGCCAGGTTGACGGCTGGTGCCAGAATCCCAACGAGCGGGAGCCATGGGGCCGGCAGTCCGCCCCCCAGCAGGTTCCATGGCAGGCCCAGGGGAACCAGGAAGACCCCCGAGAGCGGGTCGCGTTCCTGGCCGAAGAGCCCGAACGTGCCGATGCCCAGGAGGATCAGGGCCCCCGCATAGGCCAGGGCGAAGCCCCAGATCAGGAATCTGCACATGTGGTTTCTCCTTCAGAGTGTCCACTCGAGGCGCATGCGGGGCAGGGGCTTCGCGCCGCGCATGCCCTGGAGGCGCACCGTCACGCGCCCGCCCTCGTCGGTGACGTCCATCACGCCGTACTGCCCGTTGCTCGCGATCTCCGGATGGCTGTAGGGCCCGCCCTTCGTCGTGGTGCGCTGATCCATCGGCGCGGCGTGCGCGACGACGAAGCCCCGCCGGGGTGCGTTCGGCAGCGTCGAGTACTGGCTGTTCGTGCCGTCGTCGATGGCCAGCATGTGTGCATCGCCGCTCAACATGACGAGCCGATCCGTCAGGCCGAGCCGGCCGATGGTGTCGGCCAGGTGCCGGCGCTCGTCGTCGTAAGGGGCCCAGCCTTCCCTCGTGGACTCGTCGCGCTTCGTGATCCACGGGACCGTATTGACCCACACGACGAGCGGCGCTGAGCCCGCCGCCTCCAGTTCCTCCACGAGCCACGCACGCTGCGCCGCTCCAAGCATCGTGCGTTCGGCGCGCGGCGCCGATCGCGGCGACCGTGCCGACCGGGCGTCGGTCATCACGAATCGCACGCGCCCCACCGTGAATGCCTGGAAGACGCCCGCGTGCTCCGGTCGCGGATAGTGCGGAACGAAACGGCGATAGGCCTCGAGCGCCGCCGGCCGGCTGGGCGACCGGCGGTCCGAGTCGTTGGGGCCGTAGTCGTGATCGTCCCACGTATAGGCCATGGGCGCCGAACGGAACAGCGCCGACTGGGTGGGAGACGAGAGCACCTCGTGGTACGCGCGCCTGAATCGGCCGACCTCGTTCACCGCGATGTTCTCGTAGTGCAGATCGCCCATGTGCACGAACAGGTCCGGATCCAGCTGGCGCATGGCCGTGAAGACGGGGCTCGCCGATCCCGTGCGGGCGCAGGAGCCGAAGATCACGCGGAACGAGGACGGCCCGTCCGCGAACGTTCGGAACCCTCCGTCGATCGGCGCCTCGCCCGGGGTGCTGACGGTGTAGCGATAGCGGGTACGCGCGCGCAGGCCGGACAGGGCGAAGCCGGCGACGCCGTCGCGGTCCGTCAGGAGGATCTGCTCGTCGGCCTGGCCCGTTGGGGAGGTGACCCGGAGGGTGACCGGCACATCGGGCGCGCGGGACAGCACCTTGATCACGGCCCCCGCGTCCGTGACCGCGCCGCTCCACACTCCGGCCACGAGATGCTGGCGCTGGCCCCGGGCGAGTGCGGGAACGAGCAGGGCCGGCAGCGTCGCCAGCATGTTGCGTCGGGAAATCATGAAGCCACCAGTCTCCTTGATAGCATCGAAAGCAGTCGATCGTCACGGTCAACGGCCGATCCACTGCAGAAGTTCACATTGGCGCAAATCGGATAGCCGGGCACATCGCGGTCGGTATACTGAAGGGATGTCAAAGACCATCACCGGCTTCCTTGCACTCGTGCTCGCCACGCTTCTGATGGACGTGGTGCCGTACGCGCAGGAGCAGGTCACCGTGGTGCGCCGCAACGGTGAACGCGTCTCGGGGCGTTTCGAAGACTGGAATCGCCAGACCGATGCCGTCTACGTGCGCGTGACGCAGGCGGACCAGCGGCAGTTCCCCATGCGGGACGCGCTGGTCATCGACGTCGGCGGGAATGCCGGCAACCTGCCCGCCAACGAGACCCAGGCGGCGCAGGGCGCCGATCACGTGCTCGTCACCCGGGGCGGCGAGCTGCTCCGCGGCCGGCTGGTGAACATCGAGGGCGGTGAGGGCTCGGCCAAGCCGAACGAGCCTCGCAGCGTCACCTTCCAGGCGGGCGGTGAGCGCCGGTTCCGGATGTCAGAGGTGGCGCGCATCTACCTCGGGAACTACCCGCAGCAGCCCGGCAGCGCGGGCGGCGGCACGGCCACGCAACTCCCCGCGGGCGCCATCCGTGTCCCGGCGAACCAGCAGTGGACGGCCACCAACATCACCGTGCGGCGTGACGATCGCGTGGAGTTCTCGGTGCGGGGCGAAATCCAGCTCTCGGCCGACGCCAATGACAAGGCCCGGGCGGCCGGTTCGCTGACGGGGCGCAAGGCGGCCAGCTCGCCCGCGCCGGAGTTCCTGGCGGGTGCGCTCATCGGGCGTGTGGGCGGCGGCGTGCCGTTCCCGATTGGCAACCAGACCGACCCGCTCCCCATGCCGGGCGCCGGGCCTCTCTGGCTGGGCATCAACGACGACGTGGTGGGCGACAACGCGGGCGAGTTCGCCGTGACCGTTCGCGTCATCCGCGGCCGATAGGGCGTGGAACCGGCGCATGCTCGCGCGCTGAACGCACCCTGACGATGTCTGGCGTGGAGGCCACCGGCCCGGGTTCGCGACTCGACCGCGCGCTTCGCCTCTTCGGCGACGTGCGCCCCGGCGAAGGGGCGCACGCGCTGTTGATGTTCCTGAACGTCTTCCTCCTGCTGCTGGCCTACTACATCCTCAAGACGGTTCGCGAGCCGCTCATCCTCACCACGGGCGGTGCAGAGCTGAAGTCCTACGCGGCGGGCGCGCAGGCGGCGGTGCTGCTGGGCTATGTGCCCCTGTACGGCTGGCTGGTGTCGCGCCTGTCCAGGAGCCGGCTGCTCGTCACGGTGGTCGTCGCCTTCGTCGCCTGCATCGAGCTCTTCGTCGTTGCTGGCCGGCTCGGGATTCCGTACGTCGGTTTCGCGTTCTACGTCTGGGTCGGCATCTTCAGCCTGACGATGATCGCGCAGTTCTGGTCGTTCGCGAACGATGTCTACAGCAAGGCCGAAGGGGACCGCCTGTTCCCGCTGATCGCTGTCGGCTCGACCGCGGGTGCGCCGCTGGGGGCCGCGGCGGCGCAGGCGCTCTTCTCGAACGGCGTGTCCCCCTGGGTGATGATGCAGATTGCGGCCGCCCTGCTGCTGCTGCACCTGGCGCTCTACACCAGGGTGTGGTCCAGGCCGTCCACGGCCACCGGCGCGGCGACGCCATCGAAGGGGGGCGGCTTCGGCCTCGTGCTGTCCAATCCCTATCTGCGTCTGGTCGCTCTCCTCCTCGTGCTCCTGAACATCGTCAACTCGACGGGCGAGTTCATCCTGGCCCGACTGGTCACCGCGCAGGCGGCCGAGCTGGCCTCGGCGACGGCCGGATTCGACCGGGGGGCCTTCATCGGGAGCTTCTACGGCAGCTACTTCTTCTGGGTGAACGTGGCCTCCGTGCTGCTCCAGGCATTCGTCGTGTCACGCCTGGTGAAGCGATTCGGATTCAGGGGAGCCCTTCTGACGCTCCCGATCCTCGCGCTGGGCGCGTACGGCGCCGCCGCGCTCGGCGCGGGCCTGGCGGCCGTCCGCGTCGTCAAGACCGCCGAGAACTCGGCCGACTACTCGGTGATGAACACGGCGAAGCAGATGCTGTGGCTGCCGACGACCCGGGAGCAGAAGTTCAAGGCCAAGCAGGCGATCGACACGTTCTTCGTCCGGACCGGCGACCTCCTGTCGGCCGCGGTCGTGTTCGCCGGCACCCACTACCTGGCGCTCGGGCCCTCCGGCTTCGCCTTGACCAACATCGTGGTCGTCGTCGCTGCGTTGCTGGTGGCGTTCCGACTGGTCTCCGCATACGATCGGCTGACGGCACCACCGCCGGCCTGAGGGCGGTTCGTCGCCCCGCATGACGGATCAGCGCTTCTTCCAGCGTGTCCTCGCCGGACTGATGGCCGGTCTCGCGACCGGGCTGTTCCTGGGCGAGGCCGTGTGGCCGCTGGGCATCGGCGCGGACGTCTTCACCCGCCTGCTCCAGGTCACCGTCCTGCCGTACGTGCTGGGTTCGGTCATCGCCGGGCTCGGGGGCCGGACCGCCGAAGACCTCAAGCGCCTCGCGGTCCACGGCGGCGTGCTCCTGCTGCTCTTCTGGCTCGCGGTGCTCGCGGTCGTGTTCGCCTCATCGCTGGCCCTGCCGGCGGGGCGAGGCGGCTTCGCCTTCTCGGCGGACCACCCGCCGTCGGCGCCCATCAACTGGCTCGACATCTACATCCCCTCGAACGTCTTCCATTCGCTGGCCTTCAATGCCATGCCGGCCGTCGTGCTGTTCGGCCTGCTGGCCGGCATGGCGCTCGGCACGATGGAGGACGCCCGAAAGCGCCCGTTGCTGGACGCGCTCGAGGGATTCAACGAGGCGATGGGCCGGATCAGCCGGCTCATCACGCGGTTGGCGCCGCTCGGGGTGTTCGCCATGACGGCCGAGGCCGCCGGCGTGCTTCGAGTGGACGAGTTCCTTCGCCTGCAGGTGTGGTTCGTCGTCTACATCGGCCTGGCGGTGCTCCTGGCGTGGTGGGTGTTGCCCGCGCTGGTGGCGCTGCTCACGCCGATCCAGTACCCGCGGTTCGTGAGCGCGCTGCAGACCGCGGCCCTGACGGCGTTTGCCGCCGGCGACTATTTCGTCGTCCTGCCGATGATCGCGGAGGCGAACAAGCAGTTGCTGCAGGAGCAGGGCGTGACCGAGGAGGACGCGGAACGCACCATCGGCGTCGCCGTGCCGCTCCTGTTCAACTTTCCGCACACCGGGAAAATCCTGACGCTCGCCTTCTTTCCCTTTGCCGCCTGGTTCTCCGCGGCGAGCCTGTCGGCCTCGCAGTGGATCAGCCTGGGCACGGCCGGCGTGCTGAGCATGTTCGGGAACATCAACGCCGCCGTGCCGTTCCTGCTGGACCTGCTCCAGCTGCCGGCGGACCTGTTCAACCTGTTCACCGTCTCGAGCGTGCTGAACGTGAGGTTCGGGTCGCTGGCGGCGGCCATGCACACGGCCGCCCTGTCGATGCTCGTGGCCGCGAGCCTGCTGGGGCGCCTGCGCGTGGACGTGAAACGCCTCGGTCGCCTCGCGCTCGTCAGCGCGGCGGTCGTGGGCGCGTTCATCGGTGGTACGCGGTTCGTCTTCGCCCACATCGTCCCGCCCGTCCCCTCGGGTGTGGCCGCCCTCGAGGGGTTCGTGCTCCGGCATGGACTGCCTCCCGCCGAGGTGCGTCCGCCGACGGCGCCGGAAGCCCCGCCCGGGCCGCCGGCTCAGCGTCTGGGCGACGTGCGGGCACGAGGGATTCTGCGCGTGGGCGTGTTCACCGATGCCGTGCCCTACGCCTTCCTGAACCCGGAGGGCCAGCTCGTGGGCTTCGACGTCGAGATGGCCCATGCGCTCGCGTCGTCGCTCGGCGTGTCGCCGCGGTTCATCGCCATCGAGCGATCGAGGCTGGCCGAGATGCTCGACGGCGGCGTGTGCGACATCGTGATGTCGGGCCTGGTCGTGACCATGGCGACCGCCGACGCCGTCGAGTTCAGCGCGGCCTACAACGAGGAGCGCATCGGGTTCCTCGTGCCGGACCATCGCCGGGGCGAGTTCGTCGAGGGACCCGCCCTCGTCGGGCGACCGCTGCGGCTCGGCGTTCCGTCTCCGCGTTTCGTGGAGGCGGTGCAGCGCAAGCTGCCGCTGGCGACGATCGAGCCGCGGCCGCTGCAGGACGTTCTGAACGCGGGAACGCTCGGGGATCTCGACGCGATCGTGCTTCCCATCGACACGGCCACCTATGCCAGCCGCATCCAGCCCGCCCTGGCGGCCGTCCTGCCGGAGGGCGACAACACCCGCGGAGTGATGGCCTATGCCGTGCCCCGGGGAGCCGAGTCGTTGCGCGCCTTCGTGAATACGTGGATCGAGTTCACCCGCGCACTCGGCAGCTTCGCCGATGCCCATCGCTACTGGATCGAAGGACGGGCCCAGGAGGTGCGAATGCCCCGCTGGAGCATCGCGTCCAACGTGCTCGGGTGGTGGTAGCCCGCGTCTGCGGGCGAACGCCAATCACCGGGCGGCGCCGGCCTCCTCGGCGACCTTCACGAGCTCGCCGCGCCCCAGCTCGTAGGCCATCCGGGCGTGCTCGGAAGACGCCGGGTCCGCGGCCGGGCGCCGCAGCAGGTCCACGACGATGCGCCGGCCCTCGATGTGAACGCGTTCCACCTCGACGGGGTGGCCCAGCAGCGCGGTCCCGAGGCTGATGGTGTCCGTGCCCAGGTGCCGCAGCACGGCGAGATACTGTCCCGTCTCCTCACCGGCGTTGGTCACCGACAGCACCACCACGGCGTCTACGGCACCGTCGCCCTCGAGGTCGCCGCTCACGTAGTGCTGGCGCACCAGCTCGACGTGCTGCCCCGTGGGTCCGTCGAATGCGCCGCCCGTCAGCGTGACCTGCCTGGCGAGGCCGCCCCAGTACGTCGCGCGGGCCGCGTCGTCGATGGTCGGCGGCGTTTCCTCCAGCGCGCCCGCGATGTGCGGGTGGTCGCGCGCGTCGGGGGACGCGTGCTGTCCCTGACACGCGCCCGAGAAGGCCAACCCCGCGATCCCCGACGCCAGAAGAAGCCGCGCTCTCATCGCAACACCTCGACTCCAGCTTCGCACGAATCGCGCCGCGGTGTATCGCCGTTTCGCACGTCACCGGCGCCGTGGCGGGAATCGGATAGTCGCCTCGTCGAACCGTTCCGTACACTCGGGATCGTCATGGTGCAACAGACCCTCGGCGTTCTGACCCGTGGCGTGGCGATGGGCCTCGTGGCCGTGTTGGCGACGCCTGCCGTGCCCCTGAAGGCCGACGAGCGGATCATCCGTTGCGAAAGCCGGAACCATCGCTACCGCTACTGCCGGGCCGACACCGACAACCGGGCGTCGCTCGTCAGTCAGACGTCCCTCTTCGCTCGCTGCGAACTCGGGCGTACCTGGGGGTACGACGGCCGCGGCGTGTGGGTCGACCGCGGATGCGCCGGAGAGTTCCGCGTGGGCCGGGGCGGCAGCGGCGGCGGCGCGGCAGCCGCGGCGGGGGCCATCGCAGGCGCCGCCATCATTGCGGCCATCGTCGCGGGCCGCAACGACAAGCATCGCGACGAGGTGCCGTCGTGGGCCGTGGGAAGCTTCCGTGGTTACGACGAGCGGGAACGCACGAGCGTCGAGGTCCGCATCACACCGAGCGGCACGACCGATGGTTACGCCGGGGGCGAACGGTTCACCGGCCGCTGGACCCGCGATCGGCTCGAGCTCGGGCAGTTCCGGTTCAAGGTGACGCGCGCGGGCCACGGTTTCAACGCCGTCGACGAGTCCGACGACGCGCACCGCGTCTACTTCAGTCCCGCGGGCTGGGGTCAGTAGGAGGTCGACTGCCGTGACGCTCATGCGCGGTGCGCTGTTGGCGCTGGTCCTGTCCGGCTCCGTCGGGGTCGTCTCGGCCGCCCAGCAGCCCCCTCAATCGCCGCCCTCGCCCGGGTATCCCGGCGGCGAGGCCGTGGCCCCCCGGCCGCCGGCGCCCGACGTGCCACCGGTCTATGCGAGGCCGGCCCTGGACACGATTGCCACCATCAAGCGCCGGGGCATCCTGCGCCTGGGTGTGGCGCCGACCATGCCATGGGTGATGCGCGACCGGGACGGCGAGCTCATGGGGTTCAGCATCGATCTGGGCCGGAAGCTGGCCGAGGAAATGGGCGTCGAGCTCGAGATCGTGCCGACCTCCTGGCCGCACATCGTCGGCGACCTGATGGACGGCCACTTCGACGTGATCGCATCGGGGCTGTGGATCACACCCGCGCGCGCCTTGATGGTCAACTACACCCAGGCCACATCGAAGGGGGCGGTCAGCCTCGTCGCCGGGCGGGCCACGGCCGGCACCTTCACGCGTGCGGAGGACTTCAACCGGCCCGAGGTCTCCCTGGTCGTCAACCAGGGGACGGGCATGGAGGAGCTGGCGGCCCGCCGTTTCCCCAGGGCGAGACTGATCAGGGTCGACATCAACGACGAACCGCTGGCGCCGGTCCTCGAGGGCAAGGCGCATGCGGCCATCGTGATGTCCCCGGCCGTCCGTGTGATGGTCCAGGCCAGCGGCAACGCGTTGTTCCTCCCGGAGGGTGGCGAGCTCGAGGCCGCGAGCGCGGCGCTGGCGGTTCGGAAGGGGGACCCGGATCTCCTCAACTTCCTGGATGCCTGGCTCACCTACCACAAGGAGACGGGCTGGCTTACCGAACGGTACGACTACTGGTTCATGTCCACCGACTGGACCACACGCCTGTGACGAGGTCCCAGTCCCTCGCGGTCTGACACCCATGATGACGCCCAAAGAAGAGGCCAAGCGGATCCGGCGGCTGCTGAAGCACGTCGTTGCCCCTCCGGGGACGCGGATTCGCCTGAAGAAGTACGACCCGGCCTGGACCGGCACCATTCGAGGCGAGAAGGAGGCCTCCAGCCTGCTGGCCGATGGGATCCGCCGGCTGTCGAAGCAGCAGAACGTGTTGTACGCGCAGGACACGCACTCGTTGCTCCTGGTCTTCCAGGCGATGGACGCGGCGGGGAAGGACGGCACCATCCGTCACGTCATGTCGGGCGTGAACCCGCAGGGCTGCCAGGTGTTCAACTTCAAGGCGCCCTCGGCCGAAGAGCGCGACCACACCTACCTGTGGCGCTCGATGAGGGCGCTGCCGGAGCGCGGGCGCATCGGCATCCACAACCGCTCGTATTACGAGGAGGTCCTGGTGACGCGGGTTCACAAGGAAATCCTCGCTGCGCAGCAGTTGCCGGCGCACCTGAAGGACAAGGGGATCTGGAAGCGCCGCTACCGGGAGATCAACAACTTCGAGCGTTATCTGGTGGACAACGGCGTCGTCCTGCTGAAGTTCTTCCTCAATGTCTCCAAGGCCGAGCAGAAGCGGCGGTTCCTCGCCCGGATCGATGACGAGGACAGGAACTGGAAGCTGTCGGTCAACGACGCGAAGGAGCGGGTTCACTGGGACGACTACATGCGGGCCTACGAGGACGTGTTCACGAACACCAGTACCGAGTGGGCCCCCTGGCACATCGTCCCGGCCGACCACAAGTGGTTCACGCGGCTGGCGGTGGCCGCCATCGTCTACCACGCGCTCGAAGGCCTGGATCTGCGCTACCCGAAGATGTCGGACGCCAAGAAGGCGGAGCTGCAGGAAGTGCGGCGCATGCTGACGGCCGAGAAGGACTGATCGACCAAGGAGCCATGAACATGAGAGCGATTCGGCTGATGGCACTCGTGGCGGCGCTCGCCGTCGTCGCCCCGGCGGGGCAGGCGGCGGCCACGACCCTGGACGGGCGAACCGGCGATGCCGCCCAGTACCGAAGCGGTGGCGGCTGGGTGGACGCCCTGATCGTGCGGGCGTTCAACGACGTGCTCAGTCGTCGCCCGGACGAGAGCGAGATGCGCCGCTATCGCGTCCGCATTCACGAGGACCACTGGAACGAGACCGACATCCGCGAGGACCTGCGCGAGCGGCGTGACTACTGGCCCCACGGCGAACGCTCCACGAGGGATCGCGCGAGCTACGACGTCGATCGCGTGATTCGGAACGCGTACGAGGACGTCGTGGGCCGGGCTCCGAGCCGCGACGAGCTGTCGCGTTACCGCCGACTGATGACCGACGACGGCTGGACGGAGCGCCGGGTGCGGGACGAGCTTCGCACTCAGGGATCCGGGATGTCCGCGGCGGCGGCTGACCGCATCATCCGGCGGGCCTACCAGGATCTGCTGGGCCGGGCGCCGGACCAGAACGGACAGGCGTCGTTCCGCAACCAGATCATGCACCACGGGTGGGACGAGCACGACGTGCGCGAGTCCATCATGAACAGCCCGGAGTACCGGCAGCGGAACAACATCTCGGTGGACGACGCCCGCGCGATTGTCAGGCGCGCATACCTGAGCGTCCTCGAACGCGAGCCCGATCCGGCAAGCGAGGGCTGGGTGCAGCGCGTGCTCAAGGACCACTGGACGGAGCGCGACGTGGCCCGGGAGCTGCGCAACAGCGCGGAGTACCGGAGCAAGCAGCGGTAGGAGTGGGCGCGCCTCCGGCGCATGGGGCCGCGTCGGGGTGGGCACGCCTGCGGCGCGTGGGCAACTCCACGGGCCAAAGGCCCGCCCACCGAGCCGCGTGAACCGCGAGGCCCACCGACCGACGGTCGGCCCGGTCGAGCCCCCCGCGCGAAGCGCGGCCCACTGAGCAGGCGGCGCTTCGCGCCGTGGGCGCGCCTCCGGCGCGTGGGCCGCGTTGCGGTAGGCACGCCTGCGGCGTGTGGGCAACTCCACGGGTCGAAGGCCCGCCCACCGAGCCGGGTGAGCGGCGAGGCCCACCGCGCAACGCGCGGCCCTATATAATTCCCCGTATATGCCGCGGACGGACGTCGGGAACCCGGACTATTATCACAAGGTCGTCGATTGCCAGTGGGCCTGCCCGGCCCACACGAACGTACCCGAGTACATCCGCCTCATCGCCCAGGGCCGGTTCAGCGACGCCTACCTGGTCAATCGCGAGTCGAACGTCTTCCCCGGGATTCTCGGACGGACCTGCGACCGCCCCTGCGAGCCGGCGTGCCGGCGGACGCGGGTGGACGGCAAGCCCGTCGCCATCTGCCGCCTGAAGCGCGTGGCGGCGGACCACAAGGACGACATCCGCGACCGCCTGCCCACGGCGCCCAAGACCAGGAACGGGAAGAAGATCGCGCTCGTCGGCGCGGGCCCGTCGTCGCTGACGGTGGCCAACGACCTGATGCCGCTGGGCTACGCGTGCACCATCTTCGAGAAAGGCCCCCGGCCCGGCGGCCTGATGCGCGTCAACATCCCCGCCTTCCGCCTCCCCGAAGAAGTCCTCGACGAGGAGATCGGCTACATCGCCGGCATGGGCGTGGAGATGCGCTACGACACGCCGGTCACCAGCCTCCGGGCGCTGGTGGAATCGAAGGAGTACGACGCGGTGTTCGTCGGGAGCGGCGCGCCCAAGGGCAAGGAACTGGAGCTGCCGGGGCGGCGCGACACCGACCAGATCTTCATCGGCATCGAGTGGCTGGAATCCATCCACTTCGGCCACATCGACACGGTGGGCCAGCGCGTCCTCATCATCGGCGTGGGCAACACGGCCATGGACTGCTGCCGCTCGGCCAAGCGCCTGGGCGCGACCGACGTGAAGGTCATCGCGCGCAAGACACGGAAGTACTTCAAGGCCTCGCCCTGGGAGCTGGAGGACGCCGAGGAGGAGCACGTCCAGATCCTCGAGAACCACTCGCCGGTGCGCTTCGTGGTGGAGAACGGGACGCTCACGGGCATGGAGTTCGACACCTTCACCGCGCGTGAAGAGGGCGGCCGGCTGATTCAGGAGCCGGCAGGCCGCACGATCGTCCCGTGCGACACGGTGATCCTGGCGATCGGCCAGGAGAACGCCTTCCCCTGGATCGAGCGGGACATGGGGCTCGAATTCGACAAGTGGAACATGCCCGTGGTGGACAAGGTGACGCACATGTCCACGCGGCCGGGCGTGTTCTTCGGCGGGGACGCCGCGTTCGGGCCGGCCAACATCATCTGGGCCGTGGCGCACGGGCACCAGGCGGCCATCTCCCTCCACCACTACTGCCAGGGCATTCCGGTGACCGAGCGGCCGCCGGACGCGATGACGCTGACGAGCACCAAGATGGGCCTGCACGAGTGGGCCTACAGCAACAACTACAGCCCGGCGGCGCGGCAGAAGATGACACACGTGTCGATGCCGCACCGCTTCTCGAAGATGACCATCGAGGTGGAGCAGGGGTTCACCGCCGACCAGACGAAGGAAGAGGTCGAGCGCTGTCTCAACTGCGACGTCGAGACTCACTTCACCGATCCGCTGTGCATCGAATGCGACGCCTGCATCGACATCTGTCCGGTCGACTGCCTGACGATCGCGAGACCGGGCGACGAGGCCGACCTTCGCCAGCGCCTGACGGCGCCGGCGGAGAACCTTGACCAGGCGCTCTTCGTCTCGGGCCCGCTGAAGCAGACGGGCCGCGTGATGGTGAAGGACGAGAACGTGTGCCTGCACTGCGGGCTCTGCGCCGAGCGCTGCCCCACCTACGCGTGGGACATGCGCAAGTTCGTGCTGCAGCAGCCCTACGCGGGCGTGACGTTCATTCCGCTGGAGGCGGTGGGGCGGTGAGCCAGATCAACGACTTCGCTTTCAAGATCGCAACGGCCAACGGCACGGGCTCGGCGAGCGCCAACGGCCTCATCATGCAGGCCATCTTCCGGATGGGCGTGCCGGTGACGGGCAAGAACGTGTTCCCGTCGAACATCCAGGGCCTGCCGACGTGGTACGAGATCCGCGTCAGCAAGGACGGCTACACCGCGCGGACGCCGCACTTCGACCTGATGGCGGCCCTCAATCCCGCGACCTACGCGACGGACGTGGCCGAGGTCCGCTCCGGCGGGTGGCTGCTCCACGACTCCACCTGGCCGCTCGACGAGACGCTGAAGCGGCCCGACGTCACCTACCTGGGCGTGCCGCTGGCCGAGATGTGCAACGCCGCGTTCAAGGGCGTGCGCGAGCGCATCCTGATGAAGAACATCGCCTGCGCCGGCGCGCTCGCGGCGCTCCTGGGGATGGACACCGGGATCATCAAGGGCCTCACCCGGGAGAAATTCTCGAAGAAGCCGGCCCTGCTGGACTCGAACGCGAAGGCCATCGCGCTCGGGTTCGACTACGCGACGGCCCACTTCGACTGCCCGCTGCCCATCCGCCTCGAGCCGATGGACGAGACGAAGGACTCCATCCTCATCGACGGCAACACGGCCGCCGGGCTCGGTGCGGTCTACGCGGGCGCCACGGTCGGCGCCTGGTACCCGATCACGCCCTCGACGTCGCTGATGGAGGCGTTCAAGGGCTTCTGCCAGAAGTACCGCCGCGACGAGGCGACGAAGAGGAACCGGTACGCCATCATCCAGGCCGAGGACGAGCTGGCGGCCATCGGCATGGTGATCGGCGCCTCGTGGGCCGGCGCGCGCGCCTTCACGCCCACCTCGGGCCCCGGCATCTCGCTGATGAACGAGTTCATCGGGCTGGCCTACTACGCCGAGGTGCCGGCGGTGCTCTTCGACGTGCAGCGCGCGGGCCCTTCGACCGGCATGCCCACGCGCACGCAGCAGTGCGACCTGCTGCTCTGCGCGTATGCCTCGCACGGCGACACGCGCCACATCTGCCTGTATCCCGCGGATCCGCGCGAGGCCTTCGAGATGGCGGTGCACGCGTTCGACCTGGCCGAGCGCTTCCAGACGCCGGTCTTCGTGCTGAGCGACCTCGACATCGGCATGAACGACTGGATGGTGCCGAAGCTCGCCTGGGACGATGGGTACCGGCCCGATCGCGGGAAGGTGCTGTCGGCGGCCGAGCTCGACCAGGCGAAGCGCTTCTACCGTTACCTCGACGTGGACGGCGACGGCATCCCGCAGCGGACCCTCCCGGGCGTGCACCCGAAGGGCGCGTACTTCACACGCGGCTCGGGGCACAACAAGTACGGCGCGTACACCGAGGACGCGGACGAGTACGAGGAGGTGATGGAGCGCCTCGCACGCAAGATCCAGAGCGCGGCGAAGGCCGTGCCCGCGCCCGTGGTGCGGAAGGCGGCCGCTCCCACGACGTTGGGGCTCATCACCGTGGGCGGCTGCCACGCCGCCTGCATGGAGGCCATCGACGTGATGGCGAAGGACGGGATCGCCCTCGACTACCTGCGCGTGCGCGGGTTCCCCTTCGGCGACGAGGTGCACGAGTTCGTCCGGCAGCACGACGTGACGTTCGTCGTCGAGCAGAACCGCGACGCGCAGCTGAGGAGCCTGCTCATGCTCGAGACCGGCGCGGGCGTGGCGGCGTTCGAGTCGGTGCGCTACTACGCGGGCTTCCCGATGAGCGCGCACCACGTGATTGCGGGCGTGAAGGCGAAGCTGGAGAGGGCGGCATGACGTACATCGCGAAACCGAAGGTCCACCATCCGTCGCTCCAGAGAAACGCCATCGGGCTGACGCGCCGCGACTACGAAGGCGCCATCACCACGCTCTGCGCGGGCTGCGGCCACGACTCGATCACGGCGGCCATCATCCAGGCGTTCTGGGAGCTGTCGGTGCCGCCCCACACGGTGGCGAAGCTCTCGGGCATCGGCTGCTCGTCGAAGACCCCCGCCTACTTCCTGCGCGAGGCCCACGGGTTCAACGCCGTGCACGGCCGCATGCCGGCCATCGCCACGGGCGCCGGGGCGGCCAACGCCGGCCTGATGATGATCGGCGTCTCCGGGGACGGCGACTCGCTCTCCATCGGGCTCGGCCAGCTGTCGCACGCCATCCGGCGCAACGTGGACATCCTGTACCTCCTCGAGAACAACGGGGTGTACGGCCTCACCAAGGGCCAGTTCTCCGCCTCGGCCGATCCGGGCTCGACCAGCAAGAAGGGCGAGGTCAACACGATGGAGGCCATCGACGGCGTGCTGCTGGCGCTGACACTGGGGGCGACCTTCGTCGCGCGGAGCTTCTCGGGCGACAAGGCGCAGCTCGTGCCGCTCATCCAGGCGGGCCTCGCCCACAAGGGCTTCGCCTTCATCGACATCATCTCGCCGTGCGTCACGTTCAACGACCACGAGGGCTCGACGAAGAGCTACGCCTACACGCGCGAGCACCAGGTGGAGGTCGTCCAGGCCGACTTCATCGCGCCGCGCGAGGCGATCACCTCGGAGCAGGACGCCGGCACGGTGAAGAGCGTGATGCTGCACGACGGCAGCTGGGTCACGCTGCACAAGGTGGCCGACAGCTACGATCCCACCGATCGCGACCGCGCCTACGCCTACATCCGCGAGCGCCAGAAGGTCAACGAGGTGCTGACGGGCCTGCTGTACATCGCGTCCGACTCGAAGGACATGGCCGAACAGCACGAGCTGCCGGACCAGCCGCTCGCCGGCCTGCCGTTCGAGCAGCTCTGCCCAGGGAGCGCGGAGCTGGAGAAACTGCAGGCGCGGTTCAGGTAGGCCTCGCTTCGCTCGGTAGGCCGTGCTTCGCACGGTGGGCCTCGCTTCGCTTTGGCAGGCGCCGCTTCGCGGCGTGGGAACGCTCGACCAGGAGGCGTGATGATTGACGTTGCCGTCGTTGTGCTGAGCTTCGCCCTGCAGGCCACCGCCGCGCCCCCGCCGCCGGCGACGTTCATCACGGCCGCGGAGATTGACGCCGTGCTGAGGGATCAGGTCCCGAAGAACGTCGTGGATCAGCCGATCAGGGCAACCACCGTGCGCGGCGGCAAGGCGTCGGTGGCCAGCCTCCATCGCACCAGGGCCGAGGCCGGCGCGCTCATCCACAACGACGTCACCGAGACCTACTACATCGTCAAGGGACGCGGCACGCTGGTCACCGGCGGGTCGCTCGGCGACCCGAAGCCGACCGACCTCACGCGCGTGAACGCGGGGATGAGCCAGACCGGCACGCGCCAGGGCGGCGAGAGCCGGCGCGTCGGGCCTGGCGACGTGATCATCATCCCCGCCGGCACGCCGCACAGCTTCAGCGAGCTGGACGGGCCGATCAGCTACCTCGTGTTCCGGTTCGAGCCGAAGTAGGCCTCGCGTCGCTCGGTGGGCCCCCACCGAGCCGCGGAGCGGCGAGGCCCACCGCGCGCCGCGCGGCCCGCCCGAAGGGCCCCTACCGCGCGAAGCGCGGCCTACCTGGGCCACAACCAGCCAAAGGCGCCGGCGGTCACGCACCCGTAGACGAGCCCGTCGATCATGGACCGCACGGTGGTGCCCCAGCTGCGCTTCCACCAGATGGCGTGCTGCGGCAGGGCCAGCGCGTAGCCGGCAAAGGCCGTCGTGCCCGCGAAGCGGAACACGTCCAGGTAGGACGCGCCCCTCGGCAGGGCGGCGCCCGCCATGTAGCCCGCGAACACGCTCACGACCAGCCCGTAGACGAACCACGCGGCGAGCTGGCCGCCCATGGCCGTCGAGCCCTTCCACACCGTCATGATCACCGCCGGACCGGCCTCGAGCCGCGCCGTGTAGGCCGGATCCTTCATCGCCTCCATCGAGCTTGCGTAGGGCATCACATAGTCGCCCGGCGGGATGTTCAGCTTCCGCAGGGCCGCCATCGCGTCGGCTTCGCCTGGCACGCCGCGGATGTCGCCCTTGTGCCACGGCGTGAACATGTGGATGACGGACGAGGCGACGAACACGAGCACGGCGGACAGCAGGATCGGCAGCCAGAGCGACGTGACGGGGACCATGCGCACCTCCAGCAGTTGACGCGGACCGGTCGCGACGCGGGCATCGTAGACGCCGGGTCGGACGGACCGCAAGCCCGCCCGTTCTTGACATCTGATGCGTGATGCGTGATGCTCGGCGTCATGCGCACCACCCTCGTCATCGACCTCGACGTGCTGCAGGCGGCACGCGAGCTCGCCGAGATGCGCGGCGAGACCATCGGCCAGGTCGTGTCGGCGCTGGCCCGGAAGGGCCTCGAGACGCCGGTCACGACGTCCGGCCGGGTCCGGAACGGCGTCCCGCTGCTCGCGCGCCGCAAGAACGGCCGGCCGAAGGCGACCATGAAGCTGGTGAACGAGCTGCGAGACGAGGCATGAGCCGCGTGGCGCTGCTCGACGTCAACGTGCTCGTGGCGCTCTTCGATCCGGACCACGTGCACCACGAGGCGGCCCACGACTGGTTCGCGGACGAAGGGCCCGGGGGCTGGGCCACGTGCCCCGTCACCGAGAACGGGTTCATCCGTGTGATCACGAACCCCGCCTACGGCCTGGATGGCCTGCGCGCCGACACGGTGGCGCGGCGGCTCCGCCGCTTTGCGGCCAGTGGCCATCATCACTTCTGGTCCGATGCCGTGTCGCTGCGCGATGGCGCGATCTTCGACCTGGCGGCCGCGCGCGGGCACCGCCAGCTCACCGACGTCTACCTGCTGGGCCTGGCGGCGACGATGAAGGGACGCCTGGCGACCTTCGACCGGGCCATCCCCCTGAAGGCGGTCGTCGGTGCCAGGCGAGAGCATCTGGCCGTCATCGGGACGGCCACCTGATGCGATGCGCTAGGGCTCGATCGTGGCCTTCCTGATGTGATCGAGCTTCGGGAAGTTCTTGATCAGGTAGGCGTTGCCTTCCATCTGCACGCGTCCCTGCTCGGGGCCCTTGCCGCGCGGCGCGCCCTCGCCGTAGAACGTGTTGATCTTGTCGACGACCTCCATGCCGGAGACGACCTGGCCGAAGGGCGCAAAGCCCATCTTGTCGAGGTTGGTGTTGTTCCGGAAGTTGATGAACACCTGCGTCGTCCGCGTGTCGGGTTTGGCGCCCATCGCGTAGGTGATGTAGCCGCGCAGGTTGGACTGCTTCACCGGATCGGCTGGGAGCATGGCGTTGCGCCAGACGGCCGAGACCGCCGGGTCGCCGTTGATGCCGAACTGCACCATGAAGTTGGCGATGGCGCGGAAGAAGCGCGCCTCGTCGTAGAAGCCGTTGCGCACGAGGTTGTAGAAGCGGTCCGCGCCGTGGGGCGCCCAGTCGCGGGTCACCTGGATGACGAACTCGCCGGCGCTGGTGTCGAACTTCACCTTGTAGGTGGCCGGCGCCTGCGCCTTCAGGGCGGCGGGGTTCATGAGCGCCTTGCGGTTGGCGGCCGCCTGCTCGGCGCCCGCCGAGACGGCGGCCAGGGCGAGGCCGGCGACCAGCAGGGATGCGATGGGTCGGATCACGTGAGTTCCTCCAGCCGGGAAGCGTACTATAGAGCCGGTTCCCATAGAAGCAGGAGGCCAGCGCCGTGCCCGACATCATCGTCACGACCACCCCCACCGTCGAAGGACGTCGCATCACCCGCTACGCCGGGCTCGTGACGGGCGAGGCCATCCTCGGCGCCAACATCTTCAAGGACCTGTTCGCCGGCATCCGCGACATCGTGGGCGGGCGGTCGGCCACGTACGAGAACGAGCTCCGGTCGGCCCGCGACATCGCCGTGACGGAGCTGACACAGGCGGCCGTGGAGCTGGGCTGCAACGCGGTGGTGGGCGTGGACATCGACTACGAGACGGTGGGCAGCAGCGGCAGCATGCTGATGGTGAGCGTCAGCGGGACGGCCGTCGTGGTGGAGTAGGTGTCACCACCCGGCGAGGAGCCCGTCTTCGTCGCCCGGAACCTCACCAAGGTGTACCCGATGGGCGAGGTGGAGGTGCACGCGCTCCGCGGCGTGGACTTCGACCTCTACCCGCGCGAGTTCGTCGTCCTGCTCGGCCCGTCCGGCAGCGGCAAGTCCACGCTGCTCAACATCCTCGGCGGGCTGGACGTGCCCACCTCGGGCAGTGTCGTGTACCGGGATCACAACCTCACCACGGCGAACGAGGCGGCCCTGACGGAGTACCGGCGGGATCACGTCGGCTTCGTCTTCCAGTTCTACAACCTGATTCCCAGCCTCACGGCGCGCGAGAACGTGGCGCTCGTCACGGAGATCGTGGACGACCCGATGACCCCGGCAGAGGCGCTGGGCCTGGTGGGGCTGACCGGGCGGCTGGATCACTTCCCCGCGCAGCTGTCGGGCGGCGAGCAGCAGCGCGTGGCCATCGCGCGCGCCATCGCCAAGCGCCCCGACGTGCTGCTGTGCGACGAGCCCACGGGCGCGCTGGACATCACGACCGGCGTGGTCGTGCTCGAGGCCATCGCGCGAGTCAACCGGGAGCTGGGGACGTCCACCGTCGTCATCACGCACAATGCAGCCATCGCCGGCATGGCGGATCGGGTGGTTCGCCTCGCCGACGGGCGGGTGGCGAGCGTGGACCGCAACGCGACCAGGATCTCCGCCCGGGAGCTGTCATGGTGAGCCGGCGCCGGCGCATCTCGGCGCTGGACATGAAGCTCCTGCGCGACCTGTGGGAGATGAAGGGGCAGGCGCTCGCCATCGCCGCCGTCATCGCCGCCGGTGTCACGATGTTCGTGGCGTACCTGTCGAACTTCAACTCGCTGGAGCGGACGCTCTCGAACTACTACGAGCGCCAGCGGTTCGCGGACGTCTTCGCCACCGCGCAGCGGGCGCCACAGCGCGTGGCGGCGCGCATGGCCGACATCCCCGGCGTCGTCACGGTGGACACGCGCGTGGTCGCCGACGTCACGATCGACGTGCCGGGCCTCGACGAGCCGGCCAGCGGGCGGCTCGTGTCCATCCCGCCCGGCGGCGCCTCGCCGCTCAATGCGCCCATCCTGCGGCGGGGCGCCTGGCCCGATCCCGCGCGCCCGGACGAGGTCGTGGCGAGCGAGATGTTCTGCGAGGCGAACGGATTCGGGCCCGGCGACCACGTGTTCGCCATCATCAACGGCCGCCGCCGGCCGCTCACCATTGTCGGCGTGGGGCTCTCGCCGGAGTACGTCTACAGCGTCCGGCCTGGCGAGATCTTCACCGACAACCGGCGCTACGGGATCTTCTGGATGAACCGGCAGGCGCTCGCCAGCGCGTTCGACATGGAAGGGGGCTTCAACGACGTGGCGCTGACGCTCTCGCCGGGCGCCTCGGACGACGAGGTCATCGGCCAGCTCGATCGGCTGCTCGAGCCGTACGGCGGCCTCGGGGCCTATCCCCGGCGCCTGCAGGTGTCGGCGTGGACCCTGTCGAACGAGCTCACCCAGCTCCAGACGTTCGGTCTGGTCACCCCGATGATCTTCCTGGCGGTGGCGGCCTTCATCCTCAACATCGCGCTCGCCCGCGCGCTGGCCCTGCAGCGCGCGCAGATCGCGGCCCTCAAGGCCCTCGGCTACGCCAATCGCGAGCTGGCATGGCACTACGTCAAGTGGGCGCTGGCCATCGCGGCGATCGGCAGCGTCGCGGGCATGGCCGTCGGCGCCTGGCTCGGCGTGCAGATGATCGAGCTCTACAACGAGTACTTCCGGTTCCCGATGCTGGAGTACCGCCTGTCAATCGACGTGGCGGCCGGCTCCATGGCCGGGAGCCTCCTGGTCGCGGCCCTCGGGGCGCAGTCGGCGGTGCGGCGCGCGGTCGCCGTGCCCCCGGCCGAGGCGATGCGGCCCGATTCCCCGGCGAAGTACCGCCCGAGCATCGGCGAGCGGTGGCGCGTGTTCCGCCGCCTTCCGCAGGCGTCCCGGATGGTGCTGCGCAACGTCGAGCGGCAGCCCGTCCGGGCGGCCATGTCCGTGGTCGGCATCGGCTTCGCGGGCGCCGTCCTGCTCATCGGATTCTCGTTCATCGACGTGATGAACGTCCTCATCGACGAGCAGTTCATGTACGCGATGCGGCAGGACGTCACGGTGACCTTCTCGCGGCCCCTGTCCGCCGGCGCCGTGCACGCCGTGTCCCGGCTGCCGGGCGTGATCGACGTGGAGCCGATGCGCATCGTGCCCGCGCGGCTGCGCGTCGGCCATCGGCACCGCACGCTGGCCGTGACGGGACTCGAGCCCGCGCCCCGTCTGCACCGCGTCGTCGAGCGGAGCGGCCGCGTGTTCACGCTCCCGCCCGACGGGCTGGTCCTCTCGAAGATGCTGGGCGAGGTGCTGGGCGTCGGCCCGGGCGGCGCGGTGCGCGTCGAGGTGCTCGAGGGAGCCCGTCCCGTGTTCGACGTGCCCGTGGCGGCCCTCGTGGACGACAGCATGGGCGTGCAGGCCTACATGCGCCTGGACGCGCTCCACCGGCTGATGCGGGAAGGCGGCACGCTCACCGCGGCGGCGCTGATGGTGGATCCCGGCCGCGTGGACGCGCTCAACGCCGCGCTGAAGCAGCTGCCGGCCGTGGCGGGCGTGGCCGTGCGCGACGCCACGCTCAGGAGCTTTCGCGAGACCATGGCGGAGCACATGAACCTCATCATCTTCTTCAACGTGTTCTTCGCGGGGGTGATCGCGTTCGGCGTGGTATACAACGCGGCCAGGGTGTCGCTGTCCGAACGCGGCCGCGAGTTGGCCAGCCTGCGGGTCCTCGGCTACACCCGCGGGGAGGTGGCGCTCATCCTGGTCGGCGAGCTGGCGCTGCTCACCGTGCTGTCGCTGCCGCTCGGGGCGGCGGTGGGATACGCGCTGGGCGTGTACATCATGACCATCTTCACCAACGAGGTGTACCGCCTGCCGTTCCTCGTCACGCCGCAGACGGTCGCGTGGACGTTCCTGACGGTCATCGCCGCGGCCGCGGTGTCGGCGCTGGCGGTCCGCCGCCAGCTCGATCGGCTCGACCTGGTAGGCGTGCTCAAGTCACGGGAGTAGCCGATGTGGCGTGTGCTGGCGAATCGTCGGGTGCTCCTGGCCGCGGGCCTCGTCGCGGCGCTGCTGCTCGTCGCGCTGTGGCCCCAGGCCGTGGCGGTCGACGTGGGCGCGATCGCGCGCGGCGCGATGGTCGTGACAATCGACGAGGAAGGGGAGACCCGCGTCCACCACCGGTTCGTGGTCTCGGCGCCCGTGGCCGGGCGCCTGGAGCGCGTCGAGCTGGAGCCCGGCGATCCCGTGGCGCGCAACCAGACCGTCGTCGCGCGCATCCGCCCCGAGGCGCCCCAGCTGCTGGACGCGCGGACACGCCTCGAAGCCGGCGCGGCCGTCGAGGCCGCCCGCGGCGCCGCAGGCCGTGCGCGTGCCGAGGAGCAGCGCGCCAGGGCGGCGCTCGAACTGGCGTCGTCCGAGCTGAAGCGCGAGCAGGAGCTGTTCAAGGCCGGCCTCACGACACGGCAGGCCCTGGAAACGCGGCAGAGCGCGCTCGTCGCCGCGGAGGAAAGCGTGAGCGCCGCCGGGTACGCGGCCGCGGCGGCCCAGTCGGAACTGGAACGCGCACAGGCCCGCCTGGCGCCCACGCGGCTGGAGGCCGCGGGCCGCGTGCTCCAGGTCCTGGCCCCGGTGGATGGCGTGGTCCTCCGCCGCTTCCGCGAGAGCGAGTCCGTCGTCCCGGCCGGCGAGCCGATCCTGGAGATTGGCGACCCGAGCCACGTCGAGATCGTCGCCGACCTGCTCTCCACCGACGCCGTGAAGGTGAAGCCGGGCATGCGCGTGTCGGTGGAGCAGTGGGGAGGCGATCAGCCGATGGGTGCGCGCGTCGAGCGCGTCGAGCCCGCCGGCTTCACCAAGGTCTCGGCACTCGGCGTCGAGGAACAGCGCGTCAACGTCATCATGGATTTCGACGATGACCAGGCGGCGTGGAAGGCGATGGGCGACGCCTACCGCGTCGAGGTGCGCATCGCGCTGGCCTCGCTCGAGAACGTGCTCGAGGTCCCCACGAGCGCCCTGTTCCGGGTGGGCGAGCCGTGGGCCGTGTACGTAGTGGAAGACGGGCGCGCCCGGCGCGCGATCGTCGATCTGGGCCAGCGGACCCGCACGGACGCCGAAGTGCTGGGCGGGCTGCAGGAAGGCCAGCAGGTCGTGCTGCACCCGCCCGAGACCCTCACTGACGGCGCACGCGTGACCGTCCGGCCGTAATGGGTGCGGGCGCGTGCGACGACGCTCGCGTACGCCAGGTGGCAAAGCCTGAGTACTCCCGTGAGGCTCTGGGTGTCTGCACCCGGTGGACCGACGCCGCGCGGCCCGTGTGCTCGAACACGGCGGAGGGCTTCGGCCGCCGGTCGCGCCGCGAGTTTGCCCGCGTCCTGGAGCTGGCGTACAGCTCGCGGCGGGAGAGCGAAGGCCTCGTCCTCGAGGCGCACATGTGTGGCATTCCTCGGATAGCCGGCCGCGCGGCGCAGGAGGTAGCGTGCGTGAGGTGGTGCGCACTCAGACTCATCGTTGGACGATTCAACAGGACGTGTCCATGTCGACATACATACCGAGGCGCCTGGCCAGGGTGGCCGTGCTCCTCATCGCGATCGGCGTTGCAGTGCCGGTGCCCATGGCATCGGCCGGTGACGATCTGGGACAGCAGGGCGGTGAGCACGTCGTTCGCCGGCTCGGGGGCAGCACGCGCTTCAGCCCACCGGTCCGGACGGTGGATGCCCTCAGGCAGATGGCGACGAAGAACCGGAAGGATCTGGAACAGGTGCTCGACATGGCCGGGCTTTCGTCGATCAGCGGCCAGGTTCTCGAGGCCCTGACGCAGGGGAGCGTCACCGAGTCGACGTTTGCCCCCGGCGGGCAGATGGCATGGATGGCCCTGCGCCGCGCAGGCAAGCCCGATTTGCTGCGCGCCGTCCGCTGGGGCGGGGCGACGCCGTTCGAAGGCTTCCGCTTCACAGTCGAGACCCCGAGCATGGTCTACGACTTCATCGTGCCGGAGGATTGCGGAAACCTGTCGCTCGTCAGCGCGGCGGCCAAGCCCGCTCCACCCCCGCCCCCGCCTCCGCCGCCGGCTCCGGCGCCGAAACCGGCCCCGGCTCCGCCACCCCCGCCGCCCCCCCCGCCACCACCCGCGCCGGAGCCGCCGCCCGCTCCGGCACCGCCCCCACCGCCCGCGGTGGACAAGGTCGATCCGTTCATCATGGGCGCCTTCGGCAAGCAGCGGCGCACGCTCGAGGAGGAAGTGGGCGGCGCGTCGACCATCGGCAGCTACTGCGACGTGCTGCTCGGCTTCAAGGGCGGCGTGCAGTACATCGCGTCGCCGAAGTTCATGATCGCGCCGGCGGTCGGCCTGGCGCTCAACCTCGATGAGGGCTCGCGCACGGCGGTGTTCGGCGATGTCGAATTCAACCGCGTGTTCGAGAACGGCGGCCTCGTGGGTACGGGCCTGGGCCTTTGGGACGTCTTCGACGGCGACAACCTCACGTTGAACTGGCTGGTTCACGCAGGCGTGCCGCTGGCCCGGTACGCCGACGGCGCCGCGCGGGCCCTGTTCATCGCGGAGGGCAGGCTGTTCTTCGACGAGATCGACAACATCGAGAACAACTACCAGTTCTGGGGCGGCATCCGGTACATCTTCCGGTAGTGCCGCCGTGGCGGTCGCCTGCGTTCCGAGCGGAGATGGAGGAGGGGGGGACGGATGTCGCCTCCTTCCCGCCGCGCCGTCATGGGTGTCGGTCCACCCGTTCATCTTCCTGGCTGTGGCGGGCCTGCTTCTTCCCCCGGCACGTGCCGAGGCCCAGCGCATCGGCTTCGGGATCACGGGCGGCGCCATCCGCAGCGAAGTGAACAGTCGCGGTGATGAGTCGCAGAACGTCGCGCTCGAGCACCGGAGCCAGCCGACGGGCGGGCTGTTTCTGACGGTCCCCGTGTCGGAGAGCTTCTGGATCCAGCCTGAGGTCCTCGTGAGCGTCAAAGGCACCCGCTGGAACACCGCGGACCTGGAGGGGGCCCTTCGACTCACCTATCTCGAACTGCCGGCGCTGGTGCGGTTCGCCGGCCCCCGGGCGGCCCGGGTCCGAATCCATGTATTCGGCGGGCCCAGCCTCGGGCTGCTGCTGAACGCGTCGTCGGTCGTCTCGCGCCCTGCCTCGGCCAGGATCGATGTCGAGGAGCGGTATCGGGATGTCGATCTCGGCTGGGTGCTCGGCGTGGGGATTGGCGACAGGCGGTGGCATCTCGATCTCCGCTACGGTGGGAGCATCACCCGCATCACCGACGAGCCACAGCTGGCTGGCGGCGCACCGCCTCCAGCGGTTGGCGCTTCCGCCACCTTCCGGAACCGCGCGTTCCAACTGCTTGCAGGTGTCCGCCTGTTCTGATCCGCCCGCACCTGCCCGCACCTCCTTCAGTGTCATACTTTCCCCGATGTCCGCCCGACGACTTCTCCGCGGTCCCGTGCTCCGGCCGGGGCGGCTTGGATTCGCCGCGCTGGGCCTGGTCGCGGCCCTCACGACGCGGCCTGTCGAGACGCACCCGCGCATCAGCACGACGCTCCTCTGGCACAGGGACATCGCGCCCATCCTCCAGCGGCGCTGCTTCGCCTGCCACTCGCCGAACAACGTCGCGTTCTCGCTGACCACGTTCAGCGAGGCGCGTCCGTGGGCGGCGGCGATTCGGGAAGAGGTCCTCACGCGCCGCATGCCGCCGTGGAGCGCCGTGGCGGGGTACGGGCGGTTCCAGAACGATCCCGGTCTCACGCAGGGCGAGTGGGACCTGCTCGTGGCGTGGGTGGACGGCGGCGCGCCCAGCGGTCAGACCCTCGACGAGGAGGCGCAGGCGCCGGTGTTCGTCGCCGAGATGCCGACGTGGGAGCACGGTGAGCCGGACCTGGTGCTGGCCGCTTCCGCGCCGACGGCCGTGCCCGCGGGGGCGCCGGACGAAGTCAGGCGCTTCGAGATCCAGACGCCCTTCGCGCGCGCACAGCGCGTGCACGGTATCGCCTTCAAGCCCGGCGAGCGCCGCGTCGTCCGGCACGCCTCGGTCTACGAGGCCGGCCGGAAGCGCTGGCTCTTCTCGTGGACGCCGTGGGCGCCTGCGATGCACCTGCCCGAGGGCGTCGCCTACACCCTGCCCGCGGGGGCGACGCTGATCCTCGAGATCGGGTACCACGGCGCGGAGGAGGCCGTGTCGGACACGAGCGAGGTGGGCCTCTACCTGGATGACGCCGCGTCGGGTGCCGTGGCCACCACGATGGCCGTCGAGGCCGCCGCCACGGACCTGCCGGCCGGTGCCCGCCCCACGCGCATCCGCGGCGAGGCGGTGCTGGACGCCGCCGCCGGCCTGCAGGCGGTCCATCCGCAACTGGGGCCGGGGGCGCGGTCGCTGGAGCTGACGGCGCACCTGCCCGACGGCAGCGTGCGCCCCCTGCTGTGGCTGCGCGACTACCGCGCCGACTGGCCGTCTCCCTACGTCTACACGGACCCGGTGGCGCTGCCGCGTGGCACGCGCCTCGTGATGACGGCGTACGAGGCCAACCCCGGCGACACGGCCGTGAAGGCCCGGCCGCGCCTCGATCTCGTGCGCGTGCCGCCCACGGCCTCGACGTTCTGACGGGCTGACCCATGGCCACGCGTCGGCGGTTCCTGGCCGGCCTTGCGCGCGCGAGCGCGGGCGTGTGCGTGACGTCGGCTGCTGGCCGACGCGTCCTCGCGGCCCAGCGCGGCGCCACGATCGCCGGCAAGATCTTCCGGACCAGCGCGGAGCTGGTGTCCACGCCGGTGACCGTCCGCGACGCGAGCGGCCGGCTCGTGGCGTCACTTCGCCGCGAGGATTTCAGCGTGACCGAGGGCGGCATCCCGCAGCCCGTCACGCAGTTCACCGGCGAGCGCGTGCCCGTCAGCCTCGCGCTGGTCCTCGACATCAGCGACAGCATGCGCGGCCCCCGCATGGACGATGCGCGGCTGGCCCTGCGGCGGTTCGTGGAGGACCTGCTGAAGCCCGAAGACGAGGCGGCGCTCGTGGTCTTCAACCATGCGTCGCGGCTGGCCGCCGGGTGGTCCACGGACCGGGCGGCGCTCCGCGAGGCGCTCGAGGCGGTGCGGCCCACCGGCGGGACGGCCATCTACGACGCCGTGGCCTCGGCGCTCCCGCTCCTCGCGGATCGCCAGCACCCCCGCGGCGCCATGGTCCTCGTGTCGGACGGGGCGGACACGGCCAGCGACACGGCCGTCACCGACCTGAAACAGCAGCTGGGGCGCAGCGACGTGTTCCTCTACGGGATCGCGGTGGACACGCCGAACGCACGGTCGTCCACCCGCATCAACCCGCAGGTCTTCCACGAGCTGTCGGCGCAGGGCGGGGGCTATGCAGAGGTCGTCGCATCCACGGCCGACATCGCCCCGGCCACCGCGCGCATCGCCGAGGAGCTGAACGCGCAGTACGTGATCGGCTACACGCCGGCGACGCCGGGCGACGGGCGGTACCGCGCCATCCGCGTGACCGTCGGCCACGACGGCTATCGCGTGCGCGCCCGACGGGGTGTGGTGCGCTGAGCGTGCCGCGCGCCTGCGGCGCGCGCCCATGGGTGACGGCCGATGATCGGCCATCATCAAGGGACGGCGCCGGTCACCCCCTCACCCGGCCGCAGCACGCGAAACGTGAACGACACGGTCGACAGCCGGCCGCCACGCTGGAACTGAATCCACGCCTTGTAACGGCCGGCCTTCGGGAAGAGCGTGTGGAACACCACGTCGGGGCCGCCGCCGCTCGTGATGTCCGTGCCCTCGAGCGTCTCCTCCGGGTGGGCGTGGATGTACTCGGTCAGCTCCTCGTTCACGATGAGGGCGTGGGCGAAGGCGCCGAGGTAGCGCTCCAGGTCCTCGACGGGCTCGCCCGTCCCGGCGCGGGCGAAGTGGAACGGCAGGTCGATGTCCTCCGAGGCCACGAGCGCGCTCTGGGCGATGCGCAGGTCCACGTCCACGCCGGCCGCGCGCCGCGTCCACGAGGCGTCGGGGGTCAGCGTGGGAATCTGCGACATCACGTCGCCGTCGAACCCCGCGGTGACGACCGGCGTCGTCAGCACCTGGCCGCTGCCGCCGGTGGGGAAGAAGTCGGAGATCAGGACGTAGTGGCCCTCCCTGGGCAGCGTGACCTCGAGGGCGAAGACACCGTCGGCCTCGCGCGTGGGGTGCTCGTGCATGAACACGGTCGTGTCGCGGCTCAGCACGAACAGGTGGTACGGCCTGTCGTGGACGATGGCGAAGTCGGTGACCTTCTTGCGGGTGACGGGGTCCTCGACGTGGAAGCGGAACCTCGTCTTCTGGCCGGCCTTCACCACCTTCGGCACGGTCTCGACGTGCAGGTGGTAGTTGGCGGTGCCGAGCGGGTTGCCGGCGACCAGCGCCATGCCGCAGCGCGGGCACGTGCCGGGCGCGGCCTCGATGACGTCGGGGTGCATGGGGCAGATGTAGCCGGTCATGGATGGCGCGGACGCCGACTGGGACGCAGATGACATCCACGGGGCCGCAGATGGCGCAGATGGGGCCAGGCTGAGGGCCAGAGCCAGGGCCGGGAGACGCGCGAACCGGCGCATGGGGCAAGGATAGCGCAGGTGCCAGCGGCGCGGCCGTGCGTGCAAGAGCGAGCCGGAGCGAGCGGGTGCGGGCGGGACTGCCCGCATCGTTCGAGAGCACGACGTGAAGCGAGCGACGGCGGGACTACGGCCGCTTCACTCCCAGCTCCTTCCACATCCAGGTCAGATCCCTCGCCGGGTTCGGGGCTGCCATCCGTGCCTCGCGGTTTTCGATGTCGATGAGCAGATTCCTCAGGCGCGGACGCAGGCGGCGGTCCTTCGCGGCCTGGCGTGGCGTCTGGCCGTCCAGGGCCGGGACCTCCAGTTCCAGCCACTCGCGGTCCAGCCGGTCGCGGTAGGCGGCGAGTTCCGGGATGTCGTCGAGCGAAGGTTGCTCGTCCGGGCCGGCGGGCGGCACGGACAGGTCGTCGGGCCTGGTCAGGTCCGGCTCGCGGTGCTCCTCGCGTCGCAGCCGCAGCGGGCCGAGCACTTCCTCGAGGCGGATCCGGGCGCGCGCCGCGCGTTCGCGCGACAGCGTCCTCAGGGCCAGCGTGCCCTTCGTGCACGACACGCTGCCCAGCACGCGCCGGCCCTGCGGGCCCTCTTCCGTCCAGACGGCCTCTCCGCCCTCGTCCACCTCGAAGTCGGCCTCGCGGAGCAGGGCAGCGAAGGCGTCGCCCGCCCCTGGCACTGCGAACTCGAGCTCGCTGAACGACAAGGCATCGCCCTCGGTCGTCTGCAGGTCCGGCGGTTCCGCGCCGGCCACGAGCTGGTCCCACAGGATGTGGAAGAAGGGCGCCTTGACCTTGAAGAAGAACGTGTCGGGCACGTCGGGCATCCGGCGGCGGAGGCGGCGATGCTCCGCCTTCAGCCCCTTCGCGATTACCGGCGCCGCTGTCGCGGGGAGCAGCATGGCGGAGCCCTCGAGCTGGTTCGTCCCGTCCACGTGGCGCGCCACCCGCGCGACGAGCACGTCCCAGATGACGACCTGGCGGGAGGCGGTGCGCTCGGCGACGGTGACCTCGTCGTTCGACCAGAGGTCGCGCAGGGTCATGCCGACGCCGGGCTGGACGGAGCGGACCTGCCAGGCGCGCAGGCAGGTCCCCTGCATCAGGCGCAGGTAGTCCAGCGCGCGGGGATTGAGCGAGCGGGCATGGCGATCGAGGAACGTGTCCGCGACGGTCCGCCGGTCCTCCAGAGGCAGGTCGTAGAACAGCCAGTCGAAGAACGTGTCGCGGGAGGTGTCGAGCGCGAGGATGTCGTCGATGGCGTCCTCGGGGTCACTGTCGGGATCTTCGCCCATCCACATCAGGGCGGCATTGGCCACGACGTCGTCCCACTCGGGGCGGCGCGTGTAGCGCGCCAGGGCGGCGGAGACCTCGTCGCGATCGGCGGGTGTGATGCCGGTGGCCGCCTGCGCGCGGGTGAGGCAGCAGTGCTTGTATTTCTTCCCGCTGCCGCACCGGCAGGGGTCGTTGCGGCCGGGCGCAGGCATGCGGGGATGGTAGCACCGGCGCGTGCACGCCCATACGAGCCGGTTCCGGGTTGGCAGCCACGCGAACCGGGTGTGACCTCATCTGACACTCCAGTTCAAGTAGGATGTCGGCCGATGCCCAGCTTCGCCGAATGGTTCACCCGCATGTCGGGAGGGGCCGCTCAACCTTACGACTGGCAACTTGAGCTCGCGCAGGCCGGCGAGCCAACGAGCCGTCTCCTTCGCGTGCCGACGGGCATGGGGAAGACGCTCGGTGTCCTTGCCGCTTGGTCGTGGCATCGACTGGCGAGGAACGACCACCGTTGGCCGCGACGGCTTGTCTGGTGCCTTCCCATGAGAGTGCTCGTCGAGCAGACGGAAGCCGTCGCCAGGCAGGGCTTGGAGCACCTCGGCCTGCTATGGAACCGGTCAGAGGACCACAGAGGACAGGTTGGCGTGCACACCCTGATGGGAGGTGCAGAGACTGGCGCCGACTGGGCGCTGTACCCCGGAGAGTGTGCCGTTCTGGTTGGTACGCAGGACATGTTGCTGTCCCGGGCGCTCAATCGAGGGTATGCGGCTGGCCGGGCCCGTTGGCCACTGGAGTTCGGGCTGTTGGGGCAGGACGCCTTATGGGTGATGGATGAGGTCCAGTTGATGGACGTCGGCCTCGCCACCAGCGCCCAGGTGCAGGCGTTTCTGGACGAAGACCAACCGAAGTCTCTCCGGCCGCGACACACCTGGTGGATGAGTGCGACCCTCCAGCCCGAATGGCTCGACAGCGTCGACACCCATCAGCGTCTTGCCCAGTGGGCCAACAAGCCCGTGACCGTCACTGTCGACGCACTACCGTCGGCTTCGACGTCCAGGAAGACCGTGGAACTGAAGGCCGTAAGAGCAGACGACTCGCGAGCGTATGCGCAGGTCGTGATGGATGCCCACGCCGGGGTTGAAAGTGGTCCATACGGACGGATTACCCTTGTTGTCTGCAACACCGTATCGCGCACTCTGGATGTCTTCGACGCCCTGCGGAAGCTGTTACCGGTACAGGACATTCGGCTGGTTCATGGTCGATTCCGACCCCACGAGCGAGCGAACTGGCGGACAGAGTTCCTGAATCGCGGGGCCTGTGTCAGGGGAGTGGACCGCATTGTGGTGGCTACCCAGGTTGTGGAGGCGGGCGTCGATATCTCGGCCGGATGCCTCGTGACGGACCTGGCACCGTGGCCATCCCTCGTTCAGCGCTTCGGCAGGTGTGCGAGATACGGTGGCCACGGTCATGTTGTTGTCGTAGACCGCGGCGACGACGACTCGGCCGCTCGGCCATATGCTGCCGAGGAACTCGAGGCCGCGCGAGGGGCGGTGCACCTGCTCAAGGAATCCGGGGTGGGGATTGCGCAGCTCGATGCCTTCGAGAGCAGCCTCGATGGGGCCGGTATCAAGCGGCTCTATCCGTATCGGCCAAAGCATCTGATCATTCGTCGTGAGTTCGAGGAGCTGTTCGACACGACACCAGACTTGACGGGCGCCGACATCGACATCAGTCGGTTCGTGCGCACAAGCGACGACCGGGACCTCCAGCTCTTCTGGACAGCTGTCCCGAAGGCGACGTCTGATCATGTCCCGTCCCCTTCGCCCGAGCGGCAGCCGACGCGAGACGAGCTGTGTGCGGTCCCGTTTCTCGAGGCCAGAACGTGGCTCTTCGGTCCGGACAGCAAGGTGAAGCGGCTGCGACCTGGGCTTCGCGCGTGGGTATGGGACTGGCTGGACGGTGAATGGGTGGTGGCCAGCCGCGAGCGATTGCTGCCTGGTTCCGTAGTCTGTGTCGCTGCTGATTCGGGTGGCTACCTCCCGGATCGCGGGTTCTCCCCAGCCTCCAGGGAACATGTCGACGAAGTCTCACTTCCGAAGGCAGGTGATGCTTGGGCCGACTTGAGCTCAGATGCGGACAACAGCGACGACTCGGACGCCTTCAGCCGGGGGGAATGGAAGACGATTGCCTTCCATTCGGAGGAGGTCGTCGCCAAGGTTGTCGAGCTGGCATCCCAGGTGGGTGTGCCCGATGAGCTGGGATCGGCCCTTGCCGTGGCCGCCAGATGGCACGACATCGGCAAGGCACATCCGGCATTCCAGAACTCAATCGGTGGCACCGGCAGGCCCGGCCGACGAGACTTGGCCAAGGCTCCCAAAGCAGCGTGGGCACACCGCACGCGCCTGTACCCGATGCACGATGGGACCGCATCGAGGCCCGGTTTCCGGCACGAACTCGTTTCCGCGCTGGCCCTGTTCTCCGTTCTGAGGCAGTGCGCACCAGGGCACGACGCCCTGCTGGGGCCGTGGGTCGAGAGCCTTGCGCTGCTTGGCCACGAGATCGACCGCATGCCGCAGCGTGCGCCCACCGGACTCGAAGAGCAGATCGTGGGAATGTCGGCGCCGGTGTTCGACCTCGTCGTCTATCTCGTGGCCTCGCATCACGGCAAGGTGCGCGGGGGGCTGCACGCCACGCCGAAGGACCAGGACTATCCCGACTGTGATGGACGTGGTCAGCCGATTCGAGGTGTCCGAGAGGCTGATGAGTTGCCGTCCGTGGTTCTCGCGCCGGGGCCTTCGGCCGTTCCATTGTTGTCCATCACGCTTCAACCGGCGGCCCTGGGCCTGTCGCCAACGACCGGTGCGAGCTGGAGGGAGCGGTCGATCGGACTGTTGAATCGCTACGGCCCGGCGGGGGTGGCGTTCCTGGAGGCGTTGCTGATAGCGGCTGATCGGAACGCCTCCGCGCTCAGCACCGCGGATCCGACGTGGCAGGCGAGTGAGGTCACGCCATGAGCGTGCATCTGCATCGCCTCACCGGGTGCACACCCGTCCCCCTCGCGGGTTACCTCAAGGCTCTGGGCATCCTGCGGGTGGTTGCGGAGCAGAGGGACGCGACGGCCCGCGGCTGGTGGCAGGACGAACACTTCTGCCTCCTCTGCTCGTTGGATTCAGCAAGCTTGGAGCAGTTCTTCCTCCAGGAGTACTCACCAAGCCCATTCGTTTCGCCGTGGAACAAGGGGTCAGGGTTCTATTCCGTGGGCGACCCAGGGTTGACACCGATTGAGAGGTCGACCGCGCCTCGTCTCGCCGCGTTCCAAGAAGGTATCCGGGCATCGCGGGCGCTTCTCGATGATCTATCCCGCGCCGACGCGGAGATCAGAGGCCTAAAGGCCTTGACCAAGGCCAGACCTGGAATGAGACCAGCCGAGCGTGCGGGAGCTAGGGCATTGAAGGCAGATCCCGACTACAGAGCAGCTCTCGCTGGCGCAGAGCGTCGGTTCAAGGAGCTCAAGGCCACCCTCCTTACCTCCTGTCGGAACGCCTGGCGGGGTCGACACCGCGAATGGCTCGACGCAGCCGCCATCGTGGTTGACGATACTGAGATCGCGTGGCCGTCCCTTCTGGGCACCGGCGGTAACGACGGTCGGCTTGACTTCACCAACAACGCGATGCAGAGGCTGGGCGAGCTCTTCGACCTTGAATGCGCGGGGGAGCCGTTGCAGGGCGCCGGAGGCCTCTTGAGCAATGCACTTTGGGGAGCGCCAACAGCAGCACTGGCGCACGCGGCGGTGGGGCAGTTTCATCCCGGAGGCGCTGGTGGAGCCAACAGCACATCTGGTCCGGAGGGTGACTCGAGTGTCAATCCGTGGGACTTCCTGCTCATGCTGGAAGGCGCGATCCTGTTCAGGGCTTCGGCGACGAAGCGATTCCGCACCGGTGTGGCCAGACAGAGCAGCGCTCCGTTCGCGCTCCGTTCGCAGGGGGCCGGCATTGGCACCCATGGTCAGGAAGGCGCCGACCGTGGCGAGCAGTGGCTGCCATTGTGGCGGACTGCCGCGAGTTTGCCAGAAGTCAGCGTGTTGCTCGGGGAGGGTCGCATCCAGTTGTGGCGGCAGCTGGCATCGCGGCCCATCGATGCTGCGCGTGCCATCGGCCGGCTTGGTGTCTCTCGGGGTATTCGCTCGTTTGTCCGATTCGGATTCCTTGAACGGAATGGCCAGTCCACCATCGCTGTACCGCTCAATAGGATTGAGGTCGCGAGCAGAGCCAGCGGTCGTCTTATAGACGAACTGGCCCCATGGGTGGAGCGCCTGGAGTTCCTTAGCCGCAGTGACCAGGCGCCTTCTAGGCTGAAACAGGCGCACGCGGCGCTCTCTGACGCAATCTTCTCGGTTCTCACCCACGACGACTCCCCATGGCGATGGCAGGCTGTCCTGCATGCCGCCGTCGAGATCGAGTCCATTCAGGCAAGCGGCACCGCGATCAAAGCAGGTCCGATGCCGCCACTGTCGCATGGATGGCTGGATGTCACCCACGATGGAACTGCCGAGTGGCGGTTGGCATGTGCGCTGGCGTCAGGAGCGGCTGACTACCGCGCCGGAGTCCCACGTGACGGGGTGCGCCGTCACTGGCTCCCGCTCGAGGGTTCCCGATATGCCATCCGAGAGGACCGTCTGATCGCCGATCCCGGTGTCGTCGCAAATGGTCGAGATTCCGTGAGCGACTTCATCGCCGTCGTCATCCGTCGTCTGGTGGAGGCGTCCCAGCAGGGTGAACGACAGCTGCCTCTCCAGGCAGCGCCAGGTTACGGTGCCAGACCCGAAGACCTCGTCAAGTGGTTGTCCAGTGCCGTCGACGATGCGAAGGTGGCCGGACTGGCTCGAGCATTCATGGCCGTGCGATGGCGCACGGTCCCCTCTCAGGCCGTGACCAGAACAGCGGTCGTCGACAGGCAGTGGCCCGAGGAGGCGTGGCAGGCGGTCCGGCTGGCCTGCCTGCCGTGGCCGTTGGATGCCAATCGAAACATCCCTGTCGACCAGGCAATCGTCAGCAGGCTGCATTCCGGAGACGCCGCGACCGCAGTGGGTCTGGCCTTGAGGAGGCTCCGCAGCGCTGGACTCGTGCCGCGACTGCACGGCGCTTGTGCAGACCCATCGCTTGCGATGCGCTGGGCTGCAGCGCTGGCCTTCCCTGTCAGCCCGTCGCTTGCCCGGCAGATGGCGAGCCGTCTCGAATCGACTGTGACCAAGGAGAACCGATGAGCATCGACCTGAGTCCACTTGCCACCGAGAGCCGCCTCCTGTTCAGCGTCGAGTTGAAGCCGCTGCAAGGGGACCGCTTCCAGCCCACGGGGTTTCCCAGCCTCGGAGCCGCCACGTATCAGACAGCGGATGGTCCGAAGCTGCTGGTCGAGAGCGCTCAGAGCATGGCGAACAGGCTCGAAGCGACGTGCTGGGACTTCGCGAGCAACACACCGGTAGTCGATCTCGAAGGCATCTCCCACGTGACGGTCACCCGGAAGGGAGCGTTCCTGACGGACACCATGCTCGAAGCCCACCGATTGAACAGTCCTTATCTGCTGGAGAGCAGGAAGGACGGCTCCTTCATGGTTCGACTGCAGCAGGAGCTTGGCGCGCTCGAGTCTGGGCCGATCGACCGGGCGCTGCTGGCCAAGGTGCTGCTCAGATACGACGTGGGCAGCCTGCTGCACGGAGTGTTCCTGGCAAAGAAGGAGTTGGCAGGTGGTCGCCTTCGCGTGGCCCGGGCGCTTTCTGCCTTCATCGAAGCTAGCGGCGTGCGGGTAGCCGCATCGGGTGGGGTCAAGAACGACCACGTCAACCCGTCCGGCGACACCAAGGGCGGCTTTGGCAACGTCCCCTTCGCCAGAGATGAGTTCACCGCTGAACGCATTCACTGTCACGTGAATCTGGACCTCGCGCAGATTCGCGGCTACGGCCTTGGGCCTCAGGTCGGGCGCCTGCTGCAGTTGCTGGCCCTTTACCGCGTCAGGAAACTGCTTGACGGCGACCTTCGGCTGCGGACCGCCTGTGACCTCGAGCCGGTCGATCGAGGCTCGGTCACGGCGACACGGCCGGATGGCTTCCCTCTGCCAGCCATGGCCGAACTGGCGTCGGCACTCCGGGACTCGATCGGCCAGTGCCGGGAGTTCATGGATGCCACGACGTTCGCGTTCGAAGACGAGTTGAAGTCGGCCAAGGGCGAGCCGAAGGGAAAAGGACGACAGGGAGGCGCAGCACCTGAGGACCCCGAAGCCGAGGACACTGAGGCGGACGGGGACTGATTCATGCCGACGTTGCTGTTCCGTTTCCCTGGTGGGCGATATCACGCAACCCCATGGGGCCATCATGTCAACGAGGGCCTCGTGGAGTGGCCGCCCAGCCCCTGGAGGATCCTGCGGGCCCTGGTGGCGACGGGATACACGAAGCTCGGCTGGACCGAGGTCCCGGATGCGGCAAGGGAACTGCTCGAGACCCTGGCGACGACATTGCCGACGTATCGACTTCCCGAAGCGACGGTGGCGCACACGCGTCACTACATGCCGACAGGCAAATTCGAGAAGGGACGCGAGCGAACCACGCTTGTCTTCGACACCTGGGCCGAAGTGGGGCAGGGCACACTGGCCGTCCGCTGGGACTGCCAGCTGTCCGCGACAGGCTCGGCGGAGTTGCAGCGGCTGGCGCGGGTGATGGATTACCTTGGGCGCAGCGAGAGCTGGGTCGACCTGGAGGTTCTGCCAGACTCCGTCGAGTTCACCGAGGGGGTTGAGGCGCTGCCTCACAGCGAGGGCCTTCGCCTGGGCCGAGGATATGAGCAGGTTCCACTGATGGCGCCGGAGTCACCGCTGGACTATGCCACCTGGCGTGCGTCGGCAGTCGCGGATGCGACCGCGGCATTGACGGCTGACAAGGGAAGGAAGCCAGCTGCCGGGAAGCTGAACAAAGCCTCGGAGCCGTACCCTGATGACCTTGTCGAATGCCTCCAGAGAGACACAGCCTGGTGGAAGTCGTTCCGGTGGAGTCAACCGCCCGGGGCACGGAAGGTCCTCTACTGGCGCCCCTCGGACAGCCTTTCTGTCGGAGTCCCTGTCTTCGTCTCGCGTCATCGTCCGGTTCCGGTGGAGATGGCGCTGCTCGCACTTACGACGCCCAGTGGGGGTGCAGGTGCGCTGCCACAGATGTCACGCGTCCTGCCGCAAGCCGAGATGCTCCATCGGGCACTGATCGCCAGGGTTGGCCTCGGGCATGCAGTGGATTGCCCTGAACTGACGGGGCGAGGGAGTGATGGTGTCCCGCTAAAGGGGCACCGGCACGCGCACATCATCCCACTCGATCTGGACGATGACGGGCGACTCGATCATGCGCTGATCCATGCTCCGATGGGTCTCGGCTCTGTTGCCCAGCAGGCAGTGCGGAATCTGAAGCGCACGTGGACGAAGGGCGGTATCGGTGAACTTCGTGTCGCAGTCGCCGGCTTCGGTGGACTCGAATTGATGCGCGGCCTTCCCGATCCGCTCGGCCGCGCTGCCAGCGGTGTGCTGGGTTCGCAGGGCACCGGTTCCCGCATATGGTCCAGCGTCACGCCATTCGTGGCACCGCGGTTCGTAAAGCGCCAGGGCCACAACACCCTCGAAGGGCAGATCCATGCGGAGCTGAGTTCACGGAAGCTGCCTCCGGCTCGTGTCGAGGTACTCCCCTGGACCGACCAGACACTGCACATGAGGCATGCCGTTCGAGTCAGACGACCACCGGCAGCCCCGCCGCCCGTCGACGCGGGCGTTGCCCTCCGGCTGACGTTCGAGCAGCCTGTGCGGGGACCGTTGACACTCGGCTACGGCGCGCATTTCGGGCTGGGACTGTTCGGAGCGGACGTGTAGGGCCGGTGGCGGAAACACCCCATGAGCCGCAGAACCTCCGTCACGTTCTCCATCCTCGACGACCCTGACCGCTTCATCGCCAACCGCAAGCGCGGGCATCCCGCCCCGCCGTATACTGATCCCAGCCGGGCGCACCCATACCTCACCACATCCTGCCGCGCCGCGTGACCTACGACGACTACTGCACCTTCCCCGACGACGGAAAGCGCTACGAGGTGCTCGACGGAGAGGTCCACATGACGCCCGCACCGTCGCCCGCCCACCAGTTCGCCGGCCGCCAGCTCCAGCGCATCCTCGAACGCTCCTTCCGTGACCCCGAGGATCACCTGGTGCTGAACGCCCCGCTGGACGTCATCCTCGCCCCGGACGACGTCGTCCAGCCCGCTCTCGTGGTCGTGGCACGCGGGCCCCAGTTGTCGGCACGCGGCGTCGAAGGCGCGCCCACCTTGCTGGTCGAGGTGCTGTCGCCGTCGCGGCCCGAGTACGATCGCGCCACCAAGACCCGACGCTACGCCGCGCGCGGCGTCCGCCACTCCCAGGTCGTCGATCCCGACGCCAGGTTACTGGAGTGCTACCGCCTCGCCGACGGCGTCTACCGGCTCGAGGCGTCGGGCGCCGTTACCGAGACGATCAGCGTGCGGGGTTCCGGGCCTGACCATTCCGGTGGCCGGCCTCTGACTCGAACGCAGGGTCTGACCGCGCTATAGTGACCAGAGACCACGCCATGACCCTCCACCTTGCCGCCGAGGCTCCACCGCTCCGCGAACAGGACGGCGCGTTGCGGGTGGGCCGCACGCGGGTCACCCTCGAAACCGTGCTCTGGGAGTTCCAGCAGGGGGCCACGCCGGAGGCCATCGTCGAGCGGTATCCCATCCTGGAACTCGCCGACGTCTACGACGTGGTGGCCTACTACCTTCGGCATCGCGACGATGTGGACGCCTACCTCGAGGCGCAGGAGCAGACGTTCCGCGACGTAGCCGACGAGGTGCTCCGGGCGTTTCCGTCCCGGTTCACGAGAGCGGATCTCGAGCGCCGGGTCGGGCGGTGATCCGATTCCTCTGGGACGAGAACACGTCGCACGACATCTGTGCCGACTGTTGCCAGGGCGCCGACATCCTGGCCGTTCAGCGGCGTCGGTGGAAGGCGGACCCGATAACGGAGTCGTCGAGTTCGCTGCTGTCGAGAGGCGTGTCATCGTGACGGGCGACCCGAACACGCGGCTTGCCACCAGGCGATCGAGGGGTCGCTGGAGTGCTACCGCCTCGCCGACGGCGTCTACCGGCTGGAGGCGTCGGGCACGGGCGAGGCCAACGTGAACGTGCCGGGGCTCCCGGGTCTGATTGTCCCGCTTGCCGGCCTCTGGCTCGAGGGGTGACGTACTGGCGGATTCCCTTCACGGCCGGTAGAGAACTTCGTCTTGGTCGGCCGGGGTGCGCCCGTCGTCCGAAGGATGGCCATGCGAGACTCATTCTTTGCCGGTGCCCCGGCGTGGCACAATCACCCCATGAGCCGCCCCACACCGCTCACCGTCACTCTGCCCGACGACCTCGACGCTTTCATCCGGGAGCGGGTCGCCGCCGGGCGCTTCGCCAGCCCCTCCGACGCCGTACGCGCGGCTGTCGCACTCCTGGAACGGACGGAGCGCGAGGGCGACCTGACACGCGACGAGATCCGCCGTGAGATTCTCGTCGGCATCGAACAGGTCGAGGCCGGGCACGTCCGCGACGGCGAGAAGGCATTTCAGGACATTCGACAGAAACTGGGCCTCCGCTGATGGCCCGCTTCGTCCTCGCGCCGGCCGCCGAGGACGACCTGCTCGAGATTGGCCGCTACATCGCCGAGACCGAGAGCGCGGACCGCGCTGCTCGAGTGCTGGACGACTTGGAGCAGGCGATACACAGGCTGGCAGACGCCCCAGGCCTCGGACATCAGCGCCCCGACCTGACCAGTCACGCCGCCTACCGATTCTGGCGTGTCCACACCTACCTGATCGTGTACCGCGCTGACGCGCAACCCGTCGCCGTCGCCCGCGTCATCCGCGGAACGCGGGATGTCGCGAAGCTGCTCCGGCAACCCCCTGGCTGAAGCCAACAGCGGTTCCTGCCGAAACCCCGTCCGAGACGGCACGGAGGAGGCATGCGCAATACCTACCTCGTCTGTTACGACATCTCCGACGACTTCCGGCGTGCCCGCGTCCTGAAGACGATGAAGGGCTACGGCGACCACCTGCAGTACTCGG
>CAUJDN010000029.1 GCA_963169195.1 Acidobacteriota bacterium | reverse complement strand
CTCAAGAGCATCGCCAACGACGAGCCGCCCGAGGAGGAAGTGCTGGTGGACCGCCCCGAGGTGAACAGGCGCTACGTCCGCGTCAGCGGCCCGTTCTGGGTGGAGGCGACCATCCCGACGCCGGTGGACTGGGACCCGCCTTCGTCCGAAGAACGGACTACGGCGGGCAAGCGGGAGAACGAGGCACAGGAGTACGGCTCGTTCGTCGAGCGGATGATCGAGGTCCTCCGCCGCTCGCCGGTCCTGCACGTCGGCGGCGGGAAGACGGTGACCGTGGCCAACGTCCGCCCGCCGGCGAAGAGCCTGTCGCTGTCGGCCGAGGCCGTCGTCGTTGGTGACACCGGGGCTGAGGCCCCGGCGCCCCGTACTGAGGCCAGCACCTCGCACCCGCCCGCACCCGACAGCACCCGTCCGCACCCGCCCGCACCCGTCGCCTTCGTGTTTGGGCCCGAGAATGGCGCGGTGAGCGAGAAGCTCGTCAACGCCGCCCTCACCGAGGCCCGCATGAAGGGCTACGCGCACCTCTACGTCATCGGCTTCGCCATCCAGCCGCACGCGCGCGCGCTCATCGAGCAGGCGGACGCCATGGGGCTGCTGCCCGCCACCTACGTGCAGGCCACGCCGGACCTGATGATGGGCGACCTGCTGAAGAACATGCGCTCGAGCCAGATCTTCAGCGTGTGCGGCCTCCCCGAGATCAAGGTGCACCCCGCGGCGCCGGCCACGAAGGACGGCCCCCCGCGCTGGCAGGTGGAGCTCCAGGGCCTCGATACGTTCGACCCGACGACCATGAAGCCGGATCACATGGACGGAGACGACGTGCCGGCGTGGTTCCTGGACCAGGACTACAACGAGCTGTCGTTCCACGTGTCGCAGGCGTTCTTCCCTCGAACCGGCGCCTGGAACGACCTGCGCAAGGCGCTCAGGGGCGACTACGACGACAGCGTCTGGGACCACCTGGCGGGGACGATGAGCGCGCCCTTCGAGGCGGGGGAGCACGGGCAGGTGGCGGTGAAGGTGATCGACGACCGGGGGAACGAATTGCTGGTGGTCAGGAAGCTCGAATGACGTCGTCGAGCATCAACACTTCGACATCGGTGACCCGGCGGAAGTCCTGGTCGTTGGTGACGAACCCCGTGGCGCCGGCGGTGATGGCCGTGGCGAGCTGGACTGCGTCTGGTGTGCGGAGCTTGTAGGCGGCACGAGCATGGGCGGCGCGATCGGCGATCCCGATGGATGGGGAGAGCCACTCGATGTTGACCATCTGGATGAGAATGCCGAGGATGTCGTCCGCCACACCCGGCGGCGCTTGCCGGTACGGGAGCGCGAGCACTTCGGTGACCGTGAGGGTTGATGTGATGCCTACGCTGCGGCCGGCCGCGATCCACCGGAACAGGGCGTTGGAGACGGGCCCGTAGGTCGGGTGGTCCTCGGTCTGGTAGATGAACGGACCCGTGTCGACGCCAACTCGCCGGTGGCGTTTGAGGAACGCGCGCAGCCGATCGTTCACCAATCCTCGCGCTCGCGGTCGAGGTAGTCCGGCGGGTAGCGCAGGCCCCGTGACGCCCCACGCAACGCGGCGACGGGATCCTTGATCGGCTTCTGCAGAATGACCCGGCCGTCCAGAACGATGACGCGAATCTTGTCGCCCGGCTTCAACCTGAGGGCCTCACGCGCCTCCTTCGGGACGACGATCTGGTTCTTGCTCGACAGCGTGACTTCTTCGACCATGGCAGGCTCCTTTACTATTGTGCCAGAAAGTAAAGCGACACGATGAGCGACCAGTTCGAAGTCCCCGAGCCGATCGTCTGTTCCCCGTACGAGGAGCCGTCCGGGCACTGGCGCCTGGTGCAGGGGCAGCCCCCGACGCTGGAGGCGGGGCGCCGACCGTCGCACTACTTCTACCGTGACCCGGCCTGGCAGACGACGGAGGGCGAGGCCGGCGGCGTCGCCATTCCCCTGCCGCTCGTCAATCTCGTCCGGGACCGCCTGAAGGCGTGGCGCGAGGCCGGATACCCGGGCGCCACGCGCACGACGCTGGAGCTGGTGAACTACTGGCGGCGCGACGGGCGGCAGCACCGGCTGTTCTTCGCGCAACTCGAGGCCGCCGAGACCATCATCTTCCTCACCGAGGCGCGGCGCGACTTCCTCCAGGGCATCGACATCCCGTCCGACGAGCCGAGCGACAGGCAGAAGGCGGATCTCGGCGCCCGCGCGTTCCGCCGCTACGCCTGCAAGATGGCCACGGGCTCCGGCAAGACAACGGTGATGGCGCTGCTCTCGGCCTGGAGCATCCTGAACAAGGTGCACGACCGCGGAAACGCCCGCTACTCGGACGTGGTGCTGGTGGCGTGCCCGAACGTCACCATCCGCAGCCGGCTCCGGGAGATCGACCCGCAGGAAGGCCCGGCCAGCGTCTATCGCACGCGCGATCTGGTGCCCGAGCACCTGATGGCCGACCTGATGAAGGGCCGCGTGCTCGTCACCAACTGGCACGTGTTCGAGCCGCAGGGCATGCAGACCGGCGGCGTGTCAGCGCGCGTCAGCAAGGCCGGCGTGCTGAAGCGCACGCGGGAACTGATCTCCATCGGCCCGAAGACGACGACGGCGCGCGGGCGGAGGTACCTGACGAAGGAGGAGTTCGATCGGCAAGTGAACGCCGGCATGCTGGCCGTCATCGACGAGGACACCGACAAGGACGGGACTCTGGTCAAGGCCTACGTCGAGGCCGAGCGCTACGTCGAGAGCGACACGGCGCTGGTCGCCCGTGTGCTCGGCCGCGAAGTGGGCGGCAAGCAGAACATCCTGGTGTTCAACGACGAAGCCCACCACGCCTACCGCATCCGGCGCGAGGAGCCGGATCCGGACGAGGCCGACCTCCTCGGCGACGAGGACGACGCGGACGACTTCTACAAGGAGGCCACCGTCTGGGTGGAGGGCCTCGACCGCATCCACAAGCTGCGCGGCATCAACGCCTGCATCGACCTGTCCGCCACGCCGTACTTCCTCGGCCGCGTGGGACAGGACACCAACCGCCCGTTCCCGTGGGTGGTGAGCGACTTCTCGCTCACCGACGCCATCGAGTCGGGCCTCGTGAAGATTCCGCAGCTCGCGGTGCGGGACACGACCGGCGCCGAGGTCCCCGGCTACTTCAACGTCTGGAAGTGGATCCTGCCGCAGTTGACGCCCGCGGAACGTGGCGGGCGGCGAGGGGCGCCGAAGCCGGAGGCCATCCTCAAGTACTCGAACACCCCCATTGCCATGCTCGCCGGGCTCTGGGACGAGGTGCGCGCCGAATGGGAGGCCCGCCGGGACGACCCGCGGCCGCCGGTTTTCATCGTGGTTGCGAAGAACACCGCCATCGCGAAGGCGCTGTACGAGTGGCTGGCCGAGAACCAGCCGCCCACGGGCGTGCCGCCGCATCACATCGACGCGTTCCTGAACACGCCGGATCGCGTCAACACCATCCGCGTGGACTCGAAGGTCGTGCACGAGACCGACACGGGCCACGCGAAATCGGACGAAGCCACGTGGATGCGCTTCACGCTGGACACCGTGGGCCGCACCGCCTGGCCGGCGGACCGCCAGGGTCGCACGGTGTACCCCGAGGGCTTCGAGGCGGTCGCGGAGAAGCGCGCCGCGCCCCTGCACCCGCCCGGCCGTGACGTGCGCTGCATCGTCTCGGTGGGGATGCTCACCGAGGGCTGGGACTGCAGCACCGTCACGCACATCGTCGGGCTGCGGCCGTTCATGTCACAGCTGCTGTGCGAGCAGGTGGTGGGCCGCGGCCTCCGCCGCCGCACGTATGAGGTGGGTGACGACGGATTGATGACCGAGGAGGTCGCGAAGATCTTCGGCGTGCCGTTCCAGGTGGTGCCCTTCAAGGCCAATCCCACGGCGACGCCGCCGAAGCCGAAGGAGCGGCACCACGTGTACGCGCTGCCCGGCCGGAAGCACATGGAGATTCGCTTCCCCCGCGTCGAGGGCTACCGGCAGGCCATCCGCAACCGCGTGACGGTGGACTGGGATGCCGTGCCGCCGCTGTTCCTGGATCCGCTGAAGATCCCGCCCGAGGTGGAGATGAAGGCGTCGCTGCCGGACAACGCCGGGCGCGCGTCGTTGACCGGGCCGGGCCGACTCGAGCGCGTGGACCTGAGCCCGTACCGGGAAGGCAGGCGGCTGCAGGCGCTGGTCTTCGAAATGGCCGCGGCGCTGACGAAGAGCTACGTGACCAGCGGCCGCTGCGAGGCGCCCGCGCACGCGCTGTTCCCGCAGATTGCGCGAATCGTCCAGCAGTACTTCGACACGCGCGTCGTCCCGGTCAAGCCGGCCGAGAAGGTGGACGCGTTCCTCTCGCCGTACTACGGCTGGGCGATCGAGCGGCTGACCGCCGCCATCAGGCCCGATACAACGGCCGGAGAGTCGCCCGAGATCCCGCGGTACGAGGCGTCGCGCGGCCCGGGGGCCACGGCCGACGTGGACTACTGGACCAGCAAGGACGTGCGCGAGGCGGTGAAGAGCCACCTGAACTACGTCGTCGCGGATACGAGGGTGTGGGAGCAGTCGGCGGCCTACATCCTCGACACCCATCCGAGGGTCGAGGCGTTCGTGAAGAACGCCGGGCTCGGGTTCGCGATTCCGTACCTGCACAACGGGCAGCCGCACGACTACGTGCCCGACTTCATCGTGCGCCTCGCCGGTGAACCGGCCGTGCACCTCATTGTCGAGACGAAAGGCTTCGACGAGCTGGCCGAAGTGAAGGCCGCGGCCGCCGAGCGCTGGGTGGCCGCCGTGAACGCCGACGGCCGGCATGGCGAGTGGCGCTACGCGATAGCGCGCAAGCCGGCAGCCGTGCGGGACATCCTCGATACGGCGTGAGGGGTCCGCACGGCCACGATCGCCCTTCACTGACGCGCTATCGCCCGCTGCGCGCCTCGAGTCGCGCGCGCAGCTCGGCCAGCTCGCGGGCCTGCTCGGCCAGCTGCCGCGCGAGCGCCACGCGCTCCGCCGCCGCCGCCGCCCGCTCGCGCTCGAGCCGCTGCACTTCAGCCAGCAGCAGCGTCGGCAGCACGTGGTACTTCACCGTCTCCGGCTGCCCGTCCGCCCCGAGGGCCACCAGCTCCGGCAACACCTCGGCCACCTCCTCGGCGATCAGCCCGTACTGCACCGGCGTCGAGCCATCCGCGAACGGCTGCCTGTAGGTGAAGCGCACCGGCCGCAGATTCAGGATCCCGCGGCTCGCCTCGCCCAGATCCGCGATGTCGTCCTTCGCGCGCCGGCTCGACGACACCGTGCCGAGCTGCCCATTCGAATCGACGACCACCGTCACCGCGTTGTTCATGCCCGTTGTCACGCCGCGAATGCCCGCCACGAACGCACGCGTGACCTCCCTGCCCACCCGCAGCGTGCTCGACTCGGCAGCGCCACCGGCCTCCGCCTGGATGTAGATGTTGTTGATACCCGAGGACAGCCCGGCGCCGGCGTCGAGCCCGATGGCGATATTGGCCGTGCCGGAGACGTTGTTGCGGAGCGCCCATCGGCCGACAGCCGTGTTGTTGGAGCCGTCCTCGGTCGCCTCGAGCGCGGCGGTACCAACCGCGGTGTTGCTGGCGCCGGTCGTGTCGAACGCCAGCGCGTTGGCGCCGACCGCGGTGTTGTTGGACGCGGTCGTGTCGGAGAGCGCGCCCTGCCCGACGGCCGTGTTGAACCAGCCCGCGGCGTTCGTGTACAGCGCGCCGTACCCCATGGCGGTGTTGGCCTGGCCGGACGTCACCGCTGGCAGCGCCAGGTCGCCAACCCGCGTGTTGTTATTGGCGAGCCCGTGCGAGTGGTCGCTGCGCGCCACCGTGGCCGCGTTGCCCGAGCCCGCCAGCGCCACGCTCAGCGTCACCTCGCCGCTCGCGCCCCCGCCCGTCAGACCCGTCCCCGCGGTCACCCCCGTGATGTCACCGCCGGCAGGGGGCGGAATCGGCTCGCACACCGCCGTCCCGCTCTCCGCGATGCTCCGGATCGCCTGCCCCGCCGCGCACGTCGTCGTCACCCGGCTCTGCACCACCGCCGGGTTCACCGCCAGCGTCACCTCCCCACTGGCGCCCCCGCCCGTCAGCCCCGTCCCCGCCGTCACCCCCGTGATGTCCCCGCCGCCCGGCGGCGCCGGTGCCGGCCGCGCCGGCAGGCCCGGCGTGCTCCCACCGAACACCAGCGTGCCGCCGTGGCCCGCGCTGTCGCTCCACGGACCGACCAGCGTGCTCACGGCCACCGTCGCCTGCACGTGGACCGGCGTCCCGTCCAGCAGCACCAGGTGCAGCCCGAACCCGATCGACCCGTCCGGATTGAGCGTTGCCAGCCCCACCAGCGGCGCCCGCTGCAGTGCGCCGCACAAGTCGTCGTACCCGTCCAGCGTGTACACCCCACCGTCCTGCCGCACGCTCACCGTCACCCGGTTGCAGTACGGCTGCAGCTGCCAGCTGAACGTCCCCAGCGGCTGCGCCAGGCCCAGCCCCGGCGCCATTACCAGCGCTGCCGCGACAAGACCGACTCGAAGCGTCCGTGCCATGGATTCCTCCTCGTGCGGGGACCGCCCGGGCATTGTGCCACGCGGCCCCCGGAACGGCGGCACATGCCCGCGCGGCGTTCCACACACCAGCCGTGCGGAGCGCACACGAACGCATTGGGGAGCGGCCGGTGGCCGCGGTGCACGGCGACGGCACGACCCGGCGGTTCTCGCGTCGTTCCAGAAGCCAAGGGCTTCGACGAACTGGCGGAGGTGAAGCAACGCCGCGTGAAGGGGTCCGGGGAAACACGAGTCCACGCCCCGACTTTCTCGTGCGTCCTTCGTGAACGTCGTGGCTTCGTGGTCTCCTCGTCCCGGCTTCAGTTGCCGGCCGCAGAGGCTGCGGCGCGAGGCTCGAGAATCACGTACGCCGGCAGGCCCACGGCCTTGAAGCGCTTCATCACGTCCACCGCGGGCGGCTCGTCCGGCTGCTCGGCCTGGAACTTGATCTTCACGTAGCCGTCCAGCGCCTGCTTCACCGACGGATCGACGAGCGTCGTCTTGTCCATCGTCAGGCAGTTCTTGCACCAGGTGGCCCACATGTCGACGAGCACCGGCTTGCCCTCGCGCTCCGCCTGCGCCAGGCCCGAGGCGAGCGAGGCGTGCCAGCCTTCCTTCAGCATCTCCTCCACGCTCGACGCGACAGCGCCCTCGTCCACCCAGCGGTTGGCGAAGAGGCCGTACGCGAGATAACCGTAGTAGACCGCGGTGCCGAGGATGAGCACGCCGAACGCCTGCTTCACGCGCACCATCCACGGGCCGGGCTTCGGCAGCGAGGCCAGGCCCGCGCCGGCGATGGGCCACGGGATGGCCATGCCGATGCCGAGGAAGAACGGCAGCGCGAGCGCGATGGTGGTGCCCGTCGCGTAGAGGTTGCTGGAGAAGAGCACCACCTGGATGACCACCGGCGCCACGCAGGCGCCCGCCAGCAGCGCCGCCACGGCGCCCATGGTGAAGGCCAGCAGGAACGTGCCGCGGCCGGCGCCGCTGCCGATGTTGCTCGAGAAGCGCGAGAAGTCGATCTCGAAGACGTCGAACATGGCGAGCGAGAGCGCCACGAACAACACCGCGATGCCGAGGTTGAACCACGGCGAGGCGTTGATGGTGCCGAACGTGCTCGCCGTGAGCACGACGATGAGCCCCAGCGCGCCGTAGACGACGGCCATGGCGCCGCCGTAGGTGAGCCCGAGCAGGAACCCGCGCCTGCGCGACGACGCCTGCGCGCCGGCGCCGATGATGGCCAGGTTGATGGGGATCATCGGCAGCACGCACGGCGTCAGGTTGAGCGCCAGCCCCCCGACGAGCACGATGAGCAGGATGGCCAGCGGCCCTCGCCCCTCGAGGAGCCCCTTCTCGGTGACCCCGGATTCGGCGTTGCGGATGAAGGTGAGGAAATCGTCGGTGCCGAGGTAGCCGCCCGTGCTCGACACCACCGTGAACCTGTCGAGCCGCGCGATCCCGTCGTCCGGGCCGCCGGCCGCAGGCGCGGCGGGCGTGGCGGCTGCAGGTGCGGCCTGAGCAGGCTTCTCGCCGGTGCCGAACGCGATCGTGTCGAGCACGTCCGCGTGCTGTGGCTTGACCGCGGCGCCCGCCGCCACGGCGTCGAGCGTCCACTCGAACGCCGCGGTGCTGGGCGCGTAGCACATCGTGTCGTCGCACGCCTGGTAGCGCAGTCGCGCGGGCACGACAACGCGCCCCGGCGGCAGGCTCGCGGAGAGACTGAACCGCACACCGATGGTGAACTCCTGATCGAAGACCAGGAGCGGCTCATCCAGGCCTTCCTGCTTGAAGTCGGTCGCGACCGGAAACACCAGCTCTTCGACCTGGACGCCCGCCGGTGCGTCGATGGTCAGCTCGGTCGGGATGAGCGAGGGGTCCCGCGGCTTGTTCGACTGGACGTGGAAGCTCTCGGGCAGCGCCACCTCGATGGCGGCACGCACGGTGGAACCCGCGCGCACGCCGTCGCTCTCGATGAGGGGCGTGATTTCCGCGGGGATGCGTCGAAGCTGGGCCGTAGCTGCGCCTGCGGTGATCAGCAGCAACACTGCCGTCAGGAACGCACGAGCCACGGCGCGGAACGTGGGGGTCATTGGCCCTTTAGATGTTAGATCGTGCGGGCGGGTGCCGGCGCGGCGCTGTGCGCCGTGGGCCTCGCCGCTTCGCGGATCGGTGGGCCATCGGGTGGGAAACCCCACGCGGCGCAGCCGCGCCTACCGAGCAAAGCGAGGCCCCTCAAGCCTCATCCGGCCGGATCCACTTCGGCACCTCGGGCAGCGTCACCGCCTGCAGGGCATCGATCAGGCGGGCGGGCTCGGACTCCACCAGCAGCACCGCCCGGTGCTGCGGGCGGATGAACTGCTCGGCCACGGCGTGGTCGATGAACCGGACCACCGCATCGTAGAACCCGGCCACGTTCAGCAGGCCGCAGGGTTTCTTGTGCAATCCCAGCTGCGTCCACGTGATGGCCTCGAACAGCTCCTCGTAGGTGCCGAAGCCGCCCGGCATGGCGACGAACGCGTCGGCCAGGTCGGCCATCATCGCCTTCCGCTCGTGCATCGAGGCGACCACGTGCAGCGTCGTCAGGCGCTGGTGAGCGATCTCGCGCGCGGCCAGCGCGTGCGGGATGACGCCGACCGCCTCCCCTCCGGCCTCGAGCACCGCGTCGGCCACAACGCCCATGAGGCCCACGTGACCGCCGCCGTACACCAGACCGATCCCGCGCGCGACGAGCTCGCGCCCCATCCGGCGGGCCGCTTCCGCGTAGGCGGGGTTGGTACCAGCGGAGGATCCACAGAACACGCAGAGGCGGCGCATGGGGTGATCTTAGTCTTGAGGTCTTGGGGTCTTGGGGGCTTGGGGCTTGGGGCTTGGGGCTTGGGGCTTGGGGCTTGGGGCTTGGGGCTTGAGGTCCTGGAAGCCTGACTTCGTAGTGTTCTTCGTGTCGTCGTGTGCTTCGTGTTCCTCGTGGACACCTCACACGCGCAGCAGGACGCCGCGTGCGGGAGCACCGGTCGCGCGGGCGAGGGCCTCGCAGTAAAGCGCGACCTGCCGGCGATAGGCCTCGTCGGTCGCCATCACCACGTCGGTCTTGAAGTCGACCACCACCCAGCCGCCCACGGTCTCGTAAGCGAGGTCGCATTGGCCATCCACCAGCACGGGTGAAGGGTGCGCGGGGGCAGGGTGCACGATTGACAGCGGCACCTCGCGCCAGACGCGGCGGCCGGCGGCGTGGGCCTCGCGCGCGGCGACCAGCCTCGGGTGCGCGAGCACGCGGTGGACGGTGATTGCGGCCACGCCGCGCTCTTCGTCCGTCGCACCGAGGAGCCTCGCGTGCAGCTCCGCCAGGGCGCGGATCTCGTCGATCCCGGCGTCCAGCGGCACGGCAGCCAGCATCGCGTGCACGAGCGTGCCGAAGCGGCGCCCCGAGGGACGCGCCTCCATGGCCCCGGCGTCCTCCACCGCGACCGCGTCCGCCGCTTCGTCCGCGACACCCGCGGCCGCCGCCTGCGCGGCGTACTCGGTGGCCGTCTGAACGACGACCGACGGCACGGCCCCCGCCTGCCGCGTGGCTTCGCGACGAATCGCCCACGCCTCGAACGCCGCGCGGTCCGCCGCGACGAGATCCGGCGCCGCGCCCTTCGTGATCAGGTCCTCTCGTCTCAGCCCACGCCCGTCGTCGGCCTCGTGCTCGAGCAGGAGCGGGTCCCACCAGATGACCGTGTAGTCCTGGCGTGACTCGGGATCCTGCAGTCGATAGGCGCCCGGCCTCACGGTGGACGCGTCGGGCTGCTGGCCGTCGGGGCGCACGAGCACGGTGTCCTTGCCCTTGAACGCCGGCACGCCCGGCGCGGTACCCGGATCCTGCCGCCCGTCGACCGGCGGATACAGCGCGCGGTTGAGCGGCCGCAGCCAGCCCTTGTCGTACGGGCCATCGCCCACGGCGGGCACGACCAGCAGGTCGCGCGCGCGCGTGGCGGCCACGTAGGCCAGCCGCACGCCCTCGGCGGCGTCGCGGGCGGCCTCCTCGGCGTTGTGCTCGATGAGATCGAGCGGCGCCCACCCGCCGATGCGAATCGCGCAGAGGTTTCGCGACGAGTCCAGGTGTCGCGAGGCCTCGTCCAGGCTCAGCTTGCACCCGATGTCGGCGAGAATCACCACCGGGAACTCCAGCCCCTTCGCCTTGTGGACGGTCATGAGGCGCACGCCCTCGCTGCCCTCTTCGAGGATCGGCGCCTCGGGCGCCTCGACGGAGCGGGCCGCGTCGCGCAGCCGGTCCACGAATCCGCGGAACGACAGCCCGCCCTCGGCCTCGTAGCGCCGCGCGAGATCCGGGACATGGAGCACGTTGGCCAGCACCTGCTCGCCGCCGCGCCACAGGATGAAGCCGGCGTGCGCGCGCGTGGCGGCGATGAGCCGCCCGATGGTGTCGGCCACGGGACGGTAGTTCCGCGACGCGTGCAGCTCGCGCAACGTCCCGAGCGCCTGGGCCACCGGCTGCAGCCGCTCCGGCAGATCCTGCGGCACCCGATAAGGATGGAATCCGCCCGCGACCGCGTGGTACTCGAGCAGCTCCTCCTCGCCCACCGCGAACAGAGGGCCGCGGACCGTGGCGTAGACCGACAGCTCGTCCTCCGGCCACTCGATGGCCGTGAGCGCCGTGCGCATGGCGTCCACTTCCTCGCGCTCGTGGAAGCTCTTGCCGCCGACGAGCAGGTGCGGCACGCCTCGGGACTCGAGCGCCTCGACGTAGTCGCGCGTCACGTCCTCGCCGAAGTGCAGGAAGCGGCGGAAGAGCAGGCAGACATCGCGCGGCGCGATGCGCCGCCGGGTGCGCGCGTCGCCGTTCGAGGGATCCGGGACCTCCACCGTCCAGGCGCACTCGGGCGACACGAGCCAGCGGACGAACTCGCCGATGGCGCGCGGCTGGCACTCGGCCAGCGCCCCCTGCGTCACGTCGCGCCGCCCGTACGGCGCCGACATCGGCAGGGCCACGATGGCCGGCTGATCCGGATGATCCGCCCGGTGTGCCCTGAGCGGCACATAGTGCGCCTGCAGCGTGGCGGTGTCGCCCGTCATCTCCGGGCGGAACGCCGCGTTCACGAAGTGCTGAATGGCGGGCACCGCGCGGTACGACGTCTGCAGCGTCACCTGCAGCGCGCCCTCCATCGACAGGCCGTCCGCGATGCGCGCGTATGCGCCCACGTCGGCGCGCCGGAACCGGTAGATGGACTGCTTCGGATCGCCGACGATGAACAGCGCGCCCGGCCTCGTGCGCGGGCCGCGGGCGCCGGCCGCGCCGGCCAGCAGCAGGATCAGATCGGCCTGCAGCGGATCGGTGTCCTGGAACTCGTCCACCAGCAGCACGCGGAAGCGGCGCTGGAACGCCGCGCGCACGTCGGCATTGTCGCGGACCAGGTCGCGCGCCTTGATCAGCAGGTCGAGGAAGTCGAGCGCGCCGGCCTTGAGCTTCCGCGCCTCGTACTGCGCCAGGCAGTCGCGCATCTCCTCGCGCAGCAACGCCGCGAGATCCGCGTTGGCGTCCGCGCGGAACCGGGCCAGGCGGTCGAGCAGCCGGGCATGCGCGTCGAGGGCCTCCTGCCGGCTCACGCCCGCCGCGAACGCGGCGCCCGAGCCCTTGCGCGGCCGTGCGAAGTCCTGGTCCTCCGCGAGCGTGACGAGGGCCGCCTCCCAGGCGTCCAGCTCCTCGTGGCCCATCTCGCGCAGGCGCTCGATCTCGGCGCTGGCGCGCCTCGCCGGGAGCGTGTCCGCCGAGAAGTTGTCGCCCTTCTTCAGCGGCCGGCCGCTCGTCCGCGCGAAGTCACGCAGCTCGTCCACCAGCGCGATGAGGCTCGTGCGCCGATCCCAGGACGGCCGCGTCCAGGCGGCGTCGTGGTCGCGCCACTCGGTCAGATCCCAGGCCGCGCGCCGCAGCCGATCGACGGGCCCGTTCTCCTCGTCGTCGTCCGGGCTCCATCGGGTGGGACGGCGCAGCGACCGACGCACGCCCTCCCCGGGATCGGCCAGCTGCGCGTGCAGCCACGCGTCGAACGCCTCGGCGAAGAGCTGGGCCGCCTGCCCCTCGGTGAGCACGATGAACGCGGGATCCACGCGCGACTCGACGGGCCGCTCCCGCAGCAGGTCCGCGCAGAACCCGTGGATGGTGCTGACGTGCGCCTCCTCGAAGTCGTACACCGCCTGCGCCAGCCGCGCCGCCTCCGGCGTGCCGGCGGCGTGGCGCCCTCGCGCGCGTTCCAGCTCCTCGCGCAGGCGCAGCTTCAGCTCGCCGGCGGCCTTCTCGCTGAAGGTGACCGCGACGATCTGGCCGACGGTGGCCACGTCGCCCTCGAGGAGGCGGACGATGCGGCCGACCAGCTCGGTGGTCTTGCCGGTGCCGGCGGCGGCCTCGACGACCAGCGTGCGTCCGAGGTCGCTCGCGATGGCCTCGCGGTTCTCGGGCGGCGGGCTCATGGCAGGCCCCTCAGGGCGTCGAGGTCCGCGAAGCGCGTGGGATCCTTCCGCCGCGTGCGCCGCTCCTCGTCCCGCCCGCACACCGCGGTGAAGTCGCACCAGGCACAGGCCTCCCGATCCGGCCGTGCGGCCAGCAGGCCGTGCTCCACGCTGCGATCCACGATCTCGAGCACCTGGAGTGCGATCCGGCGCGCGGTGTCGAGGAGCGGGATCTCGTGCTGGCTGAAGCCGCCGGCCGTGGTGCAGAACGACAGGCGACCCGAGTAGACCCTGTGCTCCGGCGACATCGCCTCGAGCGCGAGTCCGTAGATGACCGGCTGCAGCACCCGGCCGCCGGCGACGATGGTGGTGCCGGCCTCGGTGCGGTTCTTCCCCGTCTTGTGATCCGTGACCCGGAGCATCCCGGTCTGGCGATGCCGCTCCACCATGTCGATGGATCCCCGGAGCAGGAAGCGCCCGTCCACGCGGGCGGGCTCGGGCGAACTGGCCGGGTCCCGATCGCCGCGGTCGTCGAGCCCGAAGGCCAGCTCGAAGCGCTCCGGCGTCCACTCCGCGCCCTCGGCGGCGAGGCCCTCGAGCCAGATCTTCAGGTCTCGGCTCATCGCGGCCATCTCGTCCCGCCACACGCGCTCGATGGCGGGCGCGAGATCGTCGTGGGCCGCCTTCTCCACCTCGGTGACCGACCATTCGAGCAGCTTCCGGGCGCGCGGCAGGGTCTCGGTCGAGAGCGGCAGCAGGTGCATCGACTGCAGCTTGCGGAGCGCGTGCGCCTGCATGCGGTGGAAGAGGTCGCCGCGCGTGAGGGGGTCCAGCTTCTGCAGGGGCGCGGGCGCCTCGAGCGGCGCCAGCCGGTAGATGGCGGCCAGCACGAACTGGTACGGGCAGGCCGCGAAGCGCTGCAGGGCCGTCAGCGAATAGGGACGCGCGCCCAGCCGCTGGCGTGCGAGGGCGGGCGCCGTCGTGTCGGGCATGGTACGGACGAGGCCGTCGGCGGTGTCCCACTGGCGGCGATGCCACCGCATCCAGCGCGTCGTGAGCGAGCGCTGCAGATCGGGGCTGAGCTCGTAGAGATAGCGCGCACGGCCCTTCACGGCCAGCGGGTCGCGCGAGGCGAGCAGCGCCCCGATCGTGGACAGATCGTGCTCGAACACGTCGATGGCCCGGGAAGCCTCGTCCGGCGCCGGCCATGCGAGGCGCGAGCCGCCCGCGCGGTACGCCCGCTCGGCGACGCGCGAGGCCGAGGGGATGACGCCTTCGATGGCGCGCACGATGTCGAGCACGTAGAACGACGGCACGCGCGGCCGCGATTCGTTCAGCTCGAGGCGCGGATACGAGATGTACAGCCGATCGCGTGCCGCGCCGGCCGCCAGCAGCAGCTGCAGGCGCTCGTCGGCGGCCCGCTCGGGCTGGCGGGCCAGCACCTCGCCCAGCCCTTCGCGCCGGTGGTCCAGCAGCAGCGCGTCCTCGCGGATGCGCTGCGGGAAGATCCGCTCGGCCAGCCCCGGGACGAACACCACGCGAAAGGCGCGGCCGCGCGCGGCGTGCGGCGTGCCGACGAACACGCGTCCGAAGCGGCGCCGCGGCGGCTCGTGGGTGAGCGTGGAGAGGCGCGGCGCCAGCACCTCGCGCACTTCGCGGAGGGTCACGGGACCGATGGCCGAGAGCGGCGCCAGCTCCTGCAGCACGCGCAGCACGCGCGCGGGCTGCGCCAGCACGGCGGGCGCCAGCGTCGTGAGCGCGTGCAGCCAGTCGCCCCAGCGCTGCTCGCCGGGCCATGCCGCCATCTCGCCGAGCACGGGCAGCGCGAAGGCCTGCAGCGCACGGAGCTGCTCGGTATCGCGCCGGAGCGCGCGCGTCCGCGACGACTGCGGATCCTCGGACTCCACCTCGCGCAGCCGCGCGGCATAGTCACACTCGAGGCCGGACAACCGCCGGCGCCAGCGGTCGATGCCGCCAATCACGGCCGCCTCGACAATCAGGTGCTCCCAGCGCCACGGCGCGCGCAGCGTCCCGGCGACCTCGCGCGCGGTCTCGCCGCGCGCCGCCTGCGCGCGCCGCTCCTCTTCGGGCTGCACCTCGTCCACGCGGTCGCGCGCGGGGACGATGGCGTCCACCGTTTCGTCCAGCGCGGGACTCCAGCTCCCCGCCTCCGCTCGCGAGGCGTCGGTGGCGAGCTTCGGCGCGGCAGGCCCGTCCGCACCTGTCGGCACCTGCCCCAGGGACACGTACTCCGCGAAGCGGCGCGCCGAGAGCCCCTCTTCCGCACACGCGATCAGGGCAAGCAGCGCACGCCCCGCCGGATCGGGCCGCCTGGTGCCGCGGTGATACCAGGCGGGCACGCCGGCACGGTCGAGCGCATGTTCGAACAGGCTCAGGTACGTCTGCGGCGCGCGCAGCAGGACGGCCATCTCGTCGAAGGGCACGCCGCGCGCCGCCTCCTCGAGGATGCGCCGCGCCACCTCCACGGCCTCGCGGCCTTCTCCCGGCGCAGAGAAGATCACGACGGACTCGTCTTCGGCGCCTGCGGGGGGCGCCTCCGGTGAGAACAGGAATCGCTGGAGGTGCTGCAGGGCCCCTGCGGGCGCGGCCGCCGGCTCCGCCGAGGCCACGGCCATCGACTGCAGTGCCAGCCGCGTGCGCGCGTCGCCGGCGGGAATCGTGGCCAGGAACGACCTGGCGCTCGCCGCCAGCGCCTCGACGAGCCGCGCCTCCGCGGCCGACGAAGCGGACACGTCGAGCAGCAGCACGTGCGCGTCCCTGACCGGTGAGCCGGGACGGCCCGCGGCGTCGGCCGCCGTGGCGAGCAGCTCCGCGTAATCCACCGCGCCCGCACGGCGCCGCTCGTCGTTCGCGTGGTCGAGCAGCCGCGCCAGATCGGCCACGGCCTCGTCGCCGCGGAGCCCGCCGGGCCCGAGCCCGGCCATCCGGATCTCGGCGAGCGTCCGGCCGAGGGCACGAGGAAAGCCGGGCAGGCCGGCCACGGGCTCGAAATACCTCAGATCCCCGCTCGCGACGCTCTCGAAGGTCGCCCGGGCTGCGACCGCCTCGTCGCCAAGGGCAAGGGTGGGCAGCAGGCCTTTCGCCGCCAGATGTGGCAGCGCCAGGCGAGTGGCCAGCTCGCCGATTCCCGCACGCGAGACCCCGACGAACCCACCCCGCGCAAGGGCCGCGCGCGCCACCAGCTCGTCGGCCGCCGCGCGCGACGCGCCGATGACGAGGACGGTTTGCGCGGCCTCTGCGTGACGGAGCACGAACGCCTCCGCGGCCGCCAGCCGGGCCGCGGCCGAGGAGTGCACGAAGAGGAGGCTGTCCGGGCCGCTGTCCATTGGCGATGGCCGATTGACGATCGGGCGGCTCATCAATCGGCCATCATCAATGGACGGCGCCGGTCGCATCGGCGCGGACGAGGGACCGGAGGCGCGCGGCGCCGATGAGGAACACCGGCAGCGGAAACAACGCGAAGAGGTAGGCCCCGCCGAATCCGTTCACGACGACGACGTCGAGCGGATCGACGGGGTTGTACCAGCAGGGCACCGAGTCGCCGATCGTCCACCCGCCGAGCTCGTCGAGGCGGCCGCGGCGACCGCCCACGCCCAGCCGCGAGCCGGTGTCGTAGCCGGACGAATAGGTCAGGCGATCCCCGGCCATGTAGCTCAGGCCGAGCACCGGCACATAGTTCGTGTCGTCACGCGGTGCTCCGCTGCTGACGCCGGTTCGTCCGGGCCGTGTCGTGCCGTTCGCCGTCAGCCGGCCGCCGAGGATGGTGCACGTGGTCTCCGGCCACGACGTGAGCGACCGGTAGTCGCGCCAGGCCATGGCGCCGAAGAGGATCCAGAAGCCGATCGAGAAGGTGACGGCCATGACGGCCCCGCCGGGCCCGACGAGCCGCGCGAAGGCGGACGCCGTCCCCGCCTGTGGTCGGCGCGCAGCGACGAGCGTGACCGCCATCCACAGGATCACGCCGAACGCGATCACGCCGAGCGTGGCGAGTCCCGCGGGCGTGATGCGAAGGCCGGCGATCCTGACCCCTCCGGTGCCCGTGCGCGTCTCGACGGTCACGGTGCGCCGGTCCCAATGCTCGGTGCCGCTCGCGAAGTGGGCGGCCCTGATGGCCAGGGTGAGGGCGTCACCACCGGAGTCGCGCGGCGCCAGCACGCGGACGGCGAACGTCCGCTCGGCGCCGGCCTCCAGCGGAAAGGTCATCGCCAGGGTGCGAGCCGCGTGATCGACCTCGGCGCCATCGAAACCCGACGCATCCACCAGGAAGCCCATGAGCGGCCACTCCGCCGTGAAGTAGACCGACCCGGCGTCCTCCGGACCGCTGTTGCGCAACGCCACGGTGAAGGTGACCGTCTCCGCCTCGAGCGGCGCCTCGGAGGAGACGCGGATTTCCGTCTTCGAGAAATCCGGCGCCGCCTCCGCTGGTGCTGCCGCGAAGGCCAGCGCCGCCGTCAGGGCCACGCCGAGAACGAGAGGGTCCACTGACGATTGCCTCTTGCCGGCACACATCAATGGACAGCGCCGGCCGCGCCGCCGCGACCGGTCTCGGCCGGCCCGGCCTCCCTGCCGGCGCCCAGGTCGTTCCAGTTCAGGATGGCGTTGAAGCCCAGGAAGAACGTCCCCTGCGTCTGCCACCGCCAGAACGGGCGGATGGCGAACATCACCACGTGCCCCTGGCCGACGGTCGCGTCCACGACCTGCGCCCGGCCGGCGAGCACCTGGCCGCCCACCAGCGTGCCCGAGAGCAGCATGTCGTTCGGGTTCTGCGGAAACGAGAGCACCACGCGCGGGCGCGCCTCGTCCATGCTGACCCCGAACGCCCGCGCCATGGCGCGGAACTCCGCCGCGGCGTCGGCCTGCGGCCGCGGATCCCGCGGCTGTGCGTCCCCGGGCTCGAGCGGCGACAGCCGGTTGGGCGAGTTGGCCATCGGCGTCGTGTTCTGCCCCACGCCGGGAATCTGCGCGCCGCCGCCGAAGAAGCCGGCGAACTCGGCCGGGATGCCGCCGCCACCGGCGTTGATGACCGGATCCTGGTTGAAGTACACGGGCAGCGTCGCGTTCTCGAAGCCGTAGGCGATGGGGCTCTTCCGGTCCGCCCACTGGCTGCGCATGATCGACCCGCGCGCGAAGAGCTGCGTGGGACGCTCGATGCTCACGCCGGGCGTCATGCCGAACTCCGGCAGGATGGTGGCGGTCGAGCCCTCGGTGATGAGCGTCCCGCCCTCGCGCACGAACCTCACCAGCTCGAGCAGGCCTTCGAGCCCCATGCCGCCGCGGATGTCGTCGGCCTCCTCCAGCGCGCCGAGGTTGGGCGTCGCCTCCGTCTTCCGGTAGGGCAGCGGCAGGCTGCCGGTCTTCGCGATGCCGTTCACCTGCGCCTGGGCCGACCCGCCGACGTGCGGGTAGATGATCACGTCGTACTTCGCGCGCAGGTTCCCCTCGCGCAGGCGGATGTCGCCGAAGTAGGTGTAGGGCACCTTGTACGTGTCCAGCGCCGCGCGCACCCAGCCCTCGTCCTGCGTCCGCTGCCACGCGTGCACGTAGCCGATGCGCGGCACGTCCAGGTCGTGCGCCTTCACGCTCGGCGCGCCCGCCACGGCGAACGCCGACAGCCCCAGCTCTTTCAGCGTGGGCTCGATGGCCGCGCGATCCGATCCCGGGACGATGAACGCGCCGGCCCGGAACTTCCGCCCGCCGGCCTCGAAGTCCTCCTCGGCCGCCTGCATCCTGACCGACGCGTGGGTGAAACGGAACCTCATCAGGTTGTTGTCGGTGGTGTGATCGACGATGAGGGTGTCGCCGGTCCCCTCGACCCCGCCGGGCGCCACCGCGTCGGCGGTCAGCAGGGACATCGGCTGCGCGAGGATGGAGGCGTCGCTCACGGCGTGCAGCTTCACGTTCCGCATGAACTGGAACGTCCAGCCCGTGTCGTCGTACGGCCGCGGGTTGGCCGGCGCGAAGTTCTGGATGCCGAAGTACATCTCCGCCATCGTCCGGTAGGGCTGATCGCCGCGGACGACGTAGTCGCCCGCCGCGACGCTCACGCTCCCCGCCTTGAAGGCGCCGGTCGCGCGGTGGATCTCCAGCCCCTGGCGCCGCAGCTCGTTCACGGCGTCGGCCGCGTCGGCCTTCCGGTACTGCGCGGCGGGAATCACCCACGCGTTCACGGGACCGTTCTTCCCCTCGTCGATCGAGCGCCGGTTCTTCAGCCAGTAGTTCTCGAGGTACGTCTCCTTGTTCTTCGCCACGTGATTGAGCGCGATGAGAATCGCCGACTGCTGGATGTTGGTGTTGTTGCGCGGCCCCCACTTGATGGACGGCAGCGGCGGATTCGGCCGGAACCACTCGCGGCTGGTCGTCGTGGCGGCGGCGCGGACCTCGTAGTTGTCGGGGCCGTAGCTCTGCACCTCGTAGAACCGCCCGATGGCGTTGTGGGTGTGCGCGATGAAGAACATGTAGTTCGGCGTCCATCCGTCGTAGAACCCGTAGGTCCACACGCCGGGCACGCCGCGCTTGGTCATCTCCATGACCTCGGTCTTCGCGAGCAGCCACCACTCGTCCACCGTGATCGGGTCGAGCGCCTCGTTGTAGGGGCCCGTGCCGGTCGACGTGTAGAGGTACGTCTGCATCTCGTGCAGGTCGTGCATCACGGTGGGCTTCCACTCGTTCTGGACGCGCGTCACGGTCCTGGTGAGCTCGAGGAACTGCCCCATGCCGTCGCGGTTGTTGTCGTGGGCCACGTACTTGCCCCAGTACATCAGGGGCAGCCGCGTCTCGCCCTGCGGCCGCTTCTTGTTGAAGTAGTAGGTGTCCACCTGCTTCTCGCGGCCGTCCACTTCGATGACCGGCGTGATGAACGTGATGACGTTGCTGCGGATCTGCTGGACGAACGGCGTCTCCTGGACGATGAGCCGGTAGGCGAGCTCCTGCAGCATCTCCGGGCCGCCGTTCTCGGGCGAGTGGATGCCGCTGATGAGCCAGTAGATGGGCTTGGCGGTCTTCAGCAGCTGCTGCGCCTCGGCCTCGGTCGTCTTCCGCGGATCCGTCAGGCGGGCCAGCATGTCCTTGTGCTTCGCCAGCTGCTTCAGCGTCGCCTCGTCGGCAATCGCCAGCAGGACGATGTCGCGGCCCTCCTCGGACTTCCCGATCGTCCAGAGCGACGCGCGGTCCGAGGCCTTGTCGAGCGCGGCGAAGTAGCGGTGGATGTCCTTCGCGTAGGTCAGCTCTCCCGGGGTGCCGACGATGCGGCCATGGAACCCGAGCGGCGTCGGCACCGTGTCGGAGGCCGGCAGGTGATCCACCAGCTCGGTGGTGATGCGCGGATCCTGCAGGTGCTCCTTGATCTTCGCGGTGTACTCGGCGTCGATGCGCTGGGCCGTCTGGGCCTGTGCGCGCGGCGCCTGGGCGCCGGCGTCGCTCGTGGTCAACGCAGCCACGGCCAGGGCCAGGAGCGCCGCGGTCGTCGTGCGCGTGGCGGTCGGGATCATCGGGGCCTCCTCTGGGGATGCGAAATCGGAATGAGTGCCACCCGCATATTACCGCCGGTCCGGCTGGCGCTATAATTCCGCTCTCTTCCCCTTCGGTGTCCGCACCGGCCCGCCGCCGATGCCCATGAACGGTTCGCAGTTCGGCCTGCTCGTGCTCGAGGCGTCGGTGATGGCCGCGCTCGTGCTGGCCCTCTTCCGTGCCCGCAGCGTGCTGGGCCTGTCCCCGCTCTACATCGTGATGGGCGGGTTCCAGTACCTCGAGGCCACCCTGTCGGTGCAGGTCGAGCTGTGGCCCGGCTTCGTCCTCTACCCCGCCTCTTCGGTGATGTTCACGGCGAACATCTTCGCCGTGCTCCTGGTCTACCTGAAGGAGGACGCCACCGAGGCCCGCAAGCTGGTCTACGGCCTGGTGCTGGCCAACGCGGGCCTCACGCTCGTGTCCCTGCTGGTGAGCGCCCACTTCGTACTCCCCGGCGGCGTGGACGGCGCCGCACTGGGCGCTGAGGAATTCGTCAATCACGCGAAGGTCGCCATGGTCGGCGCGACCCTGCTCTTCGTCGACGTCATCGGGATCATCCTCGTCTACGAGTTCATCAGCCGGCACGTCCCCTGGTTCTTCCTCCGCATCCTCGCGTCGCTGCTCGTCATCGTCGCGTTCGACAACCTCCTGTTCGTGGGCTTCCTGTCCTACGGCACGGAGGGGTTCGGACGGACCGTCCTGGACGGCCTGCTGGCCAAGGCCGGCGCCACGCTCTTCTACGGGACCGTGCTCTGGGGCTACGTGCGGTTCATCGAGCCTCGCGGCGTGACGGCCGGGGAGGGCGACGTGGCCGACGTCTTCCAGCTCCTCACCTACCGGCAGAAGTACGAGCTCGCGCGGCGCCGGATGATCCACGACACGCTGACGGGCCTGTACAACCGGCTGCACTTCGACGAAGTCGTGCCGCAGGCGCTGGCGCACGCGCGCCGGTACGACGAGCCCCTGAGCCTGATGATCGTCGATGGCGATCATTTCAAGAGCATCAACGATCGGTTCAGCCATCTCGAAGGCGACCGCGTGCTGACGCTGATGGGCGAGACGCTCGGGGCGGAGGTGCGCGCGGCCGACATCGCCTGCCGCTACGGCGGAGACGAGTTCGTCATCGCGCTGCCGCGCACGCACGGCGACGACGCGCTCGCGCTGGCCCAGCGCGTGCAGGTGCGCCTGCGCGAAACGTGCGCCTTCGCGTCGCCGCCCTATCCGTGGGGCACCATCACCGTCACGGTCGGCATCGCCTGCTACCCGGAGGACGGCGACTTCGAGCGCCTGGAGGAGCTCGTGCGCATGGCCGACATGCGGCTCTACGAGGGCAAGCGCGCCGGGGGCAACATCGTCGTCTGGAAGGCGGAGGAGGGTGGAACGCCTGCGCCGCTCGCCGGCCACGAGGTGGCGAGGGCGTAGGGCGAGCCGGCCACGCTGTGCGGGCAGGCGCGGCTCCGAACAGGCCGTGCTGCGCACGGTGGGCGCGGCTCCGCCGCGTGGGCCGCGCTCACGCGCGGGGGGCACGCCGGTGGCGTGTGGGCACTCCCACCGAGCGGCGCCAGCCGCGAGGCCTACGGCGCGAAAGCGCCGCCCTCTCCCCCCTCATCCCCCTGGAACCGGTAACCCACGCCGAACACCGTGACGATGTAGCGGGGGTTGTGGGGCTCGGGCTCGAGCTTCTGCCGCAGCCAGCTGACGTGCACGTCCACGGTGCGCGTCTCGGGCGTGGCCTGGTAGCCCCACACGGCGTCCAGCAGCTGATCCCGAGAGAACAGCACGCCCGCGTGGCGCACGAGATAGGTCAGCAGCTTCAGCTCCTGCGCCGACAGCCGCACCGGTTTGCCGTCCTTCAGCACGAGCCCGCTGACCGGCCGCACCACGACGTCGCCGAACGCGTACTCCGCAGGTTCGCTGCGCCCGGCCCGGCCCCGCCGCAGCAGCGCCTCGATGCGCGCCAGCAGCTCGGCGCTCTCGAAGGGCTTTGTCATGTAGTCGTCCGCACCGCTCTTGAGGCCCACGACCTTGTCGGCGGTGGCGTCGCGCGCCGTCAGCATCAGCACGGCGGTCTCCATGCCCGCGCTCCGGATGTCGCGGCAGATCTCGAGGCCGTCCTTCAGGGGCAGGTTCAGGTCCAGGATCACGAGGTCGTACGCGCCGCTGCGCGCCAGGGAGCTGCCTGCCCGGCCATCCGCGGCGGTCTCGACCGCATAGCCTTCGGCCCGCAGGCGGTCCGAGAGCATCTTGCGCAGGCCCGGCTCGTCGTCCACCAGCAGGATGCGGGCGGGATCGACCGGGGTCATCGGGGCCCCCACGTCACGCCGCCGAGCCGCTGCGACGCGCCGCGGGGCGGCCGAGCGCGGGCAGGACGAGCGTGAACCGCGTGCCGTGCGGCTGCACGCGCGAGGCGCGCACCTGGCCCCCGTGCGCGCGGGCCACGTGGTAGACCACGCTCAGGCCGATGCCGCTCCCCTCCACCTGGCCGTCGCGGGCCATCCGGCCGCGGAAGAACGAGTCGAACACCCGCGGGAGCTCGTCCTCCGGGATACCGGGGCCTTCGTCCTCGACGTCGACGACGATCTCGGCGCCATCGGCGCGGCTCGCGCACGCCGACACGCGGACGGGACCGCCCTTCCCGTGGCGGATGGCGTTCACCACGAGGTTCTTGATCGCCACGCGCAGCGCCTCGCCGTCGGCCATCACCTGCGGCAGGCACGGCTCGATGGCACGTTCGACGGGAGCGGCATCGGCGCTGGCCACCATCAAGCTGTCGGCGACGGCCTGATCGATCACGCCACCGACATCGGTCGGCGCCAGGTTGAGCGCGGCGTCGGCACGGATCTGCAGGCGGCAGCAGAGCAGGATGTCGGCGATCGTCTTGTTCAGCCGCCGTCCTTCCTGCTGGATGATGCGCCCGTACTGCCGCGCCTCGACGGGGCTGTCCACCACGGCGTCGGCCAGGTTCTCGCCCGCGCACGTGATGGTGGCCAGCGGCGTGCGCAGCTCGTGCGACATGCGCGCGACCAGCTCGAGCTGGTCCCGCACGCCGCGCTGCTCGCGGCGTACCGAGGCGACGAGCAGGCCGATACTGAGCGCGAGCAGCGCCAGCACGCCGGCGCCGATGCCCAGGTTGCGCAGGCGCGCGGCGCCGACGGCCGCCTCGAGCGCGCCCTCCTGTCCCTTGATGAAGAAGCGCCAGCGGTGCGCGGCGGCGTCGGGCATCAGCCCGCGCGCGGTCACCGGCGAGAGATCGCGCCCGTGCACCGCGAAGAGCGGCGCCATCGTGATCCACGAATCGAAGTCCGTCGCCGACAGCCCCGCGCGCGACGCGTAGAGCACCCGCGCCGGCTCGTCGTCGCGGTTGATCAGGACGTCGTACGCCACCGGAATCCCGCCCTCGACACAGCCGGCGATGAGCGCCGGCAGCAGGTCGGTCGTGATGCGGTCCATGTCGAGCACGACGACAATCCAGCGGTTCGGCACGGGGCCGCTTCGGCGCACGACCAGCGCAGGCACCTCGTCGAGCAGCGTCCGCTGCAGGGCGCGCGCGTCGAGCCATGGCGGCACCGCGACGGATCGCTCCGCGTCGCCCCCGGCGCCCATCTCGTGGACAGCGAGGGTGCCGTCCGTCAGGCGATCCACGACGAGGACCTGGCGGGCCAGCGCCTCGTGCTTCACGCCGCCCGGCAGCACCGGCAACGGCGCGTGCACATCGTCGGAGCCTTCGCCGGCGAAGCGGTCGTGGAACTCGGCGTAGATGCCGGCCAGCATCGCATCGAACTGCGTGGAGAACTGCTGGGCCGCGGCCGACAGGTTGTTCCGCGCGCGCAGCTGCTCGAGCTGGGTCAGCTCACCGGTCCATCGATACTGCAGCACGGCCAGCGCGGGCAGCAGCAGGCCGATGGCGACGACGAGGACGAGCGTGCCCCGGCGAGCGAGCCACGCCCCAGGCGTTCCCACGAGGATGGATGGTAGCAAGCCGGCCCCGCTCCCATCGGGGCCTGCAGCGTTTTTACCACCTCTTAACGACCTCTTTGCGACCTCTTGAAGCCTCCGGACCTGGGCGCCCGCTAGGATCCTCCCAGGATGGGTGTGCGCCCTGAGGGCATGAACGGCTGGATGCCGGGCGCCTGTGAAACTGCGCGGCAGACTGCCACTGCCGTGCACGCCCGTGCCGTGGCCGAGGACGCCAGGGCCCGGGTCTGACGACGTCCGCGCCGGTTCACGCCTCACCCGGCGCGGCGTCGTCAGGATCGTTCTCCGACGCACTTGGCTGCCCCTGACGTTCACGCGGCCGCTCGCGGCTCTTGAGTGGCAGCCGAGCTCCGCCGCGATCGGGATGCGCTGAGGGCGCGGGCGGTCGCCAGCGGCGCACCCGCCCGCACCCGCCCCCACCCGGGTGACACCTTTCACCTGCAGGTGACACCCCAACGACGAAACCGGGCCCTAATCCCGCTAAACTGACGCGGATCCGCCATTCTGAGCGGGCATGCCCCTTGCTCTGTCGCCGGTAGCGAAGGAGTTTCCGCGATGGGTATCAACAAGCTGGTCTTTGCCGCGCTGACGGTTGGCTGCCTGGCGGCAGCCGGGCTGGGCGGCTTCCTGGCCGTCCGCTACGGCCAGCCGGCGGTTGCTGCCGACACGCCGTCGGCGGCGCCCGTCGCGGCACCGGCACCGGGGGCTCCCGCCGCGGTCACCGAATCGGAAGGGGTCATCACGCCGGCCCCGGCGGAATCGCCGGTCCCCCGCGCGACGCCCCCGGTGGCCGAGGCGGCCCCGGTGCCTCGGAAGGCGGCGCCGGCTCCCAGCACCCGTCAGCCCGCGCCCAGCCGTCCCGCCCCGCGGCTCGAGACCCGGCGCGCGGAGGCAGCACCGGCTCGTACACCACCACCCGCGGCCGAGCCCGCGCCGGCGCCGCTGCCTGAGAACACCGGTTCGATGTGGGAGACGCGGGCGCCCGTCGAGCCCGAGGCGCCTCCAGTGGTCGTGGCCGAAGTGGCAGAGCCGCCCGCCGCGCCGCCGGCCCCTGAGTACATCGACCTGCAGGTCCCGGCCGATTCCGTGCTGGGCATCCAGGTGGAGCGCACGGTCACGAGCGACACGGCCCGGGTCGAGGACAAGGTCACGGCCCGCGTCACGCGCGACGTGCGCGTGGGCGCCCGCACCGCCATCCCGGCCGGCGCCATCGTCACCGGATCGGTGACGGAGGTGGAGCGGGGCGGCAAGATGAAGGGCAAGGCGCGACTGGCCGTGCGGTTCCACACCGTCACGCTCACGGACGGCACACAGCTGGCCATCCGCACCGATGCGGTGGTCCGTGAGGGCGAGTCGCCCTCGCGCGAAACCGCGGCCAAGGTCGGCGGCGCGGCCATCGGCGGCGCCATCCTCGGCGCCATCCTCGGCGGCGGCCGCGGCGCGGCCATCGGCGCCGGCGTCGGCGCGGCGGGCGGCACCGCGGCGGCCATGACCAACGACCCCAACCCGGCCACGCTGCCCGGCGGCACCAGCGTCACCGTCCGCGTGCAGCAGCCCCTCACCGTGACCGTGCCGAGGGAGTAGCGCGGGACGGGCGCTGTCGATGGCGTCGGGAGAGGAGCGGCTTCGAGACCCGGAGCGCGGAGCACCTCCGAACCCCGAGAACCTCCGAACCTCAGAACCCCAGAACCCCAGAACCCCAGAACCTCAGAACCTCAGAACCCCAGAACCCCAGAACCTCGAACACCCCCTCCACCAGTCGCCACGGCTCCGACGGGCCGTGGCTCTTTTTCGCAGGTACAATGGACCCGTTCCCGGGAGGGTTCCGCATGCGCTTCGTCCCCGCCACCATCGTCGCACTCGTCTTCGCCACGACCGTGGCCGCCGCGCAGGAGAAGCAGACGCGCGCGGGCATCTCGAACTACACGAAGGTCGATGCCGTCGTCGCCTGCGGCGGCGCCACCGAGACGTCGGCCCTCGAGGGGTTGAAGGCCGACGGCTTCAGGTCGGTGATCAACCTGCGCATGGCGAGCGAGAACGGGGCCAATATCGCGGAGAATCAGGCGACGGCCAAGGCGCTCGGCCTGAACTACTTCCACCTGCCGTTCTCGGGGAACGCACCGGATCCGGCGGTCGTCGACCAGTTCCTCGGCGTGATCTCGGACACGGCCAACCAGCCGGTCTACGTCCACTGCGCGTCGGCGAATCGCGTGGGCGCGATGTGGCTGGTGAAGCGGGTGCTGCAGGATGGCTGGGCTGTAGACAAGGCGACGGCGGAGGCAAAGGCCATCGGCCTGTCGGCGCCAGGTCTGGAGAAGTTCGCGCTCGAGTACATCGCCTCCCACAGGCAGTAGGACAGAAGGCAGACGGCCTTCAGCCTTCTGCCTTTCCGCCCCCCCGGCACCACGTCTGCGTCCCCGTCGGGCTCCGCGGCCGCCGCCTTCCGCCGGCGGAGTGATCTCGGTTTCTTCGAGGATTTCGAGCTAGGCGACTTCTCCTTCTGGCGCGCCACGGTGGGCGCGGCGTTCGGCTTCTGATTCGACGGCCTGGGCCGGCGCGATCGCTGGCGCCGGTCCGGTCCTGGCTCCCGGGTCGATGGACGCGTTGCCGGTGACGAACGCGTGATACGGCAGGTCGTCGAGGCAGCGGAACGTCACCCAGCAGGCCGCGAGAAACGCCAATACCGACGCGACGAAGTATCCATAGCCGTAGTACGGGAAGCCGAGGCGGATGGTGAGCGCTGTCGCGGTGAAGTTCGTGACGAGAAACAGCGCGTGCAATCCGAGCGTCAGGCGGTGAAGGTCCAGGTAAGCCAGGACGACCGTCAACAGCATGAAGAACAGCTGGAAGAGGGCACCCAGGCATGCGATGCGGAAGATCGCCAGCTGGCCGTATGGAATATCGAGCGCGGTGAAGAGCGCGGGCGCCAGCACGATGCACGCCAGCGCGAGCGCCGCCTGAGGCAGCACCAGCTGGCGCGAGCCGAGGAAGACCGCGTCGACGAGCGCGGCCTGGTTCTCGCGGATGCGCGCCAGCGTCGCGTGCGATCCGATCGCGCGATAGAACCGGTGGTACTGCTCGAAGAACCGCGTCTCGATGTTCACCACGAAGATGGCCATCGACGGGACGATGGTCAGTGCGGCGAGGAACAGCGCGCTGTCGTAATCCGGGTACGAGACGAGGCCGGCGTCGAGCCGGTGCCGCTCCGGCGCCGTCCACATCAGCCATTTGTCGATCCAGATGCCGGCGAAATAGAGTCCGCCGCCGGCGGCCAGTGCCGGGTGCGAGCGGAAGTAGGGCAGGAACGCGAACGGCCGCTCGATCCCGAAGGGGAACTCCGCGAACACGCGCGCCACCAGGGCGAAGACGATGTACGCGAGACCGACGTCGAAGCCGAGCAGCATCCCCCCGACGCCGGCGTTGGGCCCCGCGACGTAGGCGCTGCTGAGCGCGACGATCATGCCGATCCCGAAGGTGCGCGTCACCGCCGCGTACTCCTTCAGTGTGCTCAGGAAGACGCCCAGCACCCAGATGCTGCTGACCAGCGCGTACCCGATCCACGCGCCGATGCGCGCCGCCGGTGTCAGGTCCACGTACCAGAAGTAGAAGGGCACGGCGAGGGGCGCGGCCACGAGGAGGCTCACGATGATCCCGCCGATCACCATGCCCGGCACGCCCCGGACCGAGCGGGCGAAGATCTGATCCGACAGGTAGCGGGTCAGCACCAGCACCACCGGGCCGCTCAGCACCAGCGAGAAGGCGAAGTTGTAGACGACGATCAGCCGGAACGTGCTGAGATCGGCATAGCTGGCGAAGCTGGGGCCGAAGTACGTGACGAGCGACAGCGCGACGATGGTGAACAGCCAGCCGCCTGAGGTGGACACGGCGGCGTGGGCGTACCCCCGGGCGAGCCCGATCAGGTCGCCACGCGAGGTCAGCCGGTCGAGGACGAAGCCGATGCCGGCCACGTCACGCCCCCACCGGCGCGGGCAACGGCGCCATGTGCGTCTCGTAGAGCGCGGCATACGCGCGATCGAGCTGGCCCTTGTCGTAGGAGGCGCGAACCCGCGCCCGGGCCGCCTCGCGGCAGCGACGGTAGAGCGCACCGTCGGTCAGGAGACGGCGCACCGCGTCGGCCGTGGCAGCCGGGCTGGCGAGCGGCGTCACCGCGCCGGCTTCCCCGAGCGGCGGCGTCTCGTCGCTGCGCCCGAGGATCATCTCGCGGCAGGCGCCGACGTCGGTCGCCACGCTCGGCACCCCGGCCGCCGCGCCCTCCAGAATCACGAGCGGCTGCGCTTCGCTCACGCTCGTCAGCACGAGCACGTCGATCTGCGGGTAGTAGTCATCGAGCACCACACGCCCCTTGAACTCCACCGTCTGATCGAGATCGAGCCGGGCGAGGAGCTGCCGGCACTCCGCCACGTAGTCGGGGTCCTCGTCGAGCGGGCCCAGCACCCAGACGCGGACGTCGGGGACGAACTCGCGGAGGATGGCCGCGGCGCGCAGGAACGTCTTGACGTCCTTGATCGGCACGACCCGGCCGATGAGCGCCACCGTCGGTGGCGCCGTCCTTGCGCGTTCCGCCGGCGGTCGGTCGGCGACCGCAATGCCGTTGGGGATCACCGTGATGCGGGCTGGATCCGCGCCGTCCTGCACCTGCAGTTCGGTGTTGCCCTCGTACAGGGTGATGATGCGGCTGCAGGCGGCATAGGTCGCCCGCGAGTAGCTCGTGAACGTGTCGATCCACAGGTCGCGCAGATCGCGGTGCATCCGTTCGATACTGAGCGACCGCGCCGCGTCGCGCTGCAGCCAGTCGGCCATCGTGATCTCGATGCGCCGCTCGTTCGTGTAGATGCCATGCTCGGTGAGGAGCGCCGGCCGCGTGGTTTCGAGCGCGGCCCGGGCGGCGTACAGACCGGCATAGCCGGTGCACAGCGCGTGGTACACGCGCGCGGGCGGGAGGGGCGCCAGCAGCACCGAGCAGAGGCCGCTCAGGATCGTCCGCCATGTCCAGAAGTACTCGAGGAACGAGACCCGCGGACACTGGCGCTCGCACATGCGCCGCAGCAGGTCCCACGCCGCCCTGGAGTCGAGCAGCGACGCACGGCCCGCCGCCGGCCCCAGGCGGCGCAGGCCGTCGAGGATGGCCGCGAGGTCGTCCAGTCCACCGTCGTCCATCATCCGAATCAGCGATTCTTCGAGGACCGACAGGATCGGCGCGAGCCCGCGTGCGCGCCCGTCGCCAGCCGGGAGCGCCTGCAGCTCGACCCGCGTCACGCCGATCACGTTCGGCGGCAGCTCGAAGCGCATCGGCCCCTCGGGTCCCGGCGGCGCCAGGGCGACCAGATGAAAGGCCAGGTGGTGCTGCGCACGAATGAGGTCGTGCGTCCAGTTGGAGACCCCGCCCGTGACGTACGGATAGGTACCCTCCAGGACGAGGCAGACGTCGGCCTGTCGCCCGCCGGTCACGCCAGACACTCCTTCTGCGCCCAGAGCGCCACCGCCGAGCTCACCTCGATCGGTGCGGCGTCGTCCGAGTGCGGGCCCGGCATCGCCGCCAGCTCGCGCAACTCCCGGTAGCGCCGCTGCGCGAACAGGTTCTCCATCAGCCAGACACGCGCCCTGGGATGGCCGGCGTCGGCGAGGGGGCGCAGCAGCGCTTCCGCCTCGGGCCACCGTCGTCGCCGCTGCGCCAGGCGGGCCAGATGGAAGCGCGCCTCGTCATCAGCGGGATGTGAGGCGAGATACGCGGCGTACCTCTCGGCGGCACTGACCTGGCAGGCCTGTTCGCGGGCCGGATCCAGCAGGCCGGCAAAGGCCTGGCCGTCGTAGTGGCGCGCCAGCGCCAGCACCGCCGGGCCATCGCCACCGGCGGCCGCCTCCTCCAGTTCCACGGTGCGTTCGAGGAACTCCCGCTCGATGCGGGCGATGGCCGTCGCCGCCTGGACCCGCACGACGTTGTGCTCATCCCTCAGCGCCGCCTTCAGCGCCGACGCAAAGGCGGGATGGAACTGCTGTGCGATGATCGCGATCACCGCCTGGCGCTGCGGGATGGACCCGAAGGCAAGCACGTCCAGAAACGGGGTCACGTGCGACTCCGGCGCACGATCGCTCGCCCGCTGCCCGATCCGTCGCCACAGCTCGGCTCGCGGATCGACACCGTGCGGCGGGAAGAGCATGTCGTGCCACGCCTCGATGGACGTGGCATGGCGCGCGTGGCGCCGTTCGAGCACGGCCAGCAGCAACACGCCGAGCGGTCCGAACGGACCGAAGGCGAGCGTGCCGACGAGGAGCAGCACCGCGCCGCGGCGGCCGGTCCGCGCCCGCCGCGCGTGGACCGCCAGGGCGCCCCCGAGCAGCACGTGGCCGGCCACCGCCGCCCGGATGCTCGTCCCGGACCCGACCGCGGCCACGAGCGCCGCCTCGACTGCCAGCGCCACCACCGCGACGGCCGCGCAGGCAGCAGTAGCCTGGCTCCCGGCCGGAACCCCCTCGGGCGACATCGCGGCGCCGGACTCGACGTTCGGCTCCATGTCAGGCGACCCAGTGCTCGACGCCCGCGGTGGCCCGCAGCCGATCCCGTGCCGCGCCGTCGCCGGCGCGGCACAGCGCCCGCACCTCGGTCCGGCAGTTCACCGGGTACCCGCAGCACTCCGCGAGCCGCTCGCGCAGCTTGCCGACGACGATGGCGACGCTCTCCGGCGGCGCACCGGGCAGCAGCACGGCGAAGCCGGTGCCGGGCGGCTCGTGACTGAACACGAGATCGGTGCGGCGCAGCACCTGCCGGGCAGCCTCGCCGAGCGCTGCCGGGATCGCCAGCCGCTGCGTCTCGGTCAGCTCGTCGACCTCCACCCGGAACAACAGGAGCGACAGGTCGAAGCCGAAGCGGAGCGCGAGCTCGGTGACGTAGCCTGTCTGCCGGTCCAGGTATTTCATCGCGTACAGCCGGGTGCGCTCGTCCTGGATCCGGTTGGCCTGGTACGCGAGCGCCTGGCTGTAGGCCGCGGCGACCCATTCGCACAGCGTCCTGAACGTCTGGACGCTGCTCAGGTTGAAGTCGAGGAACGTCATGTCCTCGATCTTCAGCATCCCGAGCAGGCGACCCGACTCCGGATCCACGAGCGGTCCGGCCATCAACCCGTCGCCGTTCAGCACGGTTTCGCCCTCGGGCGTCGCCACCGAGACGAAGTGCTGCGCGGCCACGACCTCGCGGAAGAGCGTCGCCGTGCCGGGATAGCGCTGCGCGACCGGGTGCTGGTCGGACCAGCCCCGACCGGCGGCGAGCACCAGCGCGTCGCCCTCGAGCAGGTAGATGGAATAGGAACGCGCGTGCAGCGCCACCGACACCAGCTCGGACGCGCCCGCGAGGACCTCACCGGGGTCCAGCGTCTCGAGCCGGCGTGCCGCCGCGAACAGACCGGTGGCCGTGCCGAGCTGGCCCGCGAGCCTCGTCTCGAGCCGCTCCTTGGCCGTGGTCAACTCGCCGTGGGCCCGCGACAGCAGGCTGACGCGGCGCGCCGCCTTCCGCAGTTCCTCGTGCGCCTCGACCTGCTGCTGGCGATGACGCATCCGCAGCTCGCCGAGCAGGACCGACGCCACCATCCAGAGCAGGGGCGTGCGCAGCACCTGAACGCCGTAGTCGTGCACGTTCACGTCCAGCGTCGCCGACGGCATGTTGCCCGCCAGCAGCGCCACCGTGCTCACGGCGGTCGCGGTCAGCGCTTCCCGCGTGCCGTACTGCACCGCCATCAGCAGGACGATGGCCCAGAACGGGTGCGGCTCGATCCGCGCGAATCGGTCGCCCGCGCCCCACAAGGCATCGAGAACGAGGACGACACCCACGAACAGTCCGGCCTCGGCGGCCGACCGCCACCACGCCGTGGGCTGCGGCGCCGGCAGCGTGACCGGCGCCGCCGCGGCTTCGGCGGAACCCGCGTGATCGGGCGGCCAGAGAGGTGGGGCCGTCATGTCAGAACCGCACCTTGAGCCGGGCGCCGGCGCGAAACACGCGCTGCGAGGTCGCGAGGACGAACAGGCGATGCTCGGCCCAGAGCTCGACGCCGGTGCGGGCGGCCGGCGGCGGCGTCAGGCGCGCGGTGAAGAACCCGCCCCGTCCGCCAAGCCGATCGACCGTGTAGCCGCCGGCTCCCTCGAACTGCCACCCGGCTTCCAGACCGGTTCGCACCACGGCCCCGAGCAGATGAACCTCGCGGCTCATCAGCGGGATCGGCATGAAGACGCTGCCGTCCGACGTCGCCACGAGCGTCGCGCCGAGTCGCTGTTCCTTGTCGAGGCCGTACTGCAGCGCCAGCGAGGGCCGCGCGCCTCGAACGGTGTGCACCACACCCAGTGTGAGTGCCGCAGAATCGGTGTGCGCGCCGGCCGCCACGCGGTAGCGATGCCACCCGCCGTAGATCCATGCGGCGGTATCGGGCCGGAACCGCCACTGGCGCTGCACGGCAATTCGATCGCGGCGGCCATCGTCAGCGGCCGTTTCGAGGAATTCCCAGAAGGGACGTCCCGCCTCGCCAAGCAGCTCCGAGCGGCCGCGGAGGTCGTCGCGGGTGAGCCGGACGCCGGCTCCCACACCGCGGCCGGTGCCGAACACGGCTCCGCCGACGAGCGTGTCGGCGCCGACGCGCCACGTGGCGCTGGCATCGAACCGGCTGAGTTCCGTCTCGAGCGGCGCGACGGAGCCTTGCGCCCCACGGACCTGGCGTGCGCTGAGCCGCAGCCGCTCCAGGGTGACGGCCACCGGCGCGTCGGCGATCGGCCCGGTCTGCGCGCTCGCGCGGACGTACTGCTCCTCCCAGCCGCCGGTGATCACCCGACGCTCCGTCTCGATGCCGGCCCGCGGCGAGCGTTGCTGGGCGCGGGCGATGAGCTGTCGCTCGATGTCCTCTCGCTGCGGCGCCGCCTCGACGGCACGCGCCACGGCCCGATCCGCCGCCGCCGCCCTCCCGCGGACGTGATCGAAGCCCGCACGGGTCACCAGCACGTCGGGATCGGTCGGAACGCGGGTCTCGAGCGCCTCCAGCACCCGCAGGGCCTCCGCGTACCGGCCCGACTCGGTGAGGGCCTGCGTGCGCAACAGGTCCAGCCGCCGCCGGCCGCTGGCCCGGCTCGCGTCGGTCGCGTCCGCCGGTGTCGGCGCCAGGTCGAGCACGGCGCGCGCGGCGCCCACCTCGCCCCACGCCAGCAGCGCGGCCCCGTAATCGGCCCGCACGTGGTCACGGGCAGGCGCCTCCGCCAGCAGCCGGTCGAAGACGGCGCGCGCGGCCGCCCGGTCCTCGAGCCGCACGAGCGTATTGGCCAGCAGGGCCTGGTCCACGTCGCCCTGCGCGCGGGCATCGAGCGCCGCCCGCGCGCGATCGAAGAAGCCGCGGGCCCGCGAAAGGTCGCCGTCGGATCGCGCGATCTCGCCGAGCTGGTAGAGGCTCTCCGGCTCGCCGCCGCCGCCGGCCACGTATCGCTCGAGCCATGCCCGGGCCGTCCGCGTGCGCCCGTCGTAGAAGGCCAGCGCACCGAGCCACCGCAGCGCCTCGCCATCCGAGGGATCGCGGGCGACGACGAGCGTGTAGGCGTCAGCCGCCAGGCCTGGCAGCTCGTGCGCGAGGGCGGTGCGCGCCGCCGCGCGCAGGTCCCTCGTCGACGGCGACGGCTGGAGCAGGATCTGCTGCAGCGCGCCGGCGAGGTGCGCCCGATCCATCGACGTCGCGTGCGCCGCGAGCCAGGCGTCGACGAGCGCCGGTGTCGCGCCTCGGGGCAGCCCTGGCATCGCCGCGACGACGAGCGAGGCGCCACCGGTCTGGAGAAGGTGCGCGATCCAGGCCGGCTGGTCAGCCGGGCTCGCGCGCTGCAGCCGCGCCAGCAGCCACGCCCGCGCGTGGGCATCGGCCACGGCGCCCCAGAGCGCCACCAGCTGCACGACATCCGGGTCCGCCGGGCCGGCATCGTCGGCGAGATCCGCGAGCACGGCCGTGGCCGGGGCGACCGCGTCGAGCTCCACGAGACGAGCGGCGGCGCCACGGCGCAGCTCGACTCCCGAGGCGGCCGATCGCCCGACCATGCTCCACAGCGACACCTGTTCGGCGCGAAGGCCCGCCGCGGCCAGCCGCTCGTCGTACGCAAACACCCAGCTGCCGCCGACGTCCTCCGCCTGACGGCGCAGGTGCGGCAGGAGGACGGCGTCCGGTGCGCCCAGCGCCATGAGCGCCTGAACGCGATCGCTCCGCCAGCGTGCCGCAGCGGCGGCTGGGGCCGCGGACGAGTCCTCGTCCAGGCTGGCGGCCACGAGCGCCATGGCGCGACCGCCGTCGTCGGTGCTGCCGGCGGTCTCGACGAGCACGCTCAGCCACCGCGGAAGATCGGCGGCGGCGAGGGCGAGGACGTGCTCGTGGATCGCCGACCGCTCGCCTGCGATCCACAGTCCTTCCACGATCAAGGCACGGCGATCGCTCGACGGGCTCGACTCACCAAGGCCGCGGGAGAGCGCTGTGACCGCTTCGGCGTGAACGGAGGCGCCCGCCTGCAGCGCCCCCACCAGTGCTGCTTCGTAGGCCCGCCGCGCTTCGGCGACGGTGGCGCTCGCGAGCTTCAGGGGCGCCAGCGCCTCGACCGGACGGTTGGCGGCGAGCAGCGCCTCGCCGAGCAGCCGGCCGCTCCCGGCCGTCCGGTTCTGCGCGAACAGCTGCTCCGCCACCGCGATCGCGACGTCGGAGTGCCCGCGATCGGCCAGCAGGTAGTACACGTCGCGCAGCGTCCCGGGCTCCGCCGCACGGCCGGCCGGCGATGCGAGCCAGCGCGTGATATCGTCGGCCTCGCCCGCCCGGGCCGTCAGCGTCGCCCAGGCGTAGCCTGCCGTCGGCGCCGCCGACGCGGCCAGCGTCGTCAGCGCTTCGTCGACACGACCGACAGCGACCGCGGCGTTCGCCAGATCGGTCAGCGCCCATGCTGGCGTCTCGCGGGAAGGGGCGAGCGCTGCCAGGCGCACGAACGCCTGCTCGTGCCGGCCAAGCCGCACCTCCGCCTGCGCGACGGCCGCCGACTCCTCCGCGGTCGGCGAGCCGCGGTCGATCGCCACTATCCAGCGGCGCGCCGCCTCCTCGTCGCCACGCTCCATGGAGAGCGCGAGGCCCAGCATGGGCCAATCGGCGAGGCCGGCGTCGCCGAAGCGCGCGATGAGGTCGATCGCGACCCCTGTCGCACCAGCCGACGCGGCGTGGCCAATGGCCCGTCCGACCAGTAAAGCGTCGACCGGCCGCGAGGCACGCGCCAGTACGGTCGTCAGCGTCTCGTAGTCGCTCACCGACAACAGGAGGTCAACGACCGCGGCGAGCGCCTCGCCGGTGAGCGACTGCCGGCCGGCGAGTTTGCGCGCCGTGGCGTGCGCCTCGGACGTGCCGATTGCGATGCGAGCCTGCAGCGCCAGCCGGTCCGGCGGCACCTCGACGCCCGGCGGCCGATCGAACAGCGCGACCGCCGCGTCCGGCCGCCCCCAGGATGAGAGCGCCCGCGCCAGAAGGAGCAGCACTTCGGGATCGGCCTGGACGACGGGCAGCGGCTCGATCATCGGGCCGAGCGCGGCCAGTCCCTTGTGCTCGACGAGCAGGCTGGCATACAGCTCCAGGGCGGGGTAGTCGATGGCGCCCGGTTGCGAACGGCGAAATCGCTCGAGGGCGTCGAGGGCACCGTCGCCGTCGCCGAGAGCCGCCGCCAGCCGCGCGCCGCGGACGTGCTCGTCGGCTGTCGCCTCGCCACTGCTCACGAGGTCGAGCAGGAGGGCGCACTCGGCGGTCTCGTCACCGATCCAGCGATACAACGTGCCGAGCGTGCGGGCGAGATCGGCTGACGGCTCCAGCTCGTACACCCTCGCCAGCGCCTTGACCTCGTCGTCCAGCCGCTGCGCGTCGGCATACATGCGCGCCAGCCGCCTCCAGGCCGGGACGTTCGAGGGATTCGCCGCGGCGTAGGACTCGAGGGTGGCCAGCGCCTCGTCCACCCGTCCCTCCATCAGGTGCAGTTCGTTGTGGGCCACTACCGACGCCGTGGTGGTCACCTCCTGGCGGCTCGCGTCGGCGAGCATCGCCCGGGCACGAGCGATGTCGTGGTTCCTCACGTGAATCAGGAGCAGCTCGTCGCCGCGCGGGAGCAGCAGCCCGCCGAGCGCCAGGGCCAGCAGGGCCAGCAGGACCGCGCCATACTGGTAGCGTCGGAGGTCGGCGCGCATGCGGGCGGGCGCGGCAACGTCACCGGACGCCATGGGGCTCCCGTCCTGCGGCCGTGATGGTCACCTCGACCGGTTCGCCGTCGAGCGCCGGCAGGCCGAGCGCCAGCCGGCCGGACCCATCAGGCCGCACCACGGCACGCCCGGAGCGGCCCCTCGCCGTTCGCCAGACCACGGTCGTCGCGTCCACCCCAGGCCAGTGCCACAGCGCTTCCCCCGCCCCGTACCCTTCCGACACGAAGCGCAGGCGGTCGGCGGCCCGCTGCACGTCGTGGACGCGCCAGCGAGACTCGACGAGATACGGTCCCGGGTCGGGCCGCGCGCCCGCGGGGTCGGCGACCGGCGTGAGCGCGATGATCGGCGTCTCGACGGCCTCGTCCAGGGCGACGAAAAGGCTCCCCAGCTCGTGCCGCTGACCGATGACGCCGACCGATGCGGCGAAATCAACACGAGTCGCCGCCGGACCGTCGAAACGGATCGTCTGCAACGCGCCGCGGTCACGCACGCGCCAGCGGCGCGGCCCTGCGGGCTCCAACGCCGTCGAGAAGAACCCTTCGACGATGCGGCTGAAGCGGCTGGCGTCGACGGGTGCGAGCGGGAGGGTGCGGGCGAAGTCCAGGTTCGCCTTCACGGCATTGAGGCTGGACAGCCGCTCGCCGGAATACATGTGGTAGTACACGTTGAACGGCTTGAGCCGGCGCGGCTCCCCGGTGTTCCGTACCGTGCGCGAGAGGAACGAGAAGCCGAAGAACCGGTCGCGCCACAGATCCGTGTACGTGTTCTCGTTGCTGTTGGACGCGTAGACCTGCAGCTCGCGCCCGATCCAGGCACCGAGGGGCGAGACCCACGCCGCGGACGGGAACTCGCGATCGAAGCGCGTGTCGCCGCCGTTGATGTTCGCCAGGCCGGCGCGTTTCACGCGCACCAGTGCCTCCTCGAACGGTCGCGTGTCGCCGCTCCACTGCAGCAACCGCACCCTCTTTCCGGGCGGCAGCAGCGCGTCGACGAACGCCGCCGCCTCCTCCACCTCCGTGCGGAGGCTGAACGGCCGGGTGTCGTAGACACGGGGCTTCTCGTATGCCTCACCGGTGAGGACGTCCGGGCCCCGTGCGCCGACCGGCGTGACGCGCCGACCGGCGCGCGTGTCGAAGCGCGCCCAGTCCAGGGGATGGCTGTAGGTGTGGACCGCGGGCTCGACGTGCGGCAGCTCGAAGAGCTGTCGGGCGATGTCAAGGCTTTCGGCGGTGCCGTGCCACTCCGGATCCAGGTCGCCGACGATCGGAGCCACGGCCACCGGCAGGTCCGGGTACTTGCGTACGACCTCGTCGAGGACGACCCTGGCGGCGATCACGTAGCGGCTCCGATGCGGCTCGATCTGTGTCAGGTTCCGCCATCCATCGCCGTCGATGTGGCTGTAGTAGATCCGCCGCCCGGACACGGTCGTCGTGTCAGGCTTGGGGATGTCGTCGGTCCGGAACACGATGCGGAAGAGCGCGAACGGGTTGACGTACCACTGGCGGAACTCGCGCGCCCCGACGCGGTCCGAGAAGTAGGCGTAGCCCGGTGCCACGAACGCACCGCGCGGGCTGACGATCACCAGATCGGAGGCTCCGAGGGGCCGATGGCGCGCCGACACCCGAAGCGCGACGTGCGCGTCGGGGGCGGTCGCGTGCACCGTCGCATAGGGAGGAACGAGCCGCGGCAGCGGCCGTTCGAATCCGATGAGGCCGGGCTCGCTGACGCTGAAGGCGGCGCCGGTGGTCGTGGTGTGCCACCCGCCCTCGAACCGCCAACCCAGGCGTTCAAAGGCGCGGTTGACCTCGTCGAGCGGCATCGGCTGCCCACGTTCATCCCTGGTGCCCCCGAGCGCGCCGAGCGAGGCCAGTGGGATGCCCGACGACGCCAGCGTCTCGACCCAGCGCAGGTACGCGCGCGGATTCGGGATGGAGTCGCTCTCGAACCATGTGACGACGCCGCGCACGCCGCGAAGGGCATCGGGGCCGGGCAGGCCCTGCCGCAGATCGTGGTACCGGACGATCAGGCCCAGGTGATTGAGCGGCATCTCGGCGAGGGCGTGCACGATGGTGGCGCGCGGTTCGGGGGCGCGCGCGCTGTCGTACAGAGCGAGCACGGACCGGCGTACCGGGCCACTCCCGCTCCGCAGGCTGGAGTCCGGCGCCGCCGGCGCGAGGCCGAGGGCCGTCACGACGGCCATCCCGAGAACCCCCGCACGCATCATCGCGGCTCGTCGATCAGCCGGTCGAGCGCCGGAGTCGAGACGTAGGGCACGAAGCCGTTCGACCGCTGCTCGCGGTAGACGCGGCGGACGCCGTCGGCGTCAGCTGGATCCCAGTAGTCGAGCGTGAAGACCTGCAGCCGCGGGTTGAGGACCGGCCCGCGGCGCAGCCGCTCCACCTGCCACGCCACATCGGCCTCCGGGAGGCGCACGTAAGTGTCGCGGGCGGCATCATAGGTCGTCACCACCGACTCGCCGAGGAGGATGTCGATCTCGCGGGCAATGTCGGGCAGCAGTGCGTAACCACGGTTCACCATGAGCACGATGCCCGGAAAGCGGTGCCGGATCGCCCGCACGAGCCGAATCGCGGCTTCGCGCATCCCGGCGTATCGGCTCGCGTCCTGCTCCTCCAGGAACCCGGCATCGTCGAGCGTGTCGAGGAACAGGCCGGTGAACCCCGCGGCGAGGGCGCGGGGCACCAGATCGTCGAGCACGAGGCGGCTCCACTCCGGATGGCGGAAGTCGATGTAGTGGGCGCCGGTCCAGACCGCGTGCCGATGCAGGATGACGTCGGCTTCGAGCAGCGCCGGGAACGCCGCGCGCGTCCGATCCATCTGCGTCAGCGACAGGTAGGCGAGCACCGTGCGCCCGCGATCCCTGAGCGACGCCAGTGGGGGGTGGCGGTCCGGGTCCAGCACGACCAGGTCGTAGCGCGCCAACTCGTCGGCCGCCGCCTGATCGCTGTAGCAGACGGCCCAGCGTGCCGTCGCCTGCGCGCGCGTAGTGACCGGCGGCCACAGGGCGGTGGCCACCACGGCGGCGGTCATGGTGCGAGCGCGAGCAATCCAGGACATGATGGGCGACCCCGGGGTGTCCGGCACAGGGCCCTCCTTAGAACCGGTTATCGGCCGGAGGTCCGGGCTCTTGACCCCTGGGGTTGTCTGGCCGGGCGGCAGGCCCGGACCCGCCTCCAAATGCTGGCCAGGCAGGGCCTGTCCGGGTTTGACAGCCGAAGACCAGCGGGCGATACTACAGGGTCGTTTGTGCGGCGATTTCCCCGACTTGAGGGCCGCATCGCGTCCAGCCCCGCTCTGGACGCGGGAACTGTCTAAGTCGCGAGATCCAGGCCCGCGACCAACGCGGGCCTTTTTGTTGGAGTGTGAATGGGCAACCGATACATCTTCTCCTCGGAATCCGTCGGCGAGGGTCATCCCGACAAGGTCGCCGACACGATTTCGGATGCGGTCCTCGACGCGTGCCTCGCGCAGGATCGGACCAGCCGCGTGGCCTGCGAGACGTTCGTCAAGTCGAACGTCGTCGTCATCGGCGGCGAGATCACGACGAAGGCGAAGCTCGACTTCGTCAAGATCGCGCGCGATGCCATCCGCGAGATCGGCTACGTGAACGACGATGACGTGTTCCACGCGGATCGCGTGTTCGTGAACGTGCTGGTCACGCAGCAGTCGCCCGACATCGCGCAGGGCGTGGACGCGCGCAGGGCCGCCGGCAAGAAGACCGCCAAGCAGGGGGCCGGCGACCAGGGCCTGATGTTCGGCTACGCCAGCAACGAGACGCCGGAGCTGATGCCGGCGCCCATCATGTTCGCGCACCGCCTCGGCCGGCAGCTCACGAAGATCCGCAAGCAGGGCAAGGTGGCGTGGCTGCGGCCCGACGCCAAGTCGCAGGTCTCGGTCGTCTACGAGAACGGCAGGCCCGTCGCCATCTCGAACGTCGTCATCTCGACGCAGCACGCGGCGGACGCCTCCCACGAGGCGATCGAGGCGTTCTGCATCGAGGAGGTCATCCGCAAGGTGCTCCCCGCGAAGATGCTCACGCCGGAGACCGAGTTCCTGATCAACCCTACCGGCCGCTTCGTCATCGGCGGGCCGCAGGGCGACTCGGGCCTCACGGGGCGCAAGATCATCGTGGACAGCTACGGCGGCATGGGCCGGCACGGCGGCGGCGCGTTCTCGGGCAAGGATCCGACGAAGGTGGACCGCAGCGCGGCGTACATGGGCCGCTGGGTCGCGAAGAACGTCGTGGCCGCGGGGCTCGCGGCGAAGTGCGAGATCCAGTTCGCGTACGCCATCGGGCACCCCGATCCGGTGAGCGTGCACGTGGACACGTTCGGCACCGGCGTCGTGCCGGACCAGCGGATCATCCGGGCCATCAACAAGGTCTTCAGCTTCCAGCCGGCCGAGATCATCGCCCAGCTGAACCTGCGGCGCCCCATCTACTCGAAGACGACCAACTACGGCCACTTCGGGAAGAACGACAAGGACCTCACCTGGGAAGCGACGAACAAGGTCGCGGCGCTACAGAAGGCGGTGTAGCACGGGGGGTTCGAAGCACGGAGGGTTCGAAGCACGGGGGTTCGAAGCACGGAGGGGTTCGAAGCACGGGGGTTCGAAGCACGGGGGTTCGAAGCACGGAGGGTTCGAAGCACGGGGGTTCGAAGCACGGGGGTGACGGGGTTGGCCCCGGGCACGCTCGTGCGGTACAACAAGGTCATGGACGGAGTGCCGATGTCGGCATCGGATCGAAGCGGATGGAGCGACGGTCCCCAACTGAACGTCCCGCCCTCTGAGCGTCCCTTGCGTTGGACCCGCCGTGCTTCGCCCCCCGTGCTTCGAACCCCTCCGTGCTTCGAACCCGTCGTGCTTCGAACCCCCGTGTTCCCTCCTACCGCAGCTGGAAGTTCACGGTCACGGTCATCACGACGGGCACGGGCGTACCGTTCAGCAGCGTCGGCGTGTAGCGCCACTGGCGCACGGCGGCCAGCGCCGCGTCGTCCAGCAGCGGGATGGAGCGCAGGACCCGGGCGGACTGCACGACGCCGTCCACGCCGATCGTCGCCTCGAGGATCACGATGCCCTGCACGCGCGCCGCCTGCGCGATGGCGGGGTAGACCGGTGGAACGTCCCGCACCTTCGTCGGCGGCCGGATGTTCCCCCCCACCGGCACCGGGACCTGGGGCACCGGCGGAGGCGGCGGCGGCTCGCCCATCACCGTGTCGATGGTGCTCGCGCCGGGCACGATCCCGGTAACGGGCTCATCTGAAGGCCAGGCGTCCGCGGGCCGGACAGGCTCGGGCGCAATCCCCTCGGGCGCCGCCGTCGGCGCGGCGTTCGGGTTCGGGGGCGGAGCCGCGGAATCCCGCGGTGCCGGTGGGGCCGGCGGCGGTGGCGCCGGCGGCAACGTGATGGTCGTGTACACGATGTCGGAGCTGGCAAGGCCGGGAAGGACAACGGGGCCGAGGACCGTGGCGCCAACGATGGCCAGGATGGCCACCGCGTGCGCCGCCAGGGAAAGCGGAACCGTGTAGCGGCTCCGCGTCCCGACGCGCGCGGTGGGGCGTTCGATATCGCCGAACAGATCGCGAGGCATGCCGGTCTCCTTTCGAGAGAGAGGACAGTTCATGCGACGCGGCGATCGGCCGATCTCGCGCTCTCGAGTGGGTTAGACACCCGTACATGAAGAACGGGCTCGCGCGGGTTTCTTGCGCGAGCCCGTGTCGGTTTCTCTGGTTCTGGGGTTCTGAGGTTCTGGGGTTCTGAGGTTCTGGGGTTCTGAGGTTCTGAGGTTCTGAGGTTCTCAGGTTCTCCCCGTCCGCGGCCTCTTACGGCCGCTCCGCCAGGACGTTCACCCCGACCACGCCGTAGCGGCGCGCCGTGCGCTCCTTGGTCGTCCCCTCGAAGCAGTCGAACCGCGCGACGATGCGCGGCTGCAGGAACCCCGCCTGCTCGAACACGTCGATCATCTCTGCTTCCAGCAGAGCGCCGGCGATTCAACCGGTCCAGAGATCGATGTCCCGAAGCGCGTCGTCCGGCAGGACTTCGCCGATGATGATGTCGCCGATCTGCACGCGGCCGCCGGGCTTCAGCACGCGTGCGATCTCGGCCACGGCCCGGCTCTTGTCGGGGACCAGGTTCAGGACGCCGTTCGAGATGACGACGTCGACGGTGTGATCCTCGATCGGGAGGCGCGTGGCGTCGCCTTCGCGGACCTCGACGTTGGCGAGGCCGGCCGCCCGGGCGCCCGTTCTCGCGCGCTGCCGCATGGCTTCGGTCATGTCGACGCCGATGGCCCGGCCGAGAGGGCCGACGCGGCGCGCGGCCACCAGGAGGTCCATGCCCGCCCCGCAACCCACGTCGACCACGACCGCTCCCTCGGGGACACGGCCGATCGCGTGCGGGTTGGCCACGCCGGCAAAGGAGGCGCTGACCTCCGCGGGCAGCGCCGCGAGTTCGGCCGGATCGTACCCGAGCTGCCGTGCGGCGTACTCGGGCCCGCGGTGGAAGTGGAACTCGCCTCGAGGTGTCTCCGCCACCCGTGCGTACATCGTCTGCACTTCCGTCCGAAGGGTGGCGACGTCGAAACCCACGGGGCACACGATGGACATGCGGACCTCCAGTCCAGACGGGTGACGTGGTCGTGAATACACCCCGCGGGCCGCGATGTCAAGCGACTGGCCCTACCCGAGCGACGCGATGACCTCCCTGACGTGCCGCAGGATCAGGTCAGGCTCCAACAGGGAGAGATGATGGACGCGTTCGACCACGAACGAGTCCTCCGTGAAGTCGTCGCCGAAAGCGTTGCTCTCGAGGTGCCGGGCGAGGAGGGCCTCGGCCGCCGCGGTCTCTTCGTTCGAGAAGACCAGGCGCACGTGCGGGACGCGCTTCCGCGCGGACAGGTACCACTCCGCCAGGGGGTCGCCCGGCCGCAGGAACGGATCGACCAGATCGGCCGCGTAGCGGCGGAGCGGTTCGAGTTCCGACCCCATGGCGAGGAACATCTGCGAGAAGTAGTTCTGGACGACCAGCCACGTCTCGAGGGACTCGATGCCCTGGGCGAGCGACTTGAGGATGGCGAGCGTGCCCGCCGGGTCGCCCGCGTCGATCCTGGCGTACAACCGGCTGGCGAAGCACGTGTCGAGGCTGACGTTGGGCCCGAGCGCCACCAGGCCGGCCACATCCACGCCGGCGCCGGGCTCGTCGTGGAGCATGCGGAGCAGGTGGTCGGCCCCTGCCGAGTGGCCGACGAGCACGATGTGCGTCGGCCGGCACTCGTCCGCGATGTGCCGCAGCAGCACGCGCAGCACGCGCGAGTGGTCGTCGAACGCCAGCGTCGGGCGGTTCCGCTCGCGCCGCCCGAATCCGACGAGGGTGACGGCCACGGCCCGCTGCGGCAGGGCCCGCAGCACGGGCTCGAAGCGGCTCGCGTCCGCGCCAATGCCGTGAAGGAAGACGACCAGGATGTCGGATGTGGCGCCGTTGTCCAGGTAGTTCAGCGTGTAGCCCACCAGCCGAGGGTTCCGCTCCGACAGCTGGCGCACGTGCCGGGCCGTCAGCACGAACGACCGTTCGACCAGGGTGTCCGCCTGGGCGGCCGCGGCGCCACGGTCCTCCGCCGTAATCCCCCGGAGGGCCAGCGCCACGTCCCTGGCCCGCTGCCAGCGCTGCTCCGGGTCCCGGGCCAGGCACGTGCGCACGACGTGATCCAGGGCGGACGGCATGACGGACGCGGTTTCGGAGATCGGGCGCGGATCCTCCCGCAGGATCGCCGCGATGATCGTGGCCGGCGCCGAGCCGTCGAAGGCCCGCCGGCCGGTGGCCATCTCGTAGAGGACGCACCCCAGTGCCCAGACGTCGCTGCGGGCGTCGGCCTGGCGGCCGTCGAGCTGCTCGGGCGACATGTAGTGAATCGTGCCGACGATGGTGCCGTGGGCCGTCACAGGTGCCGACGTGCGCGGCGCCATCGTCTGACCGTCGTGGTACCTCACCGCGACGGGCACCTCGGTACGCGCGAGGCCGAAGTCCATGAGCGTGGCCCCGGCGCCGGACACCATGATGTTGGCGGGCTTCACGTCGCGGTGGACGACGCCTGCGCGGTGGGCGCAGTCGAGCGCCTCGGCGATCTGCGTGCCGAGGGTGATGAGCTCGACCAGCGACAGCGGTCCCCGGCCCAGCCGGTCGGCCAGCGACTCGCCCTCGATGAGCTCCATCACGAGGTAGTCGACACCGTGGTCCCGGCCCACGTCGAACAGCCGGCAGATGTGCGGGTGCGACAGCGCCGCCACCGCGCGTGCCTCGCGCTCGAACCGGGCGCGCCGGTCGGCATCCTGCGAGAAGTCGGCGGGCAGTACCTTGATGGCGACCGCCCGGGCCAGGCGCGTATCGCGGGCGTGATACACCTCGCCCATGCCGCCCTCGCCCAGGCTGGCGAGGATCTCGTATGGCCCCAGGCGCGTGCCGGGTGGCACCATGACGACCGGATTCTACCCTGAGGCCGGGGGCACCCGCCGGGCTCGGGATCTCGCGTCCCGACTCCCGACGCGATCAGTTCGCCCTGATCGTCCTGATATTCAGCAGCGTCTTCCCGTCCTGCTCGGTGATCTCGCCGGTGACCGTGACCACCTTGGCGATGAAGTCCAGCAGCTTCGCGTTGTTGTTGGCCGCGAAGTCGCCGGTGACTTCGTAGATCGCGTCGTCGGTGAGGACGCCCACGGGCTGGCCGCGCTTCGCGCACGACAGGGCGCACGCGGCGTGGCCGTCGCCCCGGCCACCTTCGCCCTTGCTGGTCGCGCAGGCGATGTCCACCACTTCCCCCGTGATCGTCACGTCGGCGGCAAGCGCCGGCACGGCCATCGCCACGGCCAGGACCGTGGCACACGCCCACGCAATCCGGTTGCGCATCGTCTCGGCTCCTCGATTCGGTGTCACCAGGCTGCGGACATGCCGGGAACCACCTCTTCAGCACTCTCCCGCCGGGCCGGGCCTGCTGTCAAGCCGGGGCGCCAGTCGCCGGGACCGACGCGCAGCCGCTCCGCGAAGCCGCAGCTCGTGAGATCCACGGCCGCCGCTGACGACGTACAATCCCGCACCGAGGTGTCGTGATGAAGCGTCCCGTCCAGCCCGCTCTCGCCTTCGCCGGCATGCTCGTCTTCGGGGTCGTGTGGGGCGCCGGGCCGCGCGCCCAGGCCCCGCAGCCCTCACCGTCCATCGACGACGTGATCGGCCTGAAGCGGGTGGGCTCGCCCGCCCTGTCACCCGACGGGCGGCTGGTGGCCTACACCGTCCGCGAGGCCAACTGGGACCAGAACGCGTACGAGACCGAGATCTGGCTGGCGGAGGCGGCCGCGGGCGAGCCGCGCCAGTTGACCAACGCGCCGAAGTCGAGCCAGCAGCCGGCATGGGCGCCGGACAACCACACGCTCGCGTTCATCTCGGACCGCGACGGCAGGCGCCAGATCTACCGCATCGACATCCGGGGCGGCGAGGCCGAGAAGCTGACGACGCTGGAGGAGGGCGTGAACAGCTTCGCGTGGTCGCCCGACGGCAAGTCGATTGCCTTCACGGCGCAGGATCCCGTCACCGACGCGATGAAGGCGCGCGAAAAGCGCTGGGCCGAAGTGGAGCTCGAGGACGAGGATCAACGGTACACGCACCTGCACGTGTTGGACCTTGCGTCGAAGAAGGCGCGCGCGCTCACCTCGGGCGCGTTCGTCGTGGGAGCGTTCGACTGGTCGCCGGACGGCGCGCGACTCGCGTTCGATCACCGTGTCACGAGCGACCCATCCGACGGCGGCTCCGCCGACATCTCGGTCGTGGACGTCGCGTCCGGCACGCGCACGGCGGTGGTCGCCCAGGCCGGGCCCGACGCCAACCCGCGCTGGTCGCCGGACGGCAGCCGCCTGGCCTTCCAGTCGTCCATGGCGAAGCCGTTCTTCTACTTCCAGAACAGCGTGATCGCCGTGGTGACGCCTGGACAGGCGAAGGTGGAGAGCCTCACCGACGCGTTCGACGAGGACCCGTCGCTCATCGCGTGGACGCCTGCGGGCATACACTTCTCCGCCTCCCAGCGCACCTATACCGCCCTCTTCACGCTGGATCCGGCCTCACGCAACATCCGGAAGCACCAGGCCGGCGACACCTGGATCGCCATGCAGTTCTCGCCGTCCAGGGACGGCACGCGCGTGGCCTTCGTCGCCTCCGGCCCCTCGGCCTTCCCGGACGTGCACGTGGGCGCGGTGAGCGCGCTCGCCGGGGCCCGACGGGTGAGCGACATGCAGGCGCAACTCGCGGCCTTCCCGGCACACGCGCGCGAGGTCATCCGCTGGAAGAGCCAGGACGGCGCCGAGATCGAGGGCGTGCTGCACAAGCCGTCGGATTTCCAGGCCGGGCGGCGTTATCCCCTGCTGGTGGTCATCCACGGGGGGCCGACGGGCGTGTCGCGACCGCAGCCGTACGCGAGCGCCAGCGCCTACCCGATTGACGCGTTCCTCACCCGGGGCGCGCTGGTGCTCGAGCCGAACTACCGCGGCAGCGCCGGCTACGGCGAGACGTTCCGGTCGCTCAACGTGCGCAACCTGGGGATTGGCGACGCGTGGGACGTGCTCTCCGGCATCGACCACCTGGTGGCGCAGGGCCTGGTGGACGGCTCGCGCGTGGGCAGCATGGGGTGGAGCCAGGGCGGCTACATCTCGGCATTCCTCACCACGCGCCACGCGGATCGCTTCAAGGCCATCTCGGTGGGCGCCGGCATCTCGGACTGGATGACCTACTACGCGAACACCGACATCCACCCGTTCACGCGGCAGTACCTGAAAGCCACGCCCTGGGACGACCCGAAGATCTACGCCGACACGTCGCCCATGACCTACATCAAGCAGGCGAAGACGCCGACGCTCATCCAGCACGGCGACCAGGACGCACGGGTGCCGGTGCCGAACGCGTTCCAGCTGTACCAGGGCCTGCGGGACCAGAACGTGCCGGTCCGCCTGGCGCTCTTCAAGGGCTTCGGCCACGGGCTGACGAAGCCCAAGGCCAACCGCGCGGCCATGGAGCAGAACTGGGAGTTCTTCGGCAAGCACATCTGGGGCGAGACGGCGACGAGCAAGTGACAGGAGTCTTGGGGTCTTGGGGAGCACGATTATGACGCGCACGATGGCGGTCGTGGTGTTGTCTTTGTTGGTGTTCGCGGCGCGGCCGGGGATGGAGGCGGCGCAGGACGCCCCCGTGGTGACCATTCGGGGCGCGACGGTGTTCACCGTCACCCGCGGCACGATCCCGAACGGGGTCGTGGTGATGCGCGGCGGGCGCATCTCGGCGGTCGGCGGGCCCGGGACCACCATTCCGCCAGGGGCGGAGATCGTGGACGCCGCCGGGCGCTTCGTCACGCCCGGGCTCATCGACGCGCACTCGCACATCGCCGCCGCATCGATCAATGAGGGCGGCACGACGGTCAGCTCGATGACGGGCATCCTGGACGTCCTCGATCCCACCGACGTGAACATCTACCGCGATCTCGCGGGCGGTCTCACGGTGGCGAACGTCCTGCACGGCAGCGCCAACCCCATCGGCGGCGGGAACGCCGTCATCAAGCTGCGGTGGGGCGCCGTCCGCCCGCGCGATCTGCTGCTCGAGGGGGCCATGCCGGGCATCAAGTTCGCCCTCGGCGAGAACCCGAAGCGACCCGGCGCGGGCGCGCAGGCGACGCCGCGACGATATCCGGCGACGCGACCCGGCGTCGAGTACGTCATCCGCGACGCGTTCACGCGCGCGAAGGCCTACCAAAAGCAGTGGCACGCCTACGAGACCGCGCGCAAGGCCAACCCCTCGCTGGCGCCGCCGAGGCGCGACCTGCAGCTCGATCCGCTGGTCGAGATCCTCGAGGGCCGGCGGCTCGTCCACGCCCACGGGTACCGGGCCGACGAGCACCTGATGCTCCTGCGCCTCGCCGAGGAGTTCGGCTTCAAGGTGGCCACGCTCCAGCACGTGGTGGAAGGCTACAAGTTCGCCGACGAGATCGCCGCGCACGGCGCCGGCGCCTCGACCTGGTCCGACTGGTGGGTGGGCAAGATCGAAGCCGAGGACTCGATGCCGTACAACGCCGCGCTGATGGTGCGGCGCGGCGTGCTGGTCTCGATCAACTCCGACAGCGCCGAGCACGCGAGGCGCCTGAACACCGAGGCGGCCAAGACCGTCCACTGGGGCGGGCTCACCGAAGACGAGGCGCTCTCGCTCGTCACCATCAATCCGGCGCGGCAACTCCGCATCGACAACCGCGTCGGATCGCTCGAGCCCGGGAAGGATGCCGACGTCGTCATCTGGAACAGGCACCCGCTCAGCACGTACGCCATCGTCGACCAGGTCTACATCGACGGGCGCGTCGCCTACGACCGCGAGGCCGACGAGCGGAGACTGACCGAGGAGCGGAGCGAGAAGACGCGGCTGGTCGCCGCGGAGCGTCGGCCGGCCGGGACGCCGGACACCCTGCAGCTCTCGCCGGGGGGGCCGATACCCGCTCCGCCGCAGCCCGCGCTGGCGCCCGTGCCCGCGTCCGGTCCGTCGGTCGCCATCGTCAACGCGCGCATCCACACCATGACGGGGCCCGCCATCGAGCGGGGCGCCATCCTCATCCGGGGCGGCGTCATCGCGCGGATCGAGGCCGGCACGGTGCCGCCACCCGAGGGCGCGCAGGTCATCGACGCCAGGGGCGGCGAGGTGTACCCCGGCTTCATCGACGCACGCACGACCATCGGCATCGCCGAACCGGGGGCCGGCGGCTTCGACGATGTGCGGGAGATGCTGGAGGTCAATGCGGCGGTGAAGGCGCAGGTGGCGTACAAGGCCGACAGCGACGCCATCGCGGTCGCGCGCGTCAATGGCGTCACGTCCGTTGCCGTCGTCCCGGCCGGCGGGCTCGTCGGCGGTCAGGTCGCGGTGATGAACCTGGACGGCTGGACGTGGGAGGAGGCCACGCTGAAGCCGGTGGCCGGCGTGAGCGTCCAGTTTCCAACCCTCGCCTCGCGTGGCTTCGGGCCACAGCAGGGACCCGCCCGGAAGTACGAGGAACTGAAGCGCGAGCGGGATGGTCGTCTCAGGACGCTGGAGGACGTGCTGGCCCGCGCCCGCGCCTACGCGCGCGTGCCGGCCTCCGAGCGCCGGACCGACTGGAATCTCGAGGCGCTGGTGCCCGTCGTCGAGGGCCGGCAGCCGCTCTTCGTGCAGGCCAACGCGGAGAGCGACATCCGCGACGCGGTGGCCTTCGGCGACCGCGCCCGCGTGCGTGTGGTGATCACCGGTGGCCTCGAGGCGCCGCTGGCGGGGGCGCTCCTGAAGGAGCGGAACGTGCCCGTCGTCCTGGGCTCGGTGCTGACGCTGCCCGCGCGCGAGGACGCGCATCACGCGGCCACCTACAGGGCCGCCGGCGAGCTGGCGAAGGCCGGCGTGCGGTTCGCGTTCGGCAGCGGTGGCTACACCAACGTGCGGCTGATTCCGTACGAGGCCGGCATCTCCGTGGCATGGGGACTGTCCCGCGAGCAGGCGCTGCGCGCGATCACCGTGGACGCCGCGGAGATCCTGGGCGTGGCGGATCGCGTCGGCACGCTCGAGCCCGGCAAGCTGGCGAACCTCGCCATCTGGCAGGGTGACCCGCTCGAGATACGCACGCCCGTGCCGCGCGTGTTCATCGCGGGCAGGGACGTCGGGCCCGCGAGCGTGCACACGGATCTCTACGACAAGTGGCGCAGCCGCCCCCAGCCGACGACCGTGACGACCAACGGGAGGCAGCCGTGAGCGCGCCGCTTCGATCCGTCCTTCTCCTGATCGGCGCCGCGGTCCTGCTGGCGCCGGGCCTTCGCGCGCAAGGCGCGCTCCACGCCATCCGGGGCGCGCGCATCGTGCCCGTGTCGGGCCCGGTGATCGAGGGCGGCACGGTGGTGGTCCGCGACGGCCTCATCGCCGCCGTCGGCGCGGGCGTGGCCGTGCCTCCCGGCGCACAGGTCGTCGATGGCGCCGGACTGACCGTCTATCCCGGCCTGATCGACATGGGCAGCGCGGCCGGCCTCGCGCTGCCGCCCGCGCCCCGCGCCGAGAATCCCCGCACCACCGAGGACGTCGAGCGCGTGAAGGCCGACTACCTGCGGCGGGCGCACTTCCGTGCGGCGGACGTCGTGGACCCCGCCTCGCCTGCGCTGGCGCGCGCCGCCGCCGCCGGCATCACGGCCATCCTCGCCACGCCGAACGGCGATGCCATCCGCGGCCAGAGCGCGCTCATCACGACGGCCCTGCCGCCCGACGATCCCCAGATTGGCGCCGTGGCCGATCCGCGAAAGCAGCCGCTGGTCCTGCGCTCACCCGTGGCGCTGCACGTGACCTTCTCGGAGCGCCCCGCCGGCGGCAACGCGTATCCGAACTCCCTGATGGGCGTCATCGCCTTCGTGCGCCAGGCGCTGCTCGACGGCCAGCACTACGGGCGCGCGGCCAACGCGCCCGCCGCCGGTGCCGCGTACGACCCCGCGCTCGACGCGCTGCAGCCCGCGCTGGCCGGACACCTGCCCGTGGCGTTCCAGGCCGACACGGCGGCCGAGATCCTGCGCGCGCTGGAGATGGCGAAGAGCTTCTCGCTGCAGCCGATGGTCACCGGCGGCCGCGAGGCGGGCCTGGTGGTGGACGAGTTGAAGGCCGCGGACGCCCGCGTCGTGCTGAGCCTGAACTACCCGACGCGTCCCGAGTCGCTCGCGCCGGACGCCGACGAGCCGCTGCCCACGCTTCGAGCCAGGGCGCAGGCGCCCGCGACGGGCGCGTCACTGGCCAAGGCGGGCGTGCCCTTCGCCTTCGCCTCGGCCGGGCTGGAGAATCCGACGGACGTCGTGAAGAACGCCGCAAGGGCCGTGCAGCAGGGCCTTGCGCGCGAACGCGCGCTGGCCGCGCTCACCCTGGACGCCGCGCGGATGGCCGGCGTGGCGGACCGAATGGGCTCCATCGAGGTCGGCAAGCTCGCCAACCTCGTGCTGACCTCGGGCGATCTCTTCGACGAAAAGGCGGAGGTAAAGCACGTCTTCGTGCACGGCTGGCCGGTGAGCCTGGATACGCCGCGCTCGCGCGCAACGCGGCAGTAGGGGCTTGGGGCTTGGGGCTTGGGGCTTGAGGGCTTGAGGGCTTGAGGGCTTGAGGGCTTGGACGCTTCGGCCTCTTCTTCGTCAGCGGATGGCCGAGAAGGGGATGTCGAGGATGGGATACTGCTCCCACTCCCGGTAGTTGAAGTGCCACCACTCGTTCGGCTCCACGGTGAAGCCGTGGCGCTCCATCACCTGGCGCAGCAGGTCCCGCTTGCCGCGCGCTTCGGGAGGTCCGCCCAGGTAGTCCGGGTACGAGCGGCGCGTCATCTCGTCGTACCCGCCCGGCATCTCGACAGCCGTCCCCAGCGCCAGGTCGTACAGCGTCAGGTCCACGGCGCAGCCGCGATTGTGCTTCGATCCGCTCTTCGGGTCCGCGACGAACTCGCGCTGCGCTCCGCTGGTCATGTCCCAGAACAGCTTCGTGATGGCCCAGGGGCGATAGCCGTCGTGGATGAGCAGGCCGTAGCCGTGCCGGGCCAGATCCTTGTGTGCCGCCAGCAGCGCCTCGGCCGCGGGCCGCTGGAGAAACGCACGCGCCTCGGGATACACCGGCTCGCCCAGGAAGTTGTTCGTGCCCGCATAGCGGATGTCGAGCTCGATGGTGGGATCCAGCTTCACCAGCTCCACGAGATCGGCCTGGCGCGTGGCCTTCGGATCCACCGGCGGCCCGGTCTGTGCGGCGAGGGTGACCGCCGCCACGCTGCAACAGGCGAGAAGGAAACCACGAAGACCACGAGGAACACGAAGGGCGCACGAAGGATTCATCGGGATTCTCCCATGGCTGGCTACCGTAGAATACCCCGGTGACGCTGCACGAGAGGCTGGCCGCAGAAATCGATGCCTGGCGCGCGGCGCACTACCCTTCCGACACGTTTCCGGCCGTCGCGGAGATCCTCGAATTCGCCGCGGGATCGGACGATTCGGGGCAGGTTCGATTCCTTCGAACGCCCCAACTGCGTGCGCTCGAGACGTACTGGTACCTCCGCATCGTGCGCGGCACGCCCGGGATGCTGGATCTGTATCGCGACGCCTTCCCCAACAATGCCCAGCTCCTCGATGGCCTGGGGCTGTCTCACCCCGATCTGAAGAATCTGGCCCTTGATGTCGGGACCGACGGCCTTCTCGACCGCGTCCGGACAGACGATGCGCAGGTGAAGCGGTACAAGCTGGAGGCCCTGCGCGAAACGCTGACGCTCGACTATCCGAGCTACATCATGGCCCTCGCCATGGGCGCGGGCAAGACCATCCTCATCGCCGCCATCATCGCCACCGAGTTCGCCATGGCGGACGAGCACCCGGAGGGCGACTTCGTCCAGAACGCGCTCGTCTTCGCGCCCGGCAAGGTGATTCTCGAATCGCTCCGCGAACTGCTGTCGGCGCCCTACGACCGCATCCTGCCGCCGCGCTTCCACAAGACGTTTGCCGCCTCGGTGAAATTCACCTTCACACGCGATGGCGAGAGCACGATTCCGGTGATCCCGGGCTCGCTCTTCAACGTCGTCGTCACCAACACCGAGAAGATCCGCATCCAGAAGGAGACGGTGCGAAAGGCGGACATCGGGCCGCTGCTCTCGCCCCTCAAGCTGGACGAGGCCCGACAGGAGGTGGCCAACCGCCGCCTGCAGGCCATTGCCGCCCTCCCTCACCTCGCGGTGTTCTCGGACGAGGCCCATCACACCTACGGGCAGTCGATGGACACCGAGCTGAAGAAGGTCCGCAAGACCGTGGACTACCTCCACGCGCAGACGAATCTCATCGTCGTCGTCAACACGACCGGCACGCCCTACTTCAATCGCCAGCCGCTGCTGGACGTCGTCATCTGGTACGGGCTGTCGGAGGGCATCCGCGAGGGCATCCTCAAGGACGTCTCCGACAACATCGTGACGTTCGGGTCGGTCGACACCGAGGAGTACGTCGCGCAGGTGGTCGAGGGCTTCTTCCGCGACTACCGCGACGTCCACCTGCCGAACGGGGCGCCGGCACGGCTGGCCATCTACTTTCCGCAAACCGACGACCTGGCGGCGATGCGGCCGGTCGTCGACGCCACGCTGGCCCGTCTCGGCCTGAGCCCCAGCCTGGTGCTGGTGAACACCTCGGACCAGGCCTTGACGAAGGCCCGCGACGAGGACGCCTTCAACCGCCTCAACGATCCCGCCCAGCCCGAGCGCGTCATCCTGCTGGTGAACAAGGGCACGGAAGGCTGGAACTGCCCGAGCCTGTTCGCGTGCGCGCTGGCGCGCAAGCTGAAATCGTCGAACAACTTCGTGCTGCAGGCGGCCACGCGCTGCCTCCGGCAGGTGCCCGGCAACACGCACAAGGCCCGGATCTACCTGTCGGAAGAGAACTACGGCGTGCTCGACCGGCAGCTGGGCGAGACCTATGGCGAGAAGATCGCCACGTTGGGGACCGCGAACGCGCAACGCCGGAGGGCGACACTGGTGCTGCGCCGGGTAAAGGTGCCGCCGCTCGTGCTGACGCGTACGGAGCGCCGCGTTGTCCGCAAGCCGGCCGGCGACACACCGCTCGTGTTGACCGCACCGTCGGTCGAGACCAGGCAGGGAACGCGAACCACGATGACGTTGGATGCCCGGCGAGGGTCGAGGCGCGCCCTGCGGCCAGTGTCGGCGAGCGAGTCGGTGGACGTCGCCGAGCAGACCCTGGACGTCTTCGCTGCCGCCTGCGAGCTGAGCGCTCGCTATCGCCTGGATCCCCTCGAGCTGGCCGGACAACTCCGCGAGCTCTATCCCGGCGGCGAGGTGCCAGGGCCTGCGCTCGATGGGTTGTCGGAACAGATCGAAGCCCAGGTCTGCCACTACGACGTTTACGAGGAGCGCGTCGAAGTGGCGCTGGCGCTCGTCAAGCCCGAGGGCTTCGTCCAGGCCACCGACGACAAGGGACGCCGCGTCTACACCACCGAGATCAACTACCGCGTCGATCAGGAGCAGTACCTCCTCAGCTGGGACGATTGGAAGGACCGGAACCGCCGGAACCTCGGCTTCTACTATTCCCCGCTCGACTTCGATTCCAAGCCCGAGCAGGACTTCTTCGAGAAGCTGCTCGCGCAGCTCAACGTGAAGCTCTGGGAGGTGGAGGACATCTACTTCACCGGCGGGCTGACCGACCCGGCCAAGACCGACTTCTTCGTCGAGTACAGGACCGAGGACGGCCGGTGGCACCGCTACACACCCGACTTCATCATCCGGAAGAAGCCGCGGCACGCCGAGGACCCACCCGGCTCTGGCCGGGTGATGATCGTGGAGATCAAGAGCCTGCGGTCGAAGGACGACCCGGTGGACGGCCAGCAGGGACGGAAGGCGATGGCCGTGCGGGCATGGGAAGACCTGAACCCGGATCGGGTGAAGTACGAGATGATCTTCACGGCCACCGACCAGGTGCCCTTCGATCGCATGTCCCCCGTCCTGCAGTTCGCCGAGCGCGAGGAGTTCTACCTCCCGATCCCGCTGGACCGCGACCGCCTGGCCGGGTTCTGCCGCAAGTGGGGCGTGCAGCAACTGGAGGTCTTCGGGTCGGCGCTGCGGTCCGACTTCCGCCCGGACAGCGACGTGGACTTCCTCTACACCCTGGCGCCCGGCACCTCCGCTCCCGGGCTGGCGCTGCACGACATGACCGAGGATCTGCGGGCCATCGTCGGCCGTGACGTGGACCTCGTCAGCCGCAAGGCTGTGGAACAGAGCCGCAACTGGATGCGCCGGCGTGCGATCCTCGACTCGGCCCGCGTGATTCATGGATAGAGACCTCGCGCACATCGCCGACATCGTCCAGTCGGCCCGCGCCATCCAGCGCTTCGTCGCCGACATCGACCAGGAGGCGTTCCTCGCCGACGATCTGCGCCAGTCGGCGGTGCTCTACCAGCTCACGCTCATCGGCGAGGCGTGCAGGCGGGTGTCCGCGGCCTTTCGCGAGGCCCACCGCGAGGTGCAGTGGCCGGCCATCATCGGGCTCCGGAACCGCATCGTCCCCGAGTACGACGATGTGGATCTGGATTCGGTGTGGACGGTGGTGTCGAAGGATCTGCCAGAGTTGATGGTTGCGCTCGACGCGCTCACCCCTCCGGAGCCCGATGGCGAAGAAGACGGTCAGGACTAAGGCCCGCGCCGCGGCGCGAACGAAGCCCGCGGCGGAGAGCCCGGCGGCAACCGCTCCGGCCCAGCCTGCGGCCGAGCCGGCGAGGCCGGCGACGGTGAAGATCGCCGCCGCGAAGGGCCGGCCGATGCTGACGTGGGTGGGCAAGCACCCCCTGGGCCATGTGCGGGCCTACCCGGCGCAGCTCGTCGAACGCATCGACGCCGAGGGGTCGGCCGATCGCGACGCGCCGAACCTGCTGTTCCACGGCGACAACAAGGACGTCCTCGCCTGGCTGCTGGCCAATGGCTATCGCGGCCAGGTGCAGCTCGTCTACATCGACCCACCCTTCGACTCGGGCGCGGACTACGTGCGGAAGGTCAGCCTGCGCGGGCCGAAGGGTTCGATGAAGGTGGACGGCGAGACCTACTCCCTGGGCGAGCAGATTCAGTACACGGACATCTGGGCAAACGACAACTACCTGCAGTTCATGTACGAGCGGCTGCTGCTGTTGAAGGAGTTGCTCGCCGAGAGCGGCACGCTGTGGCTGCATTGCGACCCGACCAGAGGGCACTTCTTGAAGCTCGTTGCGGATGAGGTCTTCGGACCAGATCGCTTCGTAAACCAAGTGGTCTGGAAGCGTTCCGACGCCCATAGCGACGTCGGCCAAGGGGCCAAACATTTCGGCACCGTTCACGACATGCTGTTCGTCTACCGGAACAGTGACGATTCGACGTGGAATGACGTTTTCCGTCCCCTCCCTCAGTCGACAATTGACGCTTGGTATCGCAACGTCGAAGAGGGCACGGGCCGCCGGTTCAACAAGGCCGACATCTCTGGCCCCGGCGGCGCCATCAAAGGCAACCCTGTGTTCACGTGGAAGGGCATCACTCGTGCTTGGCGCTACAGTCAGAAGCGGATGGAGGCACTCGAGGCCAAAGGGTTACTTGTTTACAGTGAGTCGGGCATTCCGTACCGCAAGCGCTATCTCGACGAGAGCAAAGGTGTACCTCTACAGGACTGGTGGGACGACATCAAGATGGTACGTGGCCTCCAGCGACGGGGAGAGGCGCACTACCCCACCGAGAAGCCTTCAGAGCTTCTGGAGCGAATTCTCGCGATCAACTCGAATCCGGGCGACTTGGTCCTCGACTGCTTCATCGGCTCCGGCACCACCGCTGCAGTCGCGCAGAAGCTGGGGCGGCGCTGGATTGGCTGCGATATCAACAAGGGTGCCATCCAGACGACGATGAAGCGGCTGCAGCCGATCATTGAGGAGCAGGCGCGCGGATTGAAGGAGCGTGCGCGGAACAAGAAGCTGTTCGACGACGGCGAGGAACCTGCGCACGGGCCGTTGTCGCTGGCCGTCTACCGGGTGAACGACTACGACCTCCAGATCCAGCACAACGAGGCGGTGGCGCTGGCCTGCGAGTTCCTCGGCGTGCAGCGGACGCGCACGGATCGGTTCTTCGACGGCACGCGCGGGAAGCAGCTCGTCAAGATCACGCCGTTCAACCACCCGCTGTCGCCCGTGGACGTCGACCTGGTGAAGCAGGAGCTGGCCAGCCGGCCGGACGAGGACCGCGGCGTGCTGCTGGTCTGCCTGGGCATGGAGATGGCCGCCAGGGCCGCCGTGGACGAGTGGAACCGCCTGCGCAAGGGCAAGGCCGCCATCAACCGCATCGAGGTCGTGGAACTGCGGTCGGACCCGAAGCATGGCGGCTTCCTGTCGCACACGCCCGCGAAGGCCAGGATCAGCATCGCCCGCAGGAAGGATCGGGTGGTCGTGGAGGTGACGGACTTCATCTCGCCGACCATCGTCGAGCGGCTTCGCTCGCAGGCCGGCGTCGTGCAGCCCGTCATCGACGACTGGCGCGCCATGGTCGACAGCATCATGATCGACCCCGCCTACGAAGGCGCGGTGTTCACCGTCGCGCTCGCGGACATCCCCGAGAAGAAGACCGAATTCGTGCAGGCACGCTACGACCTGCCAGCCCCGCCCGGCGAGACGACGGTGGCCGTGAAGATCACGGACATGCTGGGCGAGGAGGTGCTGGTGATCGGGACCGTCTGAGGATCCGGATCGGTTCGCGGGTCACTGCTTCGCGCCTTCAAGTACATGTTCTTCCCCGGTCATCAGCGGTCCCGCGCCAGGCGTCGGTGTGCGGCCATGGCGTCAACCTCGGGGCGCGGCCGCCCCCGTTCCCCTCGTGATCTACTGCCCGGCGTGCTCAACCTGCAGCGCGGACGCGGTCCAGTCGGCCATCCGGAACCGCATCGTCCACGAGGGCGACGACGTGGATCTGGACGCGCCCCATGGGCCTCAGCCGCTCAGGTTCGCGACCAACAGGTCGATGAGGGACCGGACCCGGACCTGTGCGGCACACTCCTGAATCCAGTCGTTTCCGTCGGCCGCCGTCCCGCAGCCGTCCACCCGCAGTCGCAGGGTTCCCAGCAGGTTGAGCGCCTGTGCCGTGTCCCCGCCAGCGATCCGCCGCTCAATCGCGTCGAGGAGCGCGAGCATCGCGGTCTGATTGCCGGCCCCCTTGAAGACGGTCACGGGCAGCCCGCTGACGATGTTCTGGATGAACTCGACGTCCTCACCGTCCGGTATCCCGTCGCCGTCGCTGTCGGCGTCGAGCGGATCGGTGCCCGCGTCGACCTCCAGCCCGTCGCCCAGATCGTCGTCGTCGCTGTCGGGGTCGGTCGGATCCGTCTCGCCGGCATCCCGGGCGCAGTCGCGGTCGGCGTCCTCCGCACCGTCGGTGAGCCCGTCGTCATCCGTGTCGGGATCGAGGGGATCCGTCGCGTTGCTGCCGTTGACCTCGCACCCGTCCAGCAGGCCGTCGTCCTCGGTGTCGGGATCGTTGGGATTGGTCTCCCCGGGGTCCATTCCGCCGTCGTGGTCGGCGTCTTCCTCGCCGTCCTGCAGACCGTCGCCGTCCGTGTCGGCATCGAGGGGGTTGGTTGGGTTGGTGCCAGTCGTCTCCGTGGTGTCCAGCAGTCCGTCGCCGTCGCTGTCGGCGGGCAGTTCCTCGATGGTCACGACGAGTTCGTACTCGCTCATCACCACGTCGATGGGCACGTATCCGAGCGGGGGCCGGTATTCGAGCACCCGGACCTCCGTCGGTGCTGACGGAAGGACTCGCGTGCCCACGCCGTATCCGTTATCGGGGCCGAACGTCGCGGTCAGATCCTTGAAGGGGTCCTGGTTCGGCGACCCGGAATCCGTCGCCAGCTTCGCGAAGCAGTAGTCGAACGGCACGTGGTCCCCGAAGTCGTGGTGGGCGACGTGATCGTCCAGGCAGTCCTGTCCGGGCTCCCAGGCGCCTTCACTCGGCCCGCCGTCGAAGCCGTTGGCGCGGATGGTGAACGGCTGCCCATCGCGCAGCTGAAAGTCGAAGACCGCTCCCGCGAAGTCCATTGGACCTCCGTTCTGCGGGTCGCCACGGTAATCGTCCATGTTTCCGGAGGTATGGTCCGAGAGCCGGATCCACTCGCTCGGCGCCCGGTCCACGTTCATCCAGAAGAAGGAGCACTCGCAGTCGTCATCGTCGCCGGTCAGTTCCGACGTGTACTTCCAGATGGCACCGTCGTTGTCGTCGTAGAGGCGCATCTGGTCGAGCGTGACCCGGAAGCGGCGCATGCGCGAGGGCGCGGTCCAGCCGGCGTAGATCCGGCGCGCGTAGACGCTGTCCGGCGTGACACCGCTGCCGGCGAGCGGTATCGTCACGTGGATCTTCTCGGGCCCGTACTCGGGGCTGTTGCAGGGATCGACGAGCGGGTCGTCGACCGGGACGGCCTGCAGAATCGGCGGACGCCCGGGCACCGTGTCGCCTGGGCCGGCCTCCCACCACTTCGTGAGCAAGAGTCCCGGCGACGGTCGCGGCGGCGTGCAGATGTCGAACTCGAAGTCCTCGGCGATGGGCACCCCGAGGTGGTCCAGCGCGATGTCGTGGCAGGGGTAGGCGGGGTTGTCGGTGTCACAACCCACCGGTGTCCGGCCCGAGCGGGTTCCGCAGGTGCGGTCGTCCAGGATCACGCCTCCGCCGCACTCCAGGAGGTCGGTCACGACGCCGGCGCGGCCATGGATGTGGAGATCGGTTGCGGTGACCGGGATCGGGCCGGTCGAATCCGGGGGCGTCGCCACCTGCTGCCGCATGGACGCGATCGCCCTGATGGGATGAATCTCCGTCGGCTGGCCTCTCTTCGGCGTGACCACCTGGCAGTCGCGGGGGTAGACGTACTGCGGCCCCAACGTCAGGATCCGCAGACGGCAGGTCTCCAGCTCCGCCTCGGTGAACGGCAGCTTCCTCGGATGACCGCAATCGAAGATCCAGTAGCCGTTCACCCACACGCGGTCGCCCACGCTAGGCCAGGCCCACTTCGGGAAGAAGCGGCCGTCGCCGGTGTACTGGTTCGCGAGGATCCCGCCTTCCCACTCCACGTGGAGCGTGTCGGGGGCGTAGTTCACGTTGGCGGTCAGGCCATCGCTCTGGGCGGGCTGGTCACCGTCGTGGTCGATGCCCGCATTGGAGAGAATCGGCAGGTCCGGATGGGCCGGGTCCGGAACGGGGTCCACGCGAAACTCCATGACCACGTCATGGGAATCGTGGACGTCGGGATAGTCCTCCCAGGCGAAGTAGCTCTGGGTCACGCGCCCGCTGGCGGAACGGAAGCGCGTGGTCCTCGACTGATCCACCAGGGCCCAGGCCGGGTCCGGGATGTCCACGTCGAAGATTCCGAGGTCGAGGACGAAGTCGGGGCAGGCGTGGAACTGTCCATCGATCAGCCCGTCCCTGATGACGATCGAGGGATCCTGGGCAGCCGTGCGATCTGGCGCAGACGCCTCGCTGGACAGCAGCACCGCCGGCAGCGCCGGCGCCAGGAAGATGGTCCACCGTAAAGATGCTGCGAACATGACAGCCTCCTGCGGCCCGTCTCGAATCGGGGCCCGGGCACGCGCCGCGAAGCGTCGCCCGCGCGGCGGCGCTGGTCAACCGACCTGCTCCCGAAATCGTGCTGACCTGCCAACTCCCGCCCCCTCAGCAGGTTCGCGTGTGGAACGACCCGACTCCGGCGGAGGTGCCCGGGTGGTAGAATGGCGGCTCCTCCCAGGCGGCACACCATGGAAGCGCGAGGCCGTCCTCCGCTGCGCTTCGGCCTGTTCGAGTTGAACAGCGACGTCGGAGAGCTGCTGCGCGCCGGGCGGCGCGTGCACCTGCAGGACCAGCCGCTCCGGATCCTCACGCTGCTGGCCGAGCGCCCCGGTGAGCTGGTGACACGCGGCGAGCTGCGCGCGGCGTTGTGGCCGGCAGGGACCTACGTGGACTTCGACGACGGCCTGAACGCGGCGATCAAGAAGCTGCGCGCCGCGCTGGGGGACTCGTCGGAGAATCCCCGGTTCATCGAGACCGTCCCTCGCCGCGGCTATCGATTCATCGCGCCGGTCACGACAGCCGAGATCGTCCCCGCACGTGCGGAGACCAGTCTTCGCCTCACGGCGACGAAGCATCGCGCCTGGCGCCCCCGGCGCGCCGCCTGGGCCGGCCTCCTCGGAGGCGCCGCCACAGCCATCGCCGCCCTGTCGATCCCAACCTCGCGGCCGGCCCCGGCCGCCGATGTCCCGCTCGATTCGCCCTCGATCCGGTCCATGGCCGTCCTGCCGCTGAAGAACCTCTCAGGCGATTCAGACGACCAGGTCTTCGCCGATGGCATGACCGAGGAGTTGATCACCCGCCTGGCCTCGCTGGAAGGCGTGCGCGTGACGTCGCGCACATCGGCCATGCGATACAAGGACACCCGGGAGCCGCTGCCGAAGGTTGCGGCCGATCTCGGGGTGGATGCGGTGCTCGAGGGCTCGGTCCTGCGCGCCGGCCGTCACCTCCGCGTGACCACACAGCTCGTGCTCGGCGCCTCGGACCGGCACCTGTGGGCCGAGAGCTACCAGGCCGACGAGCGCGACGTGCTGCAGCTGCAGGACGACATCGCCCGGGACGTCGCGGGAGCGGTGCGGCTGAAGCTGCGACCGGCCCCGGGCGGTGGCCCGACGGCAAGGCCGGTGGACCCCGAAGCGCACCGGGCCTACCTCGCGGGACGCGCCCGCTGGCACACCCGACACACCGACGGGCTGCTCCGGGCCGTCGAGGATTTCCAGCGGGCCATCTCGAAGGACCCGGGTTATGCGCCCGCCCACGCCGCGTTGGCAGACTGCTACCTGGTCATGCCGTTCCACGTGGGAACCGGCATGACGCAGGAGGAGGCCTATCCCAGGGCGCGGGATGCCGCCGCCAGGGCCCTGGCGCTGGATCCCGCGCTGGCAGAGGCGCACAACTCGTCCGCCTACGTGCGGATGTACCTCGACTGGGACTTCGACGGCGCCGAGCGCGGCTTCCGGCGCGCCATCGATCTGAACCCGAGCTATGCGACGGCCCACCAGTGGTACGCGGAGCTGCTGGCCCTCGAAGGTCGCTTCGACGAGGCCGTCGCCGAGATCCGGCTCGCGCTCGCGCTGGATCCGCTGGCCGCGGTCATGCACCACCAGGCGGGCCAGACCTACCAGCAGGCCGGGCGATTCGACGAGGCGATCGACGAATACGAGGCCGCCCACGCCATCGACTCCGCCTTCAACGGCATGTTCCTGAGCCTCGCCTACTGGCGCCAGGGCAGGCTCGGCGAAGCGGCGGAGGCGCTCAAGCGCGGATACCATCCCGACCGCCGCGGGTTGGACCAGCTGGCCTCCCGCCTGGCCGCGGCTGCCCGGCAGGGGGACACGCACGCGTACGGCCTGCGGCAGCTCGAGCTCGCGGAGTTCTATCCGCGTCCCGCGTACTACCGCGGCCTCTTCCACGCCGCGCTCGGCCACGACGCCGAGGCGCTGCGGTGGCTGCGCACGGCGTACGAGCGTCGAGACGAGACGGTGCTCTACCTGCGGGTCGATCCCGAGTGGGAGCGCCTGCGGTCGGACCCGCGCTTCGTGGCCATCCTCGACCAGGTGGGAATCGGACGGACGCACCCGGCGCGAGTCACTCGCGGCTGACCAGCTGCCGGGCGTAGGCGCTCCCGACCACGAGCATCGACAGCCCGATCGTGAGGCCCGCCCCGACGACAACGGGCTCCAGGCCCCGTGTCAGCCACGCGGTCGCAGTCGCGGCCGCAAGGCTGTACGTCACCATCACGATTCGGCCCAGGCGCGACAGCCGGCGGGGGCGCGCGCGCCGAAGGACGGCGGCATCGAACCCGGGCGAAAGCGCTGGCGCTTCGGACGCCATGGCACGCCTCAGCAGGCCATCCATCATCTCGTCATCGTGCATCGAATCCTCGCTCGGTCAGGATCCCCTGCAGCAGCCGCCGGGCCCGGTGCAGGTACGACTTCACGGTGTTCTCGGGTACGTCGAGCATGTCGGCGATGTCGCGCACGCTGGTGCCCAGCCAGTAGTGCAGCCTCAACGCTGCCTGGTACACTTCCGGCAGTTCGCTCACGCCGGCCAGGATCGCCTGCCGGCGCTGCTCGTCCCGGAGCCGCTCGTCCGGCCCGACTCCCGGGGAGCGCATCGCATGCAGCGCCTGGTCGCCCACGTGCGGCACGCGGTAGCGGGCACGCGCCTTCGCGTTGAGCGCCTGATTGAGGGTGATCCGGTAGACCCAGGTCCCGAAGCGCGCGTTGCCTCGAAACGATGGAAGCGCGTGGTGCAGGCGCACCAGCACGTCCTGCGCGACGTCCTCGGCGTCGGCCACGAAGGCCTGGCCGAGCACCGAGACGGCCAGACGATATACAGGTCCGCGGTAGCGCCGGACGATCTCCGCGAAAGCCTCTTCGTCGGCCGCTTCGACGCACCGCGCGGCCAGCCACTCGTCCGTCTGCCGGTCGTACGAGACGGGCTCAACGGGCTCGATTCGAGGCAAGGGCGTAGTACAACACCAGTCCGACGCCGAGGAAGAACAGGGGCAGCAGCAACGGCCACAGGGCCCGTCCGTTCCATTGCGCGTCGACCAGGTGGGCCGCCAGCATGCCACCCAGGCCAAACGCCACCCACACGATTCCGTGGATCAGCACGGCATGCGGGTCCGGTGCGCGCGGCGCCCGCGGCGGATCCAGCGGAAGCTCGGGCAGCGGAACATCCTTCTCCATCGCCGCGAGACGTTCCTGGTGAACGATCTGCAGGCGGCGGCTCCGCTCCACGTGCCTGAAGTACCAATACGCGACGACCGCACTGACCAGCGCCAGGACGATGATGCCGTCTCCCAGTGAATGCCCCATCGTGATCTCCCTGGCCTTCAGACAGGGTCAACCCTCACCCGGTTGCGGGGCGGGTTCGGGCAGCGGAGGTCGGGGGCCTCTGCACATTCCTGATGAGAGTTGTCCACGGCGAGGTGGACGCGCTCACCTGGTGAGGACGGCGCGGGCGGGCGCGGCACACGCCGGCAGCCCGTCCTACCGGCCGGGCGTGACATCCAGGCCCACGCGCTGACGCGCCACACCGGCCTTCGCCGATCGGGCCGTCACCTCCACCCACCCCGGCTGCGTGTCGCGCACGCGAACGACCCACGACAGCGCCTGCGACACCTGCTCGCCAGCCGCCAGGCCCGACGACAGCGCCCGCCGATACTGGAACGCCCGCCCCTGGAGATGTCCGACCTTCACGCGCGCGTCCCCGGCGACGACGTCCACGTTCGCACTCGTGTCGATCGTCACCACGACTGCGTCCGCGTATCCATTCTCAATCGCCTTCCGGGTCACGTTGGTCGGAAGCATGCCCTCGTTCTCGATCACCGCCCGCACGACGTGGTGCCCGGGGGGTGAACGACGTGGCGGATCGACCGTGACGGCGACGCGCGGCAGCGTCGCGGCCCAGTACTCGTACATCGCCCCGTAGATCTGGACCAGCCTTTCGAGATGGCGCCCCGGCGGCGGATTCGGCTTCGTGAACTTCACGAACCCGCCGATCTCGACGTCGCCGAGCGTCGGGTGTCTGAACGGCTTCCAGTCCACGAACAGCCTGCCGCCGAACTCCGCGTCGGACACCCGGATCAGCTCCTCGTCCGTCACCCGCCCGTCGCGATCGGCGTCGCCCGGGATGATCCCGTGCTCGGCCACGAACGAGAAGGCGCCTGCCATCTCGTAGGCCCACTCCAGCATGAAGCCCCGGCCGTACACCTTTCGTCCCGGGCCGAAACGCCGCTCGGCCTCCGCGCCATAGGGCGGCAGCGTCCGCAGCCCGCCGCTCAGGCTCGCGAACTTCTCTCCGAACGTCGCCATCGTGAGGAAGTCCTGTCGCGGAATCGCCGTGTCCGGCCGCGACCCGTACGGCCGATACAGGAGCCCGTCATCCGGTCCCGAGTGGCCGTTGACGACGAACCCGATATTCGGGTGTCCGACGATGAACTCGACGATGTTGCGCGACTCGGGCTCCGACAGCGGGTACTGGCCGGAGCCCTCCTGGATCCACTCGGGCTGCCAGTCGAACGGGAAGTTCCGGTTGAGATCGACGCCGCCAATCCAGTCCTCGTTGAACTGGCCGTCGCCGTCGTTGTCCAGGCCTTCGGTGTGCACGGTCCACTCGCCGGTCTCGTCGGCCCGGACCCGCATCAGCAACCGCGGATCCCTCGCATGCACGCGGAAGGTGCCGCGCGGATCGCGCACGCGCATCTGCAGGATCTGCCCGTCCCCGTCCACGTCGTCCGGCGGATCCTCGTCCAGGCGGCCGTCGCCGTCGTCGTCGCGCGGGCGCGCGTTGATGCTCGAGACGATGCCCGTCATCGGGGTGGAGACGTAGAGATCGGCCATGTACGGGTTGGAGATCGGGACGAGGTAGAACGTGGTCGTGTCGACGAGTCGGGTGATCTCGGGGTCCGTGCCGTAGCGCGAGAGCAGGCGCTCGGCGAGATGCAGAATGACTTCGGTCGACGACGGCTCGTCGGCGTCGATGTTGCCGTCCGCCCAGAAGGCCGGCTTCCCGGCAGCCTGGCCGAGGCGCTGGTTGGTGATCTCGATCAGCCAGGTGTCGTAGCCCTTGAAGTCCTTGCCGATCGAGTACACGCGGGCGAGTGTCGGATGAGCCGAGGCCCACGCGCGGAGGAGGTTCGCCGTCTCCTCGTAGCCGTGGTACCGATCGAACGACAGTGGCGGCGCCGCCCTGCCCTGCCCGGCAGGGGCCGGAGCGAGGGCCAGCAGGGCACCGATCATCACGCAGGACTGGAACACGACGCGCGACGCGACCATGAGCGTCTCCTTGGGGGGCGATCCTCTTCGGTTCGCAGCCTGCTCAGGGGCACCGGCCGCCGCGAGCCGGTCGGCGAGGCGCTCTGCGGGCGGACCGCGCAACACGCGCCACAGCGTAGCAGAGTCGCGAACCGCAGGCGGGCCGTTCCCGCGCGGCGACTGGCGATGCGAGCGTGGTCGCGCTGCCCGGCGGGGGCGCTGCCGTCAGCAGGACGGACCGAGCGAGCGTTCCTGCAGCGACTCGAAGAGGACGCGGGCTCGTGCCTGCAGAGCATCCGCCTCGCCGGTCAGGGCCTGGTACGCTGGCGGGGCGACGAAGCGAGCGGCCTGCCCGGTCAGCGGCGACACGTCCTCCAGCGCCAGCCAGCGGCCCAGTGCCTCGAGCATGGGCCCGGGCGCGGCGCAGGCCCGATCGTAGTCGAAGAAACCGACGTTCGGCCCAGCCTCCCGCAGGAGCACTTCATTCGCGGCGACCCAGTACGTCAGCCAGTAGCCGGCCGTTGTCGGCCCCGAGGGTGCGGCGTCGGTCCAGCCGTCGAAATCGATCGGGCGGTGCAGGCGCCCGAACTCGAAATGCCCCAGCCACGCCATGTAGCGAAGACCGAACGGGTCACGGGCGTGAATGGCCGTGAAGCGTTCGTGCTGCCGCAGACGAGCGCGGAAGGGGCGACGATCAGCCTGCCGATCCAGGCGACGGACGTGGATGCGGGGACGACGCTGACTTACAGCGCGACGGGATTGCCGACGGGCCTGGCGATTGACGGCTCGGGCGTGATCAGCGGGACGCTGGGATATGCGACGGCGGGGACGTACACCGTGACGGTGACGGTGAGCGACAACGCGCAGCCGCCGGCGACGGCCGAGACGACGTTCGGGTGGACGGTGACGAACGTGAACCGCACGCCGACAGCCAACGCACAATCGGTCACGACTGCTCAGAACACCGCCACGGCGATCACGCTGACCGGCAGCGACCCTGATGGCGACGCGTTGGCCTACGTGGTGGCGACACTGCCGGCCCACGGGACGCTGACGGGGACCGCGCCAACCCTGACCTACACGCCGAACGCGAACTTCACCGGCAGCGACAGCTTCACCTTCACGGTGAGCGATGGCACGACGACGAGCGCGCCGGCGACGGTGACGATCACGGTGACCCCGGTGCTGACGCTGTCGATCAATGACGTGTCGATCGTGGAAGGCAACAGCGGCCAACGCTCGGCGGTGTTCGCCGTGACCCTGTCCGCCGCAAGCACCCAGAGCGTGGCGGTGAACTACGCGACCTCCAATGGCACGGCTGCCGCCGGCACGGACTATCGCTCGCGCTCTGGCACCTTGACCTTCACCGCCGGGGTCACGAGCACGACCATCAGCGTGCCGGTGCTCGGGGACAAGCTGCCGGAACCGAATGAGACGTTCAATGTC
>CAUJDN010000028.1 GCA_963169195.1 Acidobacteriota bacterium | reverse complement strand
CACGCCGATGTTCGACGCGCTACCGGCGACCGCGCGCGATGCCGTGGCCGCGCGGCTGGGAGTGGTGCTCGCGGGGCGCGACACGCGTCCGAAGTACGCGCACCTCACGCCCGCGTTGCGCACGGCCATCGTCGAGATCCTGCGGGAGACGAAACCAGGGCTGAATGCGATCGGGAGCGAACAGTGACCGGCTGAAGTGCCTATGATCGGCGGACGCATCTCTCGCGATTTCCACCCGTGCAGAGATCCGCCGCCCGCGCCTCACGGCGCTCGTCCCACGATGCGAAGCTCTGCCACGCGGAGGTAGACATGCCAGGACCCCGATCATTCCATCCACGAACGGTTCTGGCGCTCCTCTTCACCGTCTCCTTCGCGATCCCCGCGGCGGCGCAGTACGCGGAGACGCCGCTGGAGCTCGTCGCCTCGGATGGCCCCATCGATTCGGCCGTGCAGCTCGGACGCCGGCTGTTCGTGGGCGGCCCGTTCTCCCGCCTCTCGCCACCCACCGGGAACGCCGTCATCGTCAATGCGTCGGGCGCACATGTGCCCGGCGCCTTTCCACGCGTCACCGGCCCGGTGAGCCAGATCGTGTCCGACGGGCTGGGCGGCTTCCTGCTCGTGGGCGATTTCACGAGGGTCGGAGGGCAGCCGTTCGCGCGGTTTGCGCGGGTCGCCCCCGACCGCACGGTAGACCCGCGCTATCGCGTGGTGGCCGATGGCCCCATCTATCACGTGGCCCTTGCGCACGGCCGCATCTACCTGGCCGGGGAGTTCCGGACACTGAATGGCGCGGCCAGGCACGGCCTTGCGGCGCTCGATGCCGCCACCGGCGGCACCTCGGCGTTTGGCCACGGGTTCAATCCCGAGGGGCGGCGTGTCACCCAGTTGTCGGTGTCGACGATTGGCGTCTACGTCGTGGGACAGAGCCGCCTGTGGGGCTTCAATGCGTCGACAGGGGTGCTGCTCTTCGAGCGGGACGTCTGGGTGGACGCCGTCGCCGCCACGTCCGCTCGCGTGTACGTCGGCGGATACGGTTACCAGCGTCCGGTCTGGGCGGTGGACGCCTTCACCGGTCAGGACACGGACTGGCAGATTGGGGTGACGTTGCGGCCCATTTCCGGCACGTACAGCGAGCATACGCGCATCACGGCGCTCCTCGTGGACGCCGGGCGGCTGTACTTCGCCGGGGTCTTCAGCACGGTCGATCAGCAATCCGGTCTCGCTGCCGTGGATGCTACGTCGGGGTCGCCCACGTCATGGCGGGCGTTCTCAGCCCCGCCGCAGATCACCCGGTTGACGCGTGTGGGCGAAGGGGTGGCGGCCACGACGGACTGGAGTAGGCGGCTGTACGCCTTCGACGTGGCCAGCGGCGTCCTGCTGGACTTCAGCCCCCAGGCCTTCGGGCCGATCCGGGCCATCGCAGTGGCGCCGGAGGGCGCGGTGGTGGGCGGCGACTTCAGTGGCATCGAGGGCGTGGCTCGGGCAGGTGCCGGCTCAATAGACCTCGACACGATGGCTATCGAGCCGTGGACGGTCGCGCTGCCGCCGTTCACGTGGCTGAGCCTGGCCACGGACGGTACGTGGATCTTCGGGCGCACGTCCGATTCCCGCTACTTCAAGATTGACCCGGTGTCGGGCGCCATCGTGGGCGAGCACCGTGTCTCGTCGGGGGACGTCATCCTCACGGACATGCGCGTCGCGGGGAATGAGCTGATCACCGCCGTGAGCGAGCGCTACGCATCGGCCCAACTGGGTGCGATCTCGATCGCCGACTGGTCGTACCGTGCGCTGCCGGTCACCTTCGGCGGTGGGGTGGGCCAGTACCTCAGTGGCTTCGACGTGGCGGGAGACACCGTCTACGTTGCTGGGCCCTTCGCCACGGTGAACGGCGAGAGCCGGCCGTACCTGGCCGCTCTCCATCGCGTGACCGGTGACGTCCTGCCGTGGCGGCCCTCGCCGGATGCCGAGGCCCGCGACGTCGCCGCCTCTGGCGGTCGCGTCTGGGTGTCGGGGAATTTCCTTCGTGTGGGCGGCCTCCGCCGTCGCGGGCTGGCAGAACTGGACCCGGTGACCGGCGAGGCCCTGGCCTGGAATCCCGATGTCCCCGTGGGGTGGGGCGCCGGCCCATCGCGCGTCTGGGCTGGCCGCATCGACATGGGGCCGGATGGCCTGTTGTACACCGTCCTCGACGGCTACCCTCGACCCTTCGTGAGCGGGCAAGCGGTCCCGAACGCCGTCGTGTTCTCGCCCGTGACCGGACGACGGCTGCCCTGGCGCGTGCCTTACTTCGGTTGGACGGCGATCCTCCCGGACTGCATGCTGGTGGGAGGGCTGTGCCTCCCGCGCGCGATTTCGTCACCGACGAATGTGCTCGCGGAGCCATCGGGCGCGTCGATCACGCTGCGATGGACGCTGCCCACGGACGGGCCACTGCGCTCGGCTGTCCGGCTCGAAGTGGGCTCGGCGGAAGGCCGCACCGACCTGCTGCGCCTGGATCTGGCGCCAGACGCCACGTCGTACACGGCTGTCGCCCCAGCGGGCAGTTACTTCGCCCGCGTGCGATCTCTGGCGGGCCTGGACGAGAGCCTGCCCACGGCGGATGTGTCGTTCGCGGTGGGGCGCCCCGCGGCGCCGCTGGACGTCACCGCCGTCACGGAGGGCACGCGCGTCACCGTGCAATGGACGCCGCCCTCCACTGGTGCCCCGGCGGCCTACGTCCTCGAGGCCGGCAGCTCGGAAGGCGGCAGCGAACTCGCGCGGCTGCCGATCTCGGGTGGCGACACCAGCCTCACGATCAACGCCCCGGCCGGGCGGTACTGGGGCCGGCTCGTGTCGATCGATGCCGACGGCGGGCGGACACCGGGTGGCGAGCTGTTCATCGACGTCGCGGCCACCGCGAACTTCTGCGGCAGCACGCCGCCGGAGGCGCCAGAGGGGTTGACCGCATCGGTGTCCGGCCGCACCGTGACCCTCAATTGGCAGCAGCCCTACGATGGGCCGCTTCCGATCACACAGCGTGTCGTCGCGGGCACGGCGCCTGGCCTCGACAACCTCGGCGCCATCCAGGTCGCGTCCGATGCCACGGCCTTCACGACGATGGCGCCGCCGGGCGCGTACTACGTGCGCGTGCTGTCGCTCAACGGCTGCGGCGGCAGCTTCAGCAACGAAGTGCAGGTCGTGGTGCCGTGACGCCGCAGGTTCGCGACCTGAAGGTAGAGGGCAGAAGGCAGAAACGGAGACGAGCCACTGTGACGATGAAGCGACGTGCCTGTGTGGTTGCCGTGTTGTGTCTGGGTGTCGGCCTGCTCGCCCCTCGCGAGGCCGCCGCACAGTACGCCGACTCGCCGCGAACGCTGGCGGCGGTGGACCAGTTCGTGGGCACCGCCGCGCAGGTTGGCCGGCGCCTCTTCATCGGCGGATTCTTCTCGCGCGTGAGCCCGCCCACCGGTGGCGCCGTCGTCGTGGACACCGCCGGCGCGCACGTCCCCGGCGCCTTTCCGCGATTCGACGGGCCGGTGGAGACCATTGTCCCGGACGGCCTCGGCGGGTGGGTGGTCGTCGGCGGTTTCACCCGCGTCGCAGGACAGTTGCAGGCGGGGCTCGCGCGCGTGCGGCCGGACCGCACGGTGGACCCGCGGTACCGGCTCACCACGGACGGGCCGATCCGAGAGGTCGCGATCGCGCACGGGCGCATCTACCTCGCTGGGAGCTTTACGACCATCAACGGCGCTCGGCGGAGCGGCCTGGCGGCCCTGGACGCTGCCACCGGCACCCTGTCGTCGTTTGCCGCGGGACTCGATACCGGTGGCCGCACCGTCAGCGCGCTGTCCATTTCGTCCATCGGCGTCTACGCCAGCGGCTGGCTGGGATCGGGTTCGGGGCGGCTGTGGGGGTTCGACTCCGCCAGCGGCGCGATGCTGTTCGAGCGCGAGGCCTTCGTGAATGCCATCGCGGCGTCGAGCGCACGCGTCTACGTGGGAGGATTCGGATACGAGCGTCCGGTGTGGGCGGTGGACCCGCGGACGGGTCAGGAGGTGCCGTGGTCGGCGGGGCTGGAGTTCCAGTACCTCAGCGGCACCTACGGCGACTACACCAGCATCGGCGCGCTGCTGCTCGACGGCGGCCGGCTGTACATGGGCGGCTACTTCCGGACCGCGGACGGTCAGTTCAGCGTCGCCGCCGTGGATGCCGCCTCGGGGCAGCCGTTGTCGTGGCGGGCCGAGAGCCCGGCGCCCCACGTGGGGTGGATGACGCGCCTCGGGCCTGCCCTTGTGGCCGCGGGCGTGGCGTTCGATGTGGGGACCGGCCTTCGGTTACCGTGGCGCCCTCAGCCGTTCGGGGGCATTGCCGGCGTGGCGCCGGCGCCAGAAGGGGCCGTGATCGTCGGCGACTTCAACGGCATCGATGGCGAGGCGCGCTCGAACCTGGCGTCGATCGATCTGGATACCGGGGCGATCGAACCGTGGTCGGCAGCCCTCCCTCAGTACTCCATCGTCGATCGGCTGGACACCGACGGCACGTTCCTGTTCGCCATCACGCGCGAGGGGCGCTTCCAGAAGATCGATCCGGCGACGGGCGCCGTCCTCGGCTCCCTCGATTTCGGCAACGACGTCTCGCTGGTTCGCCACCGCATCGCCAACGGACGCATCATCGTCGCCGTCGTGCACTCGGTTGCGCCCGCGGAGGTGGCGGCCATCACCATCGCGGACTGGTCGCGGCAGGCGTTGCCCATCTCGCTCGGAGGGCCGCTGGGCAACTACGTCTCGGGCCTCGACGTCGCCGGTGACACGCTCTACGTCGCGGGCCCGTTCGGCACCGTGAATGGCGTGGCGCGGCCCTATCTGGCCGCCGTGGACATGAACACCGGCGCCGTTCTGCCGTTCGACGCGTCGCCGGAGGCCCTCGTGAACAACGTGAGGCTCTGGGGCGGCAGGCTCGTGGCGGCCGGATTGTTCAGGAGAATCGGTGGCCAGCGCCGGCGGGGACTCGCGGAACTGGATCCCGTCACGGGGCGCGCTACGGACTGGAACCCCGACGTGCCCGGCGGTGCGCAGATGGAGACAGGGCCCGATGGCCTGTTGTACGTGGCGCCTGCGACGAGCATCAGCGGCCAGGCCGTGCGGGACCGACTGGTGGGCCTGTCGCCACCGAGCCTGCGGCCTGTGCCCTGGCGGCCAGCGCTCGACGGCTTCGTTCTCGTCGACTGGCTCTCGTTCACACCGGACTGCTTCGTGCCCAGGGACTCGACCGTCAAGTGCCATCCCGCGGCATTGCCCTCGCCCTCGCTGCCCGCGATCACGCAGGCAGGTGCCGGTGTGACGCTCACCTGGTCGCTGCCGGCTGGGCCACCAGCGTGGACCGGCGTCCGCGTGGAAGTGGGCCGCACCGAGGGCGCGAGTGACGTCGCGACGTTCGCCCTCACCGCCGATGCGACCTCGATCTCGGGCGGCGTTCCGCCCGGCACCTACTTCGCGCGCGTGCGCACAACGGGGCCGCGCAGCACCAGCCACTCCACGGAGGACGTGTCATTCACTGTCGGCCCGCCGGACGTGCCGGCACCGGCGCTCGATGCGACCGCCGTCACCGAGGGCACGGCCCTGACCTTCCGGTGGAGGCCGCCGTCCACCGGGGCTCCGCCCGCCTACGTGCTCGAAGCCGGGACGGCGGAAGGGCTGAGCGACGTGGCGCAATTGCCCCTTGGCGGCGGCGCGACCAGCTTCACCATCGACGCCCCGCCCGGGCGCTACTGGGGACGCATCCGCGCCGTGAACGCGGCAGGGGCGAGCGCGCCCTCCGGCGAACTGCTCATCGACGTCGATGCCACCGACTCCCCGTGCTACAGCGTGCCGCCGCTCGCGCCCGCGAATCTCGCGGCCAGCGTGGCGGGTGGCGCCGTGACGCTGACGTGGGAGCAACCCGACGCGGGGCCGGTCCCCAACACCCAGCGCGTCGTCGCCGGGACCGCGCCGGGCCTCGACAACCTGGGCGCCATCGGCGTGCCAGGGCCGGCCACGAGCTTCACGACGACGGCGCCGCCGGGCACCTACTACGTGCGCGTCATCGGCCTGAACAGCTGCGGCGCGAGCCCGTACAGCAACGAGGTGGGAGTGGAGGTACCGTAAGGGCGGGGCCAGGGATCAGGGATCAGGGGGCAGGGGCAGGGCAGGGAACAGGAGTCAGCGATGCGGGCAGGAATCCTTGGCGTTGTCACCCTCATTCTCCTGGTGCCATTGAGCGCAGCGGCGCAGTACGCCGAGACGCCGCGGCCGCTAGGAACAACCAACGGCTCGATCACCGCGGCCACGCAGATCGGACGCCGCATGTTCATCGGTGGCCACTTCGAGAGGTGGAGCGCCTTCACGGGCAGCGCGGTCGTCGTGACGCCAGCCGGCCTCCACGTGCCCGGCGCGTTCCCGCGATTCGCCGGCGTCGTGCACCAGATCGTGCCGGACGGCCTTGGCGGATACCTGGTGAGCGGAGACTTCACGAGCGTGGACGGCCTGCCGTTCGCACGGTTCGCGCGTGTCGGGCCGGACGGACGTCTCGATACCCGCGTGCGGGTCCTGGCCGACGGCGCGATTCGACTCATGGCCCTGGCGCACGGCCGCGTCTATCTCGTCGGTGATTTCACGAGGGTAGACGGCATACGGCGCCGAGGCTTCGCGGCGCTGGACGTGGCCACGGGGCGCCTCTCGGACTGGGGCCGCAGCTTCGACCCGGGTGGCCGCCGCCTCGTGGCACTGTCCGTGTCGTCCATGGGCGTCTATGTGTCTGGACAGCGGCTGGGCGCCGACGGGCGGGTGTGGGGCTTCGAGGCCGACGACGGCCGTCAGTGGTTTGAACGCGCGGCCCTCGTCCACGCCATCGCGGCGACGTCCGCGAGGGTCTACGTCGGAGGCCCCGGCTACCGTCGCCCCGTGTGGGCGATTGACGCGGTGACCGGGCAGGACACAGCCTGGGCGATCGGGCTGCAGTTCCTGCCACAGCAATCGGGCCTGTACGGTGAGGTGACGACCGTCACGGCCTTGATGGTGGACGCCGGCCGCCTCTACTTCGGCGGCTGGTTCCGGTCGCTCGATCAACGCGTGAACCTGGCCGCCGTCGACGCGGCCAGCGGCCAGGCTCTCGCGTGGCGTGCCGAAGGTATCCTCCAGACCGTGACCGGGTTGTTCCGGGTGGGCGGTGAGATCGTCGCCACCTGGTTCACGTTCCGGGATGACTGGGGCTCACCCCGCGCGCTGGCGTTCAACATGGTGAACGGGGCGAGTCACCCGTGGAATCCGCAGCCGTATGGCGCGATCAACGCGGCGGCGCCTGCGCCAGGCGGCGGTGTCGTGATCGGTGGGGACTTCGAAGGCATCGACGGCGTCGATCGGCGCGGGCTGGCCGCGGTGCATCTCGACACCGGTGAGCTCGAGCCCTGGACACCGGACCTCCCCGCGCAGTTCTCGCCGCTGGCCCTCGAGACGGACGGGACCGTTGTGATCGCCAGTGACGGGTTCCGGCTGCTCAAGATCGACGCGAGTTCCGGCGCGGTGCTCGCGTCTTCCACGTTGGACCGTTCCGCCTATGCCATCCGGGTCGCCGCTGGGCAGGTCCTGCTGGCCTACTCGTTGCCGGGGACGGGCCCGGTCCTGAGCGCCATTTCGATCGCAGACTGGTCCCGGCGCGACCTGGCTGTCACCTTCGGCGATCCCTTGTCGAGCTGGGTGGAGTCGATCGACGTGTCGGGCGACGTGGTGTACCTCGCCGGCTGGTTCACTCGCATTAACGGCGTATCACGGCGAGGATTGGCGGCGGTACGGATCTCGACCGGCGAGGTGCTGTCGTGGGACCCGTCGCCGGACACGCACACCAAGGCTGTGCGCGTTTCCGGCGGTCGGCTGTGGGTGGGAGGCGAATTCAGGCGTATCGGCGGCGCCCGGCGACGGGGGCTGGCGGAACTCGACCCGGTCACCGGCCGTGCGCTCGCATGGAATCCGGACGTCCCGGTCGGCGTTTACCGCGACGAAGGTCCCGGGGCATTCACGAGCATGGGCGTCCTGGACCTCGAGGTCGGGCCCGACGGTCTCGTCTACGCGGCGCTCGACGGCTCTTCACACATCGCGGTCAGTGGCCAGCGCACGCCCAGAATGGTGGTCTTTTCGCCGGTGACCGGGCGACGCCTGCCCTGGTATCCATCGGTTTCCTACATGGCGGCCGTCCTTCCGGACTGCCTCGTGTTCGACCGGGGCTGTCTGCCTCGTGCTCTCACGCCGCCCGCCGATCTGCGGGTCGAGCAGGCAGGCGCCGCGGTGACGCTGCGATGGCTCGAGCCCGCCGATGGCCCGCCGCGCACGGACGTTCGGATAGAGGTCGGGTCGGCGGAGGGGCTGTCGGACTTCGCGCAGCTGGACTTGCCCGCGGGCCGGACGACATTCTCCGCCGTCGTGCCGCCAGGCCAGTACTTCGCACGGGTCAGGTCGCTCGCCGGCCCGAACATGAGCCTGGCAACGCCGGACGTCTCCTTTGCGGTCGGTCCTCCGGACGTGCCGGCGTCACCGCTCGACGTGACCGCCGTGACCGAAGGCGGTCGCCTGACAGTGGCGTGGCGGCCTCCCTCGACGGGTGCCCCCGCTGCGTACCGCTTCGAAGCTGGCACGGCTCCGGGAGCACGCGATGTGGCATCAATACCGCTGGCGAGCTCGGCGGCGTCGTTTGCGGTGGACGTGCCGACGGGCCGCTACTTCGGGCGCCTCGTGCCCATCAACGGGGCAGGGGCCGGGGCTCCGTCCGCGGAGGTGCTGATCGACGTGAACGCGACCGTCAACCAGTGGTGCCACGCGCCGCCTGACCCGCCGCTGACGCTGAGCGCCATGGTAACGGGGACGGTGGTCCATCTGGTGTGGGCACAGCCCGACACAGGTGAGATCGCCAACACACAGCGCCTACTCGTCGGCTCGGCGCCGGGCGCCGCCGACATCGGCGAGTGGCCAGTGGATCCGGCTGCCACGACGTTCACGACGACGGCACCGCCGGGCACGTACTGGGTGCGGGTGCTCGGCATCAACCAATGCGGTGCCAGCCCGTCCAGCAACGAGGTGCACGTCGTGGTGCCATGACGGGCCTGCCCACCGTGGCGAACACCGCTGAGAAAGGGAGACGCCGGGACCGAAGTCCCGGCGCTCCGTCATGCCACAGGCGAAATCGCCAATGGGTACTATTCTCCGGAAGGCCGGCTGCGCCCGGGTGCCGGCAGCGTCCCCTTGTTGGCGATGGCCTTGTTGATGGCCTCGATGGTCTT
>CAUJDN010000027.1 GCA_963169195.1 Acidobacteriota bacterium | reverse complement strand
GTGCAGCGCCTGCTCGAGGCCGCCCACGTCCACGGGCTCCCAGCCGAGCTGGCCGATCAGCCCGGCCACCGTCTCCTTCGCCGCGGCGTCGTCGCCGCAGAACAGCATGGCGGGCTCGACGGCGCAGCCCGGGTAGGCGTTGTCCTCGAAGTTCTCGAAGCCATAGATGCTGAAGGCCTTGACGACGCGGGCGGCCGGCACGAGCCTCTGCACCGCCTGCGAGCCCGACTCGCGGCTCTCGAGCAGGTGGCGCAGCCCCGGTCCGACCGGGTTGGTGCAGTCGACGAGCACCTTGCCGGCGAGTTCAGCGGCCACTCCCGTCACGACCTCGTCGTTCGCCTGGAACGGCGTGGCGAGGAACACGACCTCGGCGCCGCCCACCGCCTCGCGGGGCGCCGCGACCGCCAGCCGGCTGTTCCGGGCCAGCGCCTTCGTCACGGCGTCGGAGCCGGCGTCGGCCGCGGCCAGCGTCACCTCGTGGCCGAGCCTCTGCAGATGATCGGCGAGAGGCGCGCCGACGTGGCCGTAGCCGAGAAAGGCCACCTTCATCGGCCCAGCGCCTCGATGACGAGCCGGGCCGCCGCCGCGCCCGAGTTCTGCTGCTGCCCCGTGACGAGGCGCCCGTCGCGCACGGCGAACGGGCGGAAGTCCGTCACCAGCGCCTGCAGCGCCGCGTCGCCCCGCAAGGTCACCATCGGCGACTGCCCTCCGGTCACGAAGAGCGCGTCGTAGTCCGCGGCCTTCACACCCTCGATCGGCCGCGTGTTCTCGAGCAGGGCGGCGTGCGCCTTCGACGTCTTGAAGCCGAGGGACAGGATGTCGTGGGCCGAGTAGCCGCTCGCATCCTCAGGGTCGCTGTAGCCGTCGGCCTGGAGCGCCCCGCCCCTGGGGCTCCGGATCTCGACCTCGTAGCCGGCCTCGGTGAACGCCCAGTAGGGGTGGGTCAGCTCCGCCCACCAGAAGCCGATCGGCCAGCCGGTGGTGGGCGAAGTGGCCGGGTTGGCCGCAATCAGGAGGACCTTCCTCCCGCGGTCCGGGGTCGTCACGTTCGCGTGAAGGCTCATCGTCTCGTCTCCGTTTCCCGTGTGAGACCGGAGGGGTCACCGGGATCGTTCCTCCGTGTTGTAGTCCGGTGCGATGGGACGGCCAATGTCAAAGAGTCCTGTTTTGTTGTCCGAACGTCCCACGGCGGCGGGATGGCGGGCCGATGCGGCCGACGTCCTGACCACGGTCATGGACGCGGTGCGGCTGCGCAGCCGGGTCTTCTGCCGCTCCGAGCTCAAGGCCCCGTGGGGCATGGCCTTGAAGCGCTCGGACTACGCGCACTTCCACGTGATCGAGCGCGGCGGGGCGTGGCTGCGCATCGCGGGAAAGGAGCCCGTCGCCCTCGCGGGCGGCGACCTCGTCGTCGTGCCCCACGGGACGGGTCATACCCTCGCGGACTCGCTCGTCACGAAGGCCCGCCCGCTCGCCGACATGGCCGGCCATCGCGCGAGCGAGGGCGGCTGCGTCGTCATGCGCGGCGGGGGCGCGGGAGCGGAAACACAGCTCGTCTGCGGCTCGTTTCGCTTCGAGCGGCGGGACGCGCACCCGCTCCTGGAACTGCTGCCCCCGCTCATCCACCTCCGGCCGGCGGAGACCCCCGCCGCCGAGTGGCTGGAGGCGACGCTGCGCTTCCTCGCGTGGGAGACGCGGGAGTCGAAGCCGGGCACGGAGACGATCGTCTCGCGCCTCACCGACGTGCTCTTCGTGCAGGTGCTGCGGGCCTGGATCGAAACGGCGCCGGAGGGGCGCGGCGGGTGGCTGGGGGCGCTCCGCGATCGCCAGATCGGGTCGGCCCTCGCCCACCTCCACCGCTCGCCCGAGCGGGACTGGACCAACGCCTCGCTCGCGGAGGCCGTGGGCATGTCGCGCTCGCGCTTCGCGGCGCGCTTCACGGCCCTCGTCGGCGAGCCACCCCTGGCCTACCTGTCGCGCTGGCGGCTGGAGACGGCGGCGGGCCTCCTCCAGGCCGGCGCGCCCGGTCTCGCGGAGGTCGCGTCCCGCGTCGGCTACGAGTCGGAGGCCGCCTTCAGCAAGGCCTTCCGCCGCCGCTTCGGCGTGCCGCCCGGCGCCTACCGGCGTCGCGCCGCCGCCTGATCCTGACGGCGTACGAGCGCCGGCGCGTCGGCTGACGACCCGATGCCGGCCTTCGTTCCCGGGAGTGCGCGGCCGCGCACGGCGGCGGCTACGGCAGCCCTCCGGCCCTCCGCTCGCAGGCAAACGCCCAGCCGTGCTCGCAGGCGCGCGCGTAGAGGTCGGGTTCCGCCATCTCCATCAGGTTGAGCCCCCGCTCCCGCAGGAGGAGCCGCAGATCCAGGGCACGGGGATTCGCCGTCTGGGGGGTGTCCGGAGCCAGCAGGTTCAGGCAGCCCGGCTGGAACCGGCCCTCACAGGCACGTGCGAACAGCGTCAGCGCCTGTTCGCGATCGGGAGCCACGAGCGTGCCCTCCATGTAGTGCCGGCCCAGCTCGTTGCAGGCCCAGCCCGAGTTGTCGGCGCAGTAGCTGGTCTCGATCTGGATCAGGGTCTGGCACGCGTGGCGACGCCCCGATTCGCACGCCCGTTCCCAGAAGGGCAGGCTGTCGCCAACGTGCCGGCCGTCGGTCTTCCCCGCCGCCGTCATGGCGCCGAAGAAGGCGATCCACACGGCCATCCACGCGAGGTTGGCCGTCATCGGCGACCAGTGCAGCTGCCAGGGGAGGCGGAGAGGGGCGGAGCGAACGGCGCGGTCGATCGCCGGAACGATGAGGTTCAACAGCGGGACGCACAGCAGCTTGTCGTAGAAGGTCGGCGCCCCGAGGGCGTTGAGCCATTCGTAGGACGCGAAGACGCCGAGGCCGTAGAGCACGCCGAACAGGGCCTTGCCGAGGGCCGTTCTCGGCGACGTGGCCGGATCGGTGAACAGGAGGTGAAGCCCCAGGAACACCGCGGCGGGTATCTCGGAGTCGATGAAATAGGGCACGCCGGTGAGCCCGGCGTACCACGCGCTCAGCCCGAAGATGGTCGCGGCCGCGACGGCCGACATCAGGGTGATCGAGAACAGGTACATGTGGACCAGGCCCGCCAGGAACATGAGCGTGTAGAAGTTGGGGGCCAGCGTGAGCGTCGAGGCCAGCTCGGATCCCCGCGTCAGGTCGGTCGCATTCGTCGCGATGAGCGCGATCGAGAAGAGGGTGAGGGTGAAGGCGGAGGGATTGAAGATGTGCCGCATCCGCCCCTCGCGGTGCCACAGCAGCAGGTCCTTGCCGAGGAGCCCGACGGCCACCATCAGGAACTGCAGGTAGAACCAGTCGTCGCGGAACCAGAGGAAGATGTTGATGCTGAAGATGATCGGGATCGGCCCGAAACCCAGCCGGTAGGGCTCGCCCCGCGACCAGGCGAGCAGCATCTGGAACGCATAGCCGAAGAGGAGTTGCGCGGCGATGAGGCCGGCCTGGTCGTAGATGGGCCGCCAGTACCAGCCCCAGTAGGCGAAGAGGGCGAGCTGAACGACGACCTGCACGTAGTGATTGGCCCGCAGCGTGACCGCCAGCTGCGGCGCCGCGGGCGCGTTCCGCATCCGGAGCAGGAGCACGCCCTGCCACACCAGCAACCCGGCGACCGCGGCCCGGAACGACCATGACAGGCTGGCGTTGGCCTGGACGCGCGGGAGAAAGGCGAGCAGGGCCAGCCCCATGGTGAGGGCCAGCGGCATCCAGAGGACGCGGGCCGCCGCCGGCGTCGGCGCGGGCCGGTCGGCCGGGGCGCTGCCCTTTGACGTGCCCGGACGGGCGTTCTTCCTCTCGGGCGCTTTCGGGGCACGTGACATGAGTGGCTCCTGTGGCGGCTCGGTGGGTCACGCGTGGCTGGGGCGTTCACCGCGATCGATGACCCGGGGCCTGTCCAACGGGAGCCTATTCTAGGACAGGCCTCGCGCCTTTCGATCTCGTCGAGATCGGTTTGGCACGCGGCGGCACGCCCCACCCGTGAGGGGTCCGAACGTCTGTCGCACCGGCCAACCTGACCTCGTGCCGCAGTTCGCGGGTGCCTCGTGACGAGCGGCGTGACCTGGGCTGATGATGGCCCTCGCCGTTCGGCCTGCCCAGCCTCGCGATGCCTGTCCCAGGAGGACCGAAGCGATGCCGATCGCAAGGCGCTGCCCCAACTCGGCGGCAGGCCTTTCCTGACCGACGGCGGGCTGGAAACGACCCTGATTTTCCACGAAGGGGTCGACGTTCCCCATTTTGCCGCGTTCGTTCTGCTCAGGACCGATGCGGGGGCTTCGCATCTCCGCAAGTACTTCACCGCGTATGCGGAGATCGCGCGGCGGTTCGGGATGGGGCTGATCCTCGAGAGCCCGACGTGGCGTGCGAGCAGGGACTGGAGCGACCTGTTCGGCTGCACGGCCGATGCGCGCGTGGCCGCGAACCGCGACGCGATAGGGTTGCTCGAACGGATCAGGGACGAATACGACACCGCCCGCACGCCGGTGGTGGTGAGCGGCTGCATCGGCCCCCGGGGTGACGGATACGTGCCCGATCGGTCCATGTCGGCGGACGAAGCCGAGAACTACCATCGGGAACAGATCCGGACGCTCGCCGGCACGACGGCGGACATGATCTGTGCGCTCACCCTGAATCGCTCCGAGGAGGCCATTGGCATCACACGGGCCGCCCACCAGGCCGGGATACCCGTCGCGATCTCCTCTACGGTCGAGACTGACGGCAGACTGCCCACCGGGCAGTCACTCGGAGCCGCCATCGAACAGGTCGACGACGCCACCTCGACATATCCGACCTATTACATGATCAACTGCGCCCATCCCAGCCACTTTGCTCAGGAGGTGCGTGGCGACGAACGGTGGGCAACACGGATTCGCGGGATCCGTGCGAACGCCTCCAGGATGAGCCACGCCGAGCTGAATGAGGCTTCCGAACTGGATGAAGGAGACCCTGTTGAACTCGGGCAGCAGTACCTGCACCTGAAGACTCGATTGCGCAGTCTCAGCGTCCTGGGTGGTTGTTGTGGAACTGACACTCGTCATGTCGAGCAGATTGCTTCGGCTTGCATGCCCCCGTTCGGCCATCGGGCCTGACGACATCCGGCGGCGCACGAAACGATTGGACATGCAATGCGCGTGAGGGACGCTACCGCCGCGTGACCGCCAGCACCGTCAGGTCGTCGGCGAACTGCGATCGGCCGCGGAACGTCGTGACGTCGCGCACGCAGGCATCGACCAGCGCACGGGGCGTGCGCGGGGCCGACGCCACGAACCGGT
>CAUJDN010000026.1 GCA_963169195.1 Acidobacteriota bacterium | reverse complement strand
GGCTTGAGCGCGCCCTGCAGCACTTCGCCCGCACGACAGAGCGGCGACTCCTCGGTACGGATGCCGCTCACGTCGAAGCGGTGTGCCGCGTCGAACTCGCGGTACGCCTCGGACAACCGCCAGCCGCTGGCGGGGATGGTGCCGATGCCGCGCCACGTGCGGTCGCACACCTCGAACACCTCGGCCACCATCGTCTGCGCCGGCCTGTTGCCCTCCATCGTCACGACGCGCCCGTAGGCGTTCTCCACGCGGGCCTCGCCGGCCTCGAGCTGCCGGATGGCGCGGCGGATCCCCTCGAGCAGGTCCAGCGGCTCGAAGCCGGTGGCCACGATGGGCACGTGGAACCGCTCCGCGAGCGCCGGGTACTGGCGCAGGCCCATCACCGTGCACACGTGGCCGGCCGCCAGGAACGCCTGCACGCGGTTCTTCGGCGCCGTCATGATGGCCTCGATGGCCGGCGGCACCAGCACGTGCGAGACGAGCATCGAGAAGTTCGTCAGGCCCTGCTTCTTCGCCACGTGCACGGCCATGGCGTTGGCCGGCGCCGTGGTCTCGAAGCCGATGCCGAAGAAGACGACCTGCCGGTCGGGCAACTGCTGCGCGAGCTTCATGGCGTCGAGGGGCGAGTAGACGACGCGCACGTCGCCGCCCTCGCTCTTCACCTGGAACAGATCCTTGCGGCTGCCGGGCACGCGGAGCATGTCGCCGAACGAGCAGAAGGTGATGCCGGGCTGGCTGGCAATGGCCAGCGCCTGGTCGATGACCTCGAGCGGCGTGACGCAGACCGGGCAGCCGGGGCCGTGAATGAGCTCGATGCCGGTGGGGAGGATCTGGTCGATGCCGTTCCGGATGATCGAGTGCGTCTGGCCGCCGCACACTTCCATGATCGCCCACGGGCGCGTGGTGATCCGGTGGATGTCGTCGGCCAGCTTCTTCGCGATGTCGGCGTTGCGGAACTCGTCCAGGTACTTCATGACGGTCCTCCGGGAGTCACTCGGCGGTGGCCTCGCGGGCGGCGTGACGGATCCGGTGCTGTTCGCCCAGGAAGCTCACCCACTCGCCCATCCCGGCGCCCGTCTTCGCCGAGGTCTCGAACACGCGAATGCCCGGGCGGATGGCCTGGAGGTTCTCGCGCATCGCCGCGAGATCGGTCTCGCAGGCCTCGGCGAGGTCCAGCTTGGTGATGATGGCCAGGTCCGCCGAGTTGAACAGCGACGGGTACTTGAGCGGCTTGTCCTCGCCCTCGGTGACCGAGAGCATCACGACGCGCAGGTCCTCGCCGAGGTCGTAGCTCGACGGGCACACGAGGTTGCCGACGTTCTCGATGATCAGGACGTCGAAGCGGCCGAGGTCCCACCCCTCGAGGTGACTGGCAATCATCTCGGCCTCGAGGTGGCAGCGTCCCGCGGTGGTGATCTGCCGCACGGGCACGCCGCTCCGCATCAGCCGCTGCGCGTCGTTGTCGGTGGCGAGGTCGCCCACCAGCGCGGCGGGCCTCAGGCCTCGGGCGACCAGGCGCCCGAGCGTCTCCTCGAGCAGCCGCGTCTTGCCCGTGCCGGGACTGGACACGAAGTTGAGCGTGAACACGCCGTGCGCGTGCAGGCGGTCGCGCAGACCGCGGGCCAGCTCGTCGTTCTTCGACAGGACCTTCTGCCGGATCTCGAGGACGCGTGGGATGGTGGTCATGCGCTCGCCGCCTCGGGGTCATCGTATTCGATGGACGCGAGGTCCAGCTCGCGGCCCTGGCGGATGTCGCCGCTCACCCTGCCGCACACCGGGCACCGGAATGCCAGGCCCTCGAGCGGCCGGTCCGCCCGGCACTCGGGGCAGTGGATGACCACCGGCAGCTCGACAATGCGGAGCGTGGATCCCTGGAGCGGCGTCCCTTCGGTGGCGATGCCGTAGCAGAACTCCAGCGCGCCGCGGACGACGCCGGCCAGCGCGCCGAGGCGCATGTCCACCGCGGTCACGCGGGTGACGCCCTCGGGCAGTTGCTGCTGCACGAGGCTGACCAGGCTGTGCGCGATCGAGAGCTCGTGCACGGGGCGCTCCATGTCGGCCGCGGCCGCGCCGGCGCGGCCCGCGCGGTCTACTGTACGGCGAAGTCGATCACGATCGCACCCGGTTCGCGCTGTTGGTACTCGACGCGCACGCGCGCGCCGTAGCGGGCCTCGATCTGCGCCAGCAGGGGCAGGGGATCGTGGTCGTTGCAGAAGCGCATGGTCTCGCCGGGATTCAGCGCGTCGAGCGCGCCGAAGATGGCGGCGTGCCGGAAGCGCTTGGCGACGCCGCGCGCATCGAACGGATAGAGGGCTTCGGGCGTGGAATGGTCGTGGACGGGGATCTTCATGATGGCGCACCTCAACGGGTCCGTTGAGGATACCTCGTTTCTCCGCGGGCCGGCTCGATCGACGGCACGCGCCGGACACGCGGGCGGGGACCGCGCTTCCTGAGCCGGCGGCGGAGCCTGTATCATGGAGCCCGACCCATGAGACTCGAGACCATCGCCGTCCACGGCGGCTACAGCCCTGAACCCACCACCAAGGCCGTGGCGGTGCCGATCTACCAGACCACGTCATACGCCTTCGACAGCAGCCAGCACGGCGCCGACCTCTTCGATCTCAAGGTGCCCGGCAACATCTACACCCGCATCATGAACCCGACGCAGGACGTGCTCGAGAAGCGCGTGGCGGCGCTGGAGGGCGGCGTGGGCGGGCTGGCGCTGGCCTCCGGCATGGCGGCCATCACCTATGCGATCCAGACCATCGCCGAGGCCGGCGACAACATCGTGTCGGCGAGCACGCTCTACGGCGGCACCTACAACCTGTTCGCCCATACCCTGCCGCAATACGGCATCGACGTACGCTTCGCCGACTACCGCGAGCCGCAGGCCTTCGAGTCGCACATCGACGGGCGCACCAAGGCGATCTTCTGCGAGTCGGTCGGGAATCCCCTCGGCAACATCACCGACTTCGAGCCGCTGGCCGGGATCGCGCACCGCCATGGGATCCCGCTCATCGTGGACAACACCGTGCCCTCGCCCTATCTCTGCCGTCCCTTCGAGCACGGCGCCGACATCGTCGTGCACGCCCTCACCAAGTACCTTGGCGGCCACGGCAACGCCATCGGCGGCATCATCGTCGATTCGGGGCGGTTCCCCTGGGCCGAGCACAAGGCCCGCTTCAGGCGCCTCAACGAGCCCGATGTCTCCTACCACGGCGTCGTCTACACCGAGGCGCTCGGCCCGGCTGCCTATATCGGACGCGCCCGCGTCGTGCCGCTGCGCAACATGGGCGCGGCCATCAGCCCCTTCAACGCCTTCCTCATCCTGCAGGGCGTCGAGACGCTGGCCCTGCGCATGGACCGCATCTGCGCGAACGCGACGAAGATCGCCGGGTTCCTCGAGTCGCACCTGAAGGTGCGCTGGGTGAACTATGCGGGGCTGCCGGGCCACCAGGACCACGCGCTCGTGCAGAAGTACATGGGCGGCCGGGCCTCCGGCATCCTCACCTTCGGTGTGGCCGGCGGGCGCGAGGCGGGCGCCAGGTTCCAGGACGCGCTCGGCCTCGTCACCCGCCTGGTGAACATCGGCGACTGCAAGACGCTCGCCTGCCACCCGGCCTCCACTACTCACCGGCAGCTGTCGCCGGCTGAACTGGCCACGGCTGGCGTGTCCGACGACATGATCCGCCTGTCGGTCGGCATCGAGCACATCGACGATCTCATCGCCGATCTCGACCAGGCGCTGCGGGCGGCCTGAGCGGCGGTCCGACGCGGCGCCGGCCGGCGGAGGCGGCCGCGGGCACTTCCCGCAGCCACCGCTTACCGGTCCAGGAGCCCCTGCAGCTCCTGGAAGGGGAAGGTCGCCTCGAAGCGCGCCCGCCACGCCTCGTCCTGCGGGTGGCCGGCCGACCACGCCCAGCTGAGCACCAGGACCTGCACGGCGTGACGGGGAGCGGCGGCGGCGACGTATTGCGGGTTCAGCCGCACGATGACGCGGCCATTCACGTCGGCATCGCTGAACTCACCGGGGAACCCGAACGAGCTCAGAACCGCCGGCCTCGCAAGATCCGCGGCAGCAGCCTTCCGGCGATACTGCCGGATGGAGGTCACCTGGTCGCCGACGCCCGCCCCGAGCTTCGCCTGGTTCGACGGCAGCGCCGCCTTCATCTGCTCGAGGTTCCGTTCCATCTCGGCGACGACGGTCTCGCGCAGGTCGGCGGGCAGTTCCTGGCGTGCCCGTTCGATCTGGGCTTCGAACTGCTTCACCACGTCTGCCATCTCGCGGCTCGTGGACGCGCCCTGTGCCTGCCAGTACTGCTCCAGGGCATCGAGGAACTCGCCGCGGGAGATCGGTGCATACGGAGACTGGTCCCCCCGTGCCACGACAACGGCGCGGCCAGGACTGGTTCGGAACGCCGGCAGGCCGCCGGCCAGGCCGTCCCTCGGTGCGAGCCGGTAGAGCTGCGTGGGGGCGCCGCCCAGTGGAACAGGCGTGCCGAATGCCTCGAGCACCTCGCTCAGATCGTTGGCCACGATCGTCGCAGTGCTCCTGGTGCTGCCGAGCTCCTGCAGCCGCCCGCTGGAGGTGTCGCAGACCGACAGGAGGAACTGGGCCCTGAAGCCGAACGCGAGCCCGCCGCCGAGCGATGGCCTCGCGTCGCGGGTGAAGCGGGTCCCTTCCGACTCGTTGATGACGGCATCGGGAGGAAGGATCGTCACCAGGCTCTGGAAGGCCGACGCCTTCGCCAGCGCGGCGGTCAGATCGGCCTTTGCGACCGGCTGGGATGACGCCGCGGTGGTGGCGATGGGCCAGGAGCCGGAGGGGCGACCCGGCATGGCGTCGCAGCGTGCTTCGGTGGCGGGATCGAGCCGTGCCACCTCCCTCGGCACGCCATCCACCAGATCGGCCATCCGGAACCCCGTGCTCAGCACCCGTCCATCGGGCATGACGTAGAACGAGTGCGCGCCCCCGGCAGCCACCGTCGCCACGCCCTTCACCGGAACCATGACCTTGCCCTCGACGACGGGGCCGCGCGAGATCTGCGAGAAGCTGTTGTCGCCCCATGCGCGCGCCGTGCCATCCGGCATCAGCGCCAGCACGTGCCCGGCCATCGCGGAAGTGGCGATCTGTCGCACGCTGGCGAGCCCACGAATCCTCACGGGTGCGGCGCTCCCGGGCAACGTGGTGTCCGGCGCGTCGAGCAGGCCGACATCGTTCCTGCCCCACGCGACCACGGCACCATCGCCGAGAACGGCGATGCCCGTGCGTCCGGTGGCGTGAATCGATCGCACGTTCGACAGGGCACCGAGGCGCACCGGTGTCGCCTCGAAGCCCGGGGCCCTGTCGCCCAGCTGGCCGTACTCGTTGGCGCCCCATCCCCAGACCGATCCGTCGTCTCGCAGCGCGAGGCCGAACGCGTACCCGGCCGCGATGCCAACGACGTTGGACAGTCCGATCACGGGGCGCGGAAACGGGACCGCATAGTGACTGCCAGAACCCGTGCCCTTGCCGTCGCCGAGCGCCCCGAGCTGGCCGTCGCCCCAGGCGACGACCGTGCCATCCTTCCTGAGCGCGAGCGCGAAGCGCGTGCCCGCGACAATCTGCGTGACACCGCTCAGCCCGGCGACCCGCGCGGGCGTGGGCACGGGGGGCATGGCCTGTCCCGGCCGCGGGAAGGTGCCGACCGGTCCGTGCCCGAGCTGCCCTTCGCCATTCTCGCCCCACGAGAGCACGGTGCCATCGGCCAGCAGCAGCAGGCTGAAGTGCTGGCCGGCGGCCGCCGCGATGGCGGTTGATATCCCCGGCAACACCTCCGGCGCGCGGCGGACGTTGACGGCATCCCGCGTACCCCGTCCAAGCTGCCCCCGCTCGTTCTCACCCCAGGTCATCACCGAGCCATCCGTGCGAATGCCGATGACGTGATTCACACCCGCGGCAACCGACGGACGGCCGCCGCCGGCGATCTGACGCCCGGCGCCCTGCCCGAGATGAGAGGCCGAGGACACCAGCACACCCACAAGGATGATCCCGACGACGCCGGGCCGGATCACGTGGTGCATGGCCGGACTCTACGCACGGACGGAGCGACCCGTCAAGGACTCGCGCCGCTGGAATCCCTGCATCATCCCGCAGGCGGGCGCGGGGAGCGCCATCACCAGCGCGTCGGAATTTCGATGCCGTCCGCCACCCGTGTGCGGGTGGATGTGGGGTCGGGCTCGCGGCTCGTATCAGCGGACCAGCCAGGACGATGGGCGAACCCCGTCGTCATCGAGCGCCGGCCCGGCCCGCCGAGACCCGCGCGCGCGCGAAGTCCAGCACGCTGGTCTGCGTCACGCCGTAGCGGCGCGCCAGGTCCTGCATCGGAATCACCGTGTCGAAGCTCTCGAGCGCGGCGGCGAGGCCCGACACGGCGTCCGGCACCCCGGGAATGGGCTCGCCAGGCGCGACGCTCCGGACCTCAATCGCGCGGCCCGACGCTTCCTCGTACGCCCGGACCACGTCGCGGAACGTCACCGCTTCCGGGCCGCCGATCACCAGCGTGGCATGGCGGGCCGCAGGCTCGAACACGGCCGCCACCGCGAACGCCGCCACGTCCTGCTCGGCGATGAAGGCGTGCCGGCGCATCGACTGGCCGACCAGCGTCACGGGCCGGCCGGAGAACGCCGGCATCTCGATCAGCATGGGAAACCAGACGTCCATGAAGACGCTCGGCTGCAGGATGGTGAACGCGAGCCCGCTCTCGCGCAGTCGCTGCTCCGCGATACCCTTGGCACGAAACAACGGGTGGGGAGCATCGGGGGACGCGCCCACCGTCGAGACGAAGATGAAGTGGCGCGCGCCGGCCTCGCGCGCGGCGTCGATCAGCCGGGCAGTGCCTTCGAGATCGACGTGCTCGATGGTGTCCGTCCCCGTCTTGGAGACGGTCGCCGTCGTGATCACCGTGTCGACGCCCCTGCAGGCGCCGGCCAGGCTCGCCGGATCCGTCAGGTCGCCGAACACCACGGCGGCACCGGCCTGGCTGAGCGGCGCGTGGTTGGACGACGGGCGTGCCAGCGCGCGCACCGACTCACCGCGCCCGAGCAGCCCTCGAACAATCCGGCCTCCCACGGAACCCGTCGATCCCACTACGAGTATCATCGCGACCTCCCGACGCGCCGGGCATGCGCCCCCCGCCCTTCGTCTCCCGACCGCGCCTCGATGGCGGAGGTGGCGCCGATGCGCGTCGTGCGGATTGTGGCACAGGATGCGCGATCATTCGCCCGATCACGAGCGGGCCCGGCCTCTGCCTCGCCGCCAGGTGGCCGGCCACCGGGATCCGGTGCGCGCCGACGCCATGTCACCGCGGCGTGGCGAGCGCCACCAGCTCGGGGTCGTGATCCTCTCCGGCGACGGCGACGACGATGAATTGACGGCCGGCGTGCAGGTAGGTCATCGGCGCGCCGGTGGCGCCGGCCGGGAGGGGGATCCGCGCCACACGACGACCGGTCTTCTTGTCGTACGCGCCCAGCCACGGGCCACCACCACCCGGCGGGATGCTGAGGCCGGTCTCGCTCCCCTCGGTGACGAACAGCAGCGTCTTCGTCACCAGGGGCGCGGCCCGCCCCATGTGGCCGAGCGGCGGGAGGTCCAGATCCTTCAACGCCGGGTGGTCGCGCGGGCCGTCCCCGTTCGGCACCATCCAGAGGTGCTCGCCGGTGTCCAGGTCGATGGCGGTGATGCGACCGTACGGCGGCTTCGTGATCGGTAATCCGCGGGGTCCGGGGCCAGGCACCCGATCCAGGCGCTGCCGCGTCTGCTGGTACGCGAACCGTCCCTTGCCCGGCACGAGCGCGCCCAGCCACGGGAACGTCACGGACGGCACGTAGAGCACACCGGTCTCCGGATCGAAGGCCGCGCCGCCCCAGTTCGCGCCACCCACCCACCCGGGGAGATACATCGTCCCCTTCTTGCCGCCCGCGCCTTCGACGGTCGGCGGCGTGAACATCGGGCCGATGGTCCACTCCTTGACGATCTCGCGGGCCTCGGCCTTCAGGTCGGGCGTGAAGTCGATCAGGTCGTCGTCGGTCAGGCCCTGGCGATCGAACGGTGCCGGCTTCGTCGGAAAGGGCTGTGTCGGCGAGGTCCACTCCCCGGGCACGGTGGACTTCGGCACCGGCCGCTCCTCGATGGGCCACACCGGCTCGCCGGTGATGCGATCGAAGACGAACGTGAACGCCTGCTTCGTCACCTGCACGACCGCCTTGATGCGGCGGCCGTCGACCGTGATGTCGGCGAGGATCGGCGCGGTGGGGTTGTCGTAGTCCCAGAGGTCGTGGTGGACCATCTGGAAGTGCCACTTGCGCTCGCCCGTCGCGGCGTCGAGGCACACGAGGCTGTCGGAGTAGAGGTTCGCGCCGGGGCGCTCTCCGCCGTACCACTCGTTGGCGGCGCTGCTGAGCGGGACGTAGACATAGCCGAGCTCCTCGTCGGCACTGATGAAGTTCCACGCCTTGGCGCTGCCGGCTTCCTTCCACGAGTCGCGTTCCCACGTCTCGATGCCGGGCTCGCCCCGGCGCGGCACCACGTGGAACGTCCAGCGCAGCCGGCCGGTGCGCACGTCGAACGCACGGACATCGCCCGGCGGAATGTGCTCCTGGGTGCCTTCGTCGGTCCAGCCCTGGCCGCCGACGATGACGACGTCGCGGACGACGAGCGGCGAGGGCGCACTCCAGCGAAAGGTCGAGGCCCCGCCGAGTCCGGCGACGAGATCCACGCGGCCCCGGGTGCCGAAGGTGGTGATGGGCTTCCCGCTGCGGGCGTCGAGCGCGTAGAGGTACGCGCCGCGAACGGCGAGGACCCGCGCGCCGCCGTCGCCGCGCCAGTAGGCGAGCGACCGGCTTGCGCCCGGCCCCTCGATGTCGCCCGGGGCGACCTCCTGCGTCCAGACCGTGCGCCCGCTCTCGGGCTCGATCGCCTCCGCGAGGCCGATGGCGTTGGAGGCGAAGAGCATCCCGTCGGCCTTGAGCGGTGTCGCGCGGAAGTTGCGGGGCACCACGAGCGTCGGGTGGGCCGCGGTGATGTCGGCGCCGACGGCGGGTCGTCTCCACGCGATGCGGAGCGAGCCGGCGTTCGCGGGCGTGATCTGGTCCAGCGGCGCGTACTTGGTGCTGCCGGCATCGCCGCCGTGGTGCGTCCAGTCCCCGGCGGGGCCGCCCCGCTGGGCGAGCGGGTGTGCCGCCGGGGCCATCAGCAGGATCGCGAGGCACGCAACAGTCGGCCGTGTGCGCATCGTGGAGCATGGTAGCGCAGCACCGGTGCGGCGCGCGGGATGGCCTATGCTTGACCGCGCGCATGGCGGGGCGACTTCAGTTCCTGGTGACGGGCATCGTGCAGAGCGTCGGGTTCCGCCCGTTCGTGGCGGGCCTGGCGCGCCGGCTCGGCCTCGGCGGGATGGTCCGCAACGACAGCGGGGCCGTGGTCATCGAGGTGGAAGGGCCGCCCGATGCGCTCGCCGCATTCACGGCGGCGCTGACGCGCGACCTGCCGCCGCTGGCGGTCATCGACTCGGTGGCCACGCGCGAGGTCCCGTCCACGGGCGAGGCCACGTTCCACATCGACACGAGCGGCGCCGCCGAGGGCCGACGCACGTCCATCCCGCCGGACGTGGCCACCTGTGACGCGTGCCTCCGCGAGATGCGCGATCCGGCCGACCGCCGCTTCAACTACCCGTTCCTGAACTGCACGCACTGCGGCCCGCGCTTCACCATCATCCAGTCGCTCCCCTACGACCGCGCGACGACGACGATGGGGCGGTTCGAGATGTGCCCCGCCTGCCGGCGCGAGTACGAGGACCCGGAGAACCGGCGCTACCACGCGGAGCCGACGGCGTGCCCGGTGTGCGGACCGCACGTGTGGTTCGAGGCGCCTGGCGTCACGACCCTCCAGCGCGATGCGGCCGTCCGCGCGGCACAGGACTGGCTCGGCAAGGGCCGCATCGTCGCGGTGAAGGGCATCGGGGGCTTCCACCTGGCGTGCCTCGCCGCGAGCGACGAGGCCGTGGCCGCCCTGCGCGGGCGGAAAGGGCGCGGCGACAAGCCGTTCGCCCTGATGGCGCCGACGCTGGAGGTGGTGCGCGCGCTCTGCGAGGTCGATCCGGATGAGGCCGTACAGCTCCAGGGCCGCGCGCGTCCCATCGTGCTGCTGCGGCGCCGCGCGGCCGCGGACACGGACGTCGCCGTGTCGCGCCTGGTGGCGCCCGGGCAGGATCATCTCGGCGTCATGCTGCCCTACTCGCCGCTCCACCACCTGCTGCTGACGGATCGGCCGCTGGTGATGACCTCGGGCAACAGATCGGACGAGCCCATCGCGAAGGACAACGACGAGGCGCGCGAGAAGCTGGCGGCACTCGCCGACGCGTTCCTCTTCCACGACCGCGACATCCACACCGTGTGCGACGACTCGGTGATCCGGGTGTTCCGCGGCGCGCCGCTGCCCGTGCGCCGGTCGCGCGGCTTCGCGCCCTTCCCGGTCCGCCTGCCCTTCGAAACACCGCCGGTCCTCGCGGTGGGCGGCGAACTGAAGGCGACCTTCTGCCTCGCGCAGGGACGCGACGCGTATCTCAGCCAGCACATCGGGGACATGGAGACGGTGGAGACGCTGGCGGCCTTCGAGCGCGCGGTGGCGAACCTGTCGTCCCTGTTCGACATCACGCCGTCGATGGTCGCCGTGGATCCGCATCCCGGCTATCTCTCGTCGCGATGGGCGGAGGACTGGGCCCGGGAGAGGGGCCTGCCTGTCGTCCCCGTGCAGCACCATCACGCGCACCACGCGGCGGCGATGGCCGAGCACGGGCTCCCGCCGGACGCCCGCGTCGTGGGCGTCGTCTTCGACGGCACCGGCTACGGGCTGGATGGCGCGGTGTGGGGCGGCGAGGTGTTCGTCGGAGGCTACGCGGAGGTACGGCGCGTGGTGCACCTGAAGAACGTGAGCCTGCCGGCCGGTGACGTGGACGTGCGGCACGGCTATCGGCTGGCGCTGGCGCACCTCATGGCCGCGGGCCTCCCGTGGGACGAGGCCCTGCCCGCGGTGCAGGCGTGCCCCGCGCGCGAGCGGGCCCTGCTTGCGAAGCGGTTTGCCCGGGGAGTGTCGATGGTCCCCTCCAGCAGCATGGGGCGGCTGTTCGACGCGGTGTCGTCGCTCGTCGGCGTCCGGCACGTCTCCGCCTACGAGGCGCAGGCGGCCATCGAGCTGGAGGCCGTGGCGGAGACCGCGGCCGGCGCTGGGCGGGCCGGCGGCCACGCCTACACGTTCGGCCTGGCGGAGCGCGACGGGGTGCTCGAGATGGACCCGTCGCCGGTCCTGCGCGCGATCGCGGCCGACGTGCAGGCGGGCACGCCTGCGCCGGTGATCGCCGCGGCATTTCACGAGGCGGTTGCATCGGGGGTGCGCACGGGGGTTCGAAGCACGGGGGTTCGAAGCACGGAGGTTCGAGGCACGGGGGTTCGAAGCACGGGGGTTCGAGGCACGGAGGTTCGAGGCACGGGGGTTCGAAGCACGGGGGTTCGAAGCACGGAGGGTTCGGGACGGTCGGTCCCGGCGACCACTGTCGTGCTCTCCGGCGGGGTGTTCCAGAACGTGCGGCTGCTCGGCCGGACGGTGGATCTGCTGACCGCGGAGGGGTACCGCGTGCTCACGCACCGGCTGGTGCCGCCCAACGACGGGGGCCTGTCGCTGGGGCAGGCGGTCTGCGCGGCGCAGCGGGCACGCGCCGCGCCACGATGAGCCGTCTCCGCGCGGCAGGGCGGCCTGCGGCTGCGTGGGCGCCGCGCACCTGCGGGCCGCACGCCGGCCGCCGTCAGCGAACCGCCGCGCTCACGTGCGAGAAGGCGCCCGGGCTACCGACGGCTGCCCGGAACGGCCCCAGACGCCAGGCCGCGGAGACCTGATCCAGGGACCCCGGCCGAGCGAACAGGAAGCCCTGCCCGGCCGTGCAGCCGAGCGCGAGGAGCGCCAACGCCTGCGCATCGGACTCGATGCCCTCGGCCACCGTCTCGAGGCCGAGCGTCCGGCCAAGCGTGACGACGGCCCGCGCCAGCTCCGGCCCTTCGCCGTCGGCCACCAGGCGGCTGACGAAGGAACGATCGACCTTCAGGATGTCGATCGGGAACCGGTGCAGGTACGCGAGCGACGAGTAGCCCATGCCGAAATCGTCGATGGCGATCCGGACGCCGAGGGCCTTCAGCTCGTGGAGCCGCTCGAGGTTTGCGGCCGTGTGGTGCATGATGGTGCTCTCGGTCAGCTCGAGCACGAGGCTGCCGGGGTCGAGCCCGGACTCCCGCAGCGCCCAATCGACGTCCCGCACGAGGTCGCCCTGCTGCAGGTGACGGGCCGAGACGTTCACGGCCAGCTGCAGTCCCGGGGCCCCGGTCTCGCGGCACCAGCGTTGCCAGTCCGCACACGCCCGCTGCAGCACCCAGCGACCGAGCTCGATGACGTGGCCGGACTCCTCGGCCACCTGGATGAACTGCCCCGGCATCAGGACACCCCGGTCGGCGTGTCGCCATCGGAGCAGCGCCTCGACGCCGATCAGCCGCCGGGTGTCGAGCGCGACCACCGGCTGGTATTCCAGGAAGAGCTCTCCGTGGGCCAGCGCGCGGACGATGTCGGCCTCGAGGCGCAGCCGCTCCCGGATGGCCTCCTGCATGCGGGGCTCGAAGACGACGTAGCGGTCCTTCCCGGCGGCCTTGGCCTGATACATCGCGACGTCGGCGTTGCTCAGCAGCTCTTCCGTGGCGGAGTCCGGCGCCCACAACGCGACGCCGACGCTGGTGGACATCCGGACTTCCGCATCCCCGATCACGAAGGGCGTGCCGAGCGCCTGGACCAGCGCTTCGGCCGGGCGCTGGACGTCGTCCATGGTGTCGATGCCCTCCAGGAGGACGGCGAACTCGTCGCCGGCCAGGCGCGCCACGGTGTCGGTCGTGCGGGTGGCGTGCACGAGCCGGGTGGCCACGGCCTGCAGCAGTCGGTCACCGACGTCGTGGCCGAGCGTGTCGTTGACGGTCTTGAAGTTGTCGAGATCCAGGAACATCGCCGCGACGCGGCGTCGCTCGCGCCGGGCGAGGAGGATGGCATGGGCGACGCGATCGCGGAACAGGGTGCGATTGGCCAGCCCGGTCAGCGGGTCCCGGAGGGCCTGCTCCCGCAGCCGCTCCTCGAGCGCCTTGCGCTCGCTGATGTCGCGCAGGTTCAGCGCCAGCCCCTGCACGGCGGGATCCGCGGTCAGGTCGCTGCCGACGATCTCGAGCGTGTGCCAGCGCGCGCCCTGCTCCAGGCGCAGCTCGATCGGGCCCACGGCCCCGCGACGCGCCGCCGCAACCTCGGCGATGAAGTCGCGCAGGCGGCCGGCGTCGTCTCCACGCCACAGATCCAGCAGGTTCTGTCCCGACGCCGCCTCCGGCTTCAGCCCGAACACGCGCTCGAAGGCCGGGGAGGCGAACCTGAGCGCGCCGTCCGCCCCGACGATGAGGATGACATCCGAGGCGTTGGCGATGAGCGACGCGTAGCGGGCCTCGACCATCTCGGTGGCCCGCCGCTCGCGTGTCCTCGCATCGTCACGCAGCATCGTGCCCTGGCGGACCATCACCAGGAGCGTCAGCACGAACGCGACGATGGTCATCACGGCCACCGGGCCGCCGACCTCGTCGCGCGCCACGAAGACGAGCACCAGGAAGGCGACGAGGACCGCGACGTAGGGCAGGGCGAGCGCCAGCGACGGCGGGGCCGCGTCGGCCTTCGCGGGCGAGGCGACCGGCGCCCGAAGCTGATGGCGCGCGGCGGCCCCGATCGGCACGTACCAGGCGACGTACATGACGTCCTGCAGGTCGCCCGGAACATATCCACCGCTCACTTTGGCGAGCGCCCACACGATGTCCCCGAGGAACATCGTCGTACACCCGGCGAGCAGCAGGAGCGACACGCGTCGCTCGACTCCCCCTTCGGCGCCGGTGAGCAGCAGCAGGCCGAAGGCGAGGACAAGAATGCAGTTCAGCGCGACGTAGGCCTGGCTGAGGACGTGCTTCAGCAGGTCGAGCTCGGCCTGGGCCTCGGCGGGCCGAATGGCGAGGAACCAGAAGGACGCGCCGAACCCGACGACGAGGATGACGACATCGAGCGCCAGGTGCGCCCAGGGCACCCGCATGTTCCAGGCCCGCACCAGGAAGAGGACGGCGGCGAAGAACGCCGGGTAGAAGGCCAGGAAGAACACGTCGGCGGGTCCGGGGAACGGATCCCGGTCGAGCAGCCAGGATGTGACGGCGACGACGGTCCCGACGAAGTACAGCGCCAGTGCCAGTGTGATCGCCTGCCAGGCCGCCCTCAGGGGGCCGCGAGGCAGGCCGCGGGCCGTGACCGCGGCGAGCACCACACCGGCGAGGCAGGCGGGCCCATCGGCCAGCAGCCCGAGGTAGTGCTGGAGCTGGTCGCCACCAGCGCGCGACAACATCCAGGCGCTCACCGCGACCACGTAGACCAGCAGCGCGGCCAGCAGAACGCCCGGCCACCGGGCCACGGCAGGGCCGTCAGGCTGTGCTGGCACGTCTCTGATATCGGCCGGCAGCGGCCGGGGCTTGAAGGTTACCCTCCTGCGATGGACGTCCCCGACAGGGCGCGGGCACGCAGATCATCGCCATCCGGTCCAGACAGGGCCGGAGCGATAATGCGCGGATGGCGAAGCGCGCCGGCACCGGCCTTCTCGCTCTGCTCTCCCTCACCCTGACAGCAGGTGCCGCCCCGCCCGCGCAGGACGCGCCGTGGTGGAAGGCCCTCCCGCGCCCCGTCTACCGTGAGATCGAGCGGGTCGCCGTCGAGTCGCCGTGGTTCGAGGTCTACCGGATCGGGCCCGGCACGACGGCCCTGTACGAGCCCGGGCACTGGCAGGAGGCCATCTCGTACCTCATCGAGGGTCGTGACCGTGCGGTCCTGTTCGATACCGGCCTGGGTATCGGCGACATCAAGGCCGTCGTCAACCAGCTGACAGCGCTGCCCGTCCTGGTGGTGAACTCGCACGAGCACTTCGACCACATCGGCGGCGACCGGCAGTTCGCTGAGGTGGCCGTGGCCGACAGCCCCGCCGCCCTGGCCCGACTGGCGCGTGGCACCGGCAATCTCGCCGGACAGATCACCTCCGAGACGGTCTGGAAAGCCTTGCCGCCCGGCTTCGACAAGGCACGCTACGAGACGCCGCCGATTCGCCCGACCCGGCGCCTGAGCGACGGCGAGCGGATCGAGCTGGGTGGCCGCACGCTGGAAGTCATCCTCACGCCCGGGCACACACCGGGGAGCCTGTGCCTGCTCGATCGCGGACGTCGCCTGTTGTTCACGGGCGACACGCTGTATCCCGCGGACCTCTACGCCCACATGCCCGAGTCGAGTCTGGCCGACTACGTGCGGTCCGCGGCCCGCCTCGGCGCCCTCGCCGATGCCGTGGACGTGGTATGCCCCGGGCACAACGAGGCAAAGGCACCGGCGTCGCTGCTGACGCGCTTCGCCCAGGCCTTTGCGGCGATCGCGCGCGGGGAGGCGAAGGCCACGCCCGCACGCCCGGGCGTGGTCCGATACGAGGCGGAAGGGATCGTGGTGCTGGCGCGCGAGCCGAAGCCATGAACGCCGATGGCGCAGGCGCGCCGAGATCGCGGTCCTCGCCTCGGCCTACTGGCTGCCGCGGCTGCCGATCGTGGCGGCAAGCTCCGCCACACCCCTCTGGAACAGCTCGAGGATGCGCCCGCTGTGGCGGAAGTCGTCGAGGATGGCGGCGCGGCGGCTCGTCCGGAGGTCCCCGATGACGTAGGCGAGGGTCGTCGCCATGACCCGGCCTTCCACCGTGCCGGTGGCCTCGAAGCGGCGGCGGAAGCGCTGCAGCTCGGGCTCGAAAGAGGCCTCGTGCCAGCGCTGGACGCCGGACTCGAGCGCGAGGAACTCGTCCAGGACCGCCGTGTAGTCGGCCGCCGCCGGGCGGTGCCAGAAGGTGACGTCCGCGCCGAACTCGGGGACGCGCATCGGCAGGTACAGCGTGCCCTGCGCGGGCACCTGCCGAAGCAGCGCCGGGTTGAAGCGCTGCACCTCGGTGGCCGTGAGCTTCGTGCGCCGCGTGATCTCGCCCATGGGAATGGCCCGGCGCGTCCGCATGGCGTGGATGCGCTCCTGCGTCACGTCGGCGCGGATCTGCTGCACGTTGAGCGTGTTGCCGAAGACCATCTCCGCGTAGCGGAACGAGCGGATGCCGTAGGTCCGGTAGAGGTCCCGGTACTCCCGGAGCGCGACACTCCGCAGGTCACGCGCGAACTGGGAGCCCATGAGGTACTGCTCGGCCACGGTGGCCCCGCCCAGGCGCTCGCCGTTGATGAGCGTGCGGCCCACGTTCACCCCGCCCGAGTGGTGCTCGGAGAGGGCCGGGATGAAGCTCCCGTACATCGTGGCCAGGATGGAGAGATACGCGGCACAGTACGGCGCCTGCGTGGTCTGGTTGTACGCCTCGATGGTCTCGGGCGACAGGCGGTTGAGCGCCTGCCAGTTGCGCCGGAGGAACTGGCACAGGCCCAGCGCGTTGGCGCGGGAGCGTGCGGTGCCGTTCAGCCCCGATTCCAGGATGGCCTGCGCGAGGCCGATGTCGGCCGGCACGCCGAAGCGCTCGTAGATGCGGCCCCATTCCTCGAGGAACGGACCGTACCGGGGCACGTTGGGCAGCAGGAACAATCCGCGTGTCGGATTGTGCACCAGCGGGCCGGTCACGGGCTCGAGCCGGCGGACAGCCAGATCGCGCCGGTCGTCCAGCCGCGTGGGCCAGCTGAGGGCCGATACCACCGGCGCCGGGGCCGGGTCCGTCCAGACGGCATCCTTCGACCAGTCGCCCTTCGACGGGAAGGTGACGATGAGCCGCCCGTCCTTCGCGCTGCCGAACGCGATGCGGCCGTCGGTGATGGTGAAGATGTGGCGCCAGAACGGGTACGCGGGCCGGAGCGCCTTCACAATCTCCAGGTCGGCCTGGAGGCGTGCCTCGACGCGCGCCATCGGCTCGGCGGACAGGGTGGGGCCAAGCAGGACGACGAGGACGACGACGACCGAGGCGCGAAGCGAACGGCTGAGCATGTGGAGGGGACCCACCGACTCCTTTGCCCAAATGTATCGGATCATCGGCTGTCGTAGAATCGGCGCAACCTTCACACCTTCTCCCGGGAGTTCCTCATGGCCGCCTCGCAGCCCGCCGCCCACTCGACTCGGTCCCGCCTCGGCCGCGCCGCTCGCCCGTTGCACGTCGTTGCGCTGGCCCTTGCGGCCTGGGCGGTCACCGGCGTTGCGCAGTCGCCCACGCCGTTTGGCATCCCCGCGGCCGGGGCGCCGGCGCCGGCGGCGGGCATCGCAGCCGTGCCTGGATCGCGCGCGCAGGGGTGGCTGGCCCAGGGCCGCTCCGAGGTGCTGGCTCGACACGGCATCGTGGCCACCAGCGATCCGCTGGCCGCGCAGGCGGGCCTCGAGATCCTGAAACAGGGCGGCAACGCCATCGATGCCGCCGTCGCCACCGGCGCGGTCCTGGATGTCACGTCGCAGAACGACACCGGTATCGGCGGCGACCTCTTCGCCATCGTGTGGGTGGCACGCGAGCGGAAGCTCTACGCGCTGAACGCGGCGGGGCGCGCGCCGGCGGGATGGACGCCGGAGTTCTTCACGAAGACGCTCGGCGGGACACGCGTGCCGGGCAGCGGCGTCAACGCGGCCACGGTGCCGGGCGCCGTCGCCGGCTACGACGCGCTGTTGAAGCGCTTCGGGACGATGGGGTTCAAGGAGACGTTCGAGCGGGCCGCGCGAATCGCGGAGGAGGGATGGGGACAGGCCGAGCGGCGCCACGACGACATCCGTGGCGCACTGAACGGCCTTCGCGCGGATCCCGACTCGAGGCAGGCCTTCCTGAACGGCGAGGACGCGCCGGCCCTCTACTCGATCATCCGCAATCCGAATCTGGCGAAGGCGCTGCGGCTCATCCAGGCGGAGGGGCGCGATGCCTTCTACAAGGGCGCCATCGCCGAGGCCATCGTCCAGAAGGTGAAGTCCGGCGGCGGCGTGATGACGCGCGAGGATCTCGCGGGGTACGAGCCCGAGTGGGTGGAGCCGGTCACGACGAACTATCACGGCTATGACATCTACCAGCTGCCGCCGCCGGGACAGGGCTTCGCGGCGCTCGAGATGCTGAACATCCTCGAGGTGTGCGTGCCGAAGCTGGGCTACAACCTCACGCAGCTCGGCCCCGCGAACCCGATGTCCTGGCACCTCATGGTGGAGGCGAAGAAGCTCGCCTACGCGGACCTGCAGGCGAAGAACGGGGACCCGAAGTTCTCGACGATTCCCGTGCAACAGCTCCTTTCGAAGTCGCACGCGGCGAGCCTGTGCGGGCGCATCGATCCGAACGCGGCGGGCAAGCCGGCGGTTCCCGGCGGTACCGATGGCGGCACCATCTACCTGACCGCCGCGGATCGCTGGGGAAACATGGTGTCGCTCGTGCACAGCGTGTTCAGCGTGTATGGCAGCCGCGCCACGGTGGGCCCGTACGGCTTCGTGCTGCACAACCGCGGGACGGCGTTCTCGCTGGACCCGAAGAGCCCCAACGTCGTCGCGCCGGGCAAGCAGCCGTTCCACTCCATCATCGCGGGCTTCGTGATGAAGGACGGGCAGCCGTTGATGGCGTTCGGCAACATGGGCGGGAGCGTCCAGCCCGAGACGCACGCGCAGCACATGGTGAACCTCATCGACCACGGCATGAACGTGCAGATGACGACGGATGCGGCGCGGTTCACGCACAATCAGAACAGCAACGTCCTGTCGCTGGAGGCGAACCTGTTCGGGCTGGTGGGCGCGGCGCTCCGCGCGAAGGGGCACGAGGTGCGAAGCGTGGACGGGGGCGCGGTGGGCGGCTACCAGGGCATCCTGTTCACGCGTGATCCAAAGCTGACGCCGCCGCCCTTCGACAGGAGCGCGGTCGATCGCGACCTGCCGGTCAATGGCCTCTACCGCGCGGGCTCGGATCACCGCAAGGACGGCCAGGCGGTGGGGTGGTGAATCGGGGGATCGGGGGGGATCGGGGACAGTCCCTGTGACAATTGTAAAGGGCGCGGCTGGCACGAATCGGCAGCCGCGGCGGCTGGGGCGGGGACGTGGCCGCGACATGTTTCACGTGTTTACGTGCTACACTGGTTTACGTGGCCGACACCCAGAACCTCACGTTGAGCCTGCCCCGCGACCTGATCAAGCAGGTGAAGCGGGTCGCCGTCGAACGCGAGACGTCAATCTCCGCCCTGCTGACCGAGGCGCTCTCGCGCATCGCGGACGAAGACCGGCGCTACTCGGCGGCGCGGAAGCGCGCGCTCGCGGCGATGAAGGCCGCGCGGTCCCTCGGTACGGGCGGGCATCGCACCTGGACGCGCGACGAGCTCCATGAGCGCTGATGCCGCGCGCGCGTTCGTGGACGCCAACATCCTCGTCTACGCCCACGACGCGTCAGCCGGCCCGAAGAAGGCGGCCGCGGAGGAGTTGCTCGCCACGCTCTGGGAGAGTGGCACGGGTTGCCTGAGCGTCCAGGTCCTGCAGGAGTTCTTCGTCACGGTGACACGCAAGGTGGCGTCGCCTCTGCCCGTGGACGAAGCCTCGGAGCGCATACGCGAGCTCGCCGCCTGGAGGGTGTTCGCCCCCGACGCGGGCGACGTGCTGGCCGCCATCGCCCTGCACCAGAAGTCCGCACTCGGTTTCTGGGACGCAATGATTGTCCACGCGGCGGCCGAGTCCGGCTGCGACGTGCTCTGGACGGAGGATCTGAACGACGGCCAGGTCGTCCGCGGCGTGCACATCCGCAACCCGTTCGTCCCGCGATGAGCGACGGCTTCACGAACTACATCACGCCGGCCGGCTACAAGCGGCTGCAGGACGAGCTCGCCCACCTCTGGAAGGTGGAGCGGCCTGCCATGGTCTCCACCGTGGCGTGGGCCGCCAGCAACGGCGACCGCTCCGAGAACGGCGACTACATCTACGGCAAGAAGCGGCTGCGCGAAATCGACCGGCGCCTGCGCCATCTGTCGAAGAGCCTCGACAGCGCCGTCGTGGTGGACAACGCGGGCAAGGCGCACGACCGCGTGTTCTTCGGCGCCACGGTCACCTACCAGCGCGAGAACGGCGAGGCGCGCGAGGTGACCATCGTCGGCATCGACGAGCTCGACAGCGGGAGCACGCGCGTGTCGTGGCGCTCGCCCCTGGCGCACGCGCTGCTGAAGGCGCGCGTGGGGGACGTGGTCACGCTCCGGACCCCACAGGGGCCGGAGCGGCTGGAGGTGCTCGACATCCGGTACGATCGGCTGGCGTAGCGAGGCGCGCGAACGGTCGATCGCGGGTCCCCGGCGACGAGGAGGTCGGGGTCCGAATCGGGGCGCGGCGTGCCCCGGCCCATCGTCCCGAACACGACGATGGAGACGAGGCGGCTGCCGTAGTGCGGCCTGACGTGATCGCTGACCGACAGGAGAGCCACGGTGCCACCTTGTCATACGGTCGATTGGGCCTACCTCATGTCATCGGGCAGCTTGAGCACCGTGAACGACACCTCCGGGAGGAACGGGACGGCGAGCTTGAGCCCGAGGTCCATGGAGGCGCTCGGATCGCCGCCCGACGTCACGCTGGTCGTCGCGTTCACCACCCCGTAGATGGTGCCGATGGAAATGAAGTCGCAGACCCTGATGTCGAACAGCGCCTTCTCCTTGCCGATGCCGAACGACCAGGACTTCAGCTGGAACGGGTGAATCTGGCAGGTCCCCCCGAACTTCAGCTGGCTGTTGGGGAACTCCGCAATCGCCAGCTCCAGCGCGAGCTCGTTGTCGGTCGAGGCTTGGAGGCCGATTTCGACCGACTTCGCATCGCCGTATAGCTTCCGCGGCGGCGACAGCAGTTTCGCCTGCGGATGCTCGTAGATGGTGTGCTTGGCCGCGAGTGCGGCGGAGAGCTTGGGATCCATCAACGTTCCGACGCTGAGCGAGGGAGACAGCAGCTCGAACAGCTTCTCGGCGAACTTGACCTTGCTCTCGGCGGCCTGTCTGAGGCCGATGGCGATCGGGATGGCCTTCGCCAGCCCCTTCACGCGACAGATGGTGCTGAGCTGCTTGCCCACCTCGAGGCCACGAATACCACCCGAGATGACCGAGGTCAGCGAGAAGTCGATGAGCGTGAAGAAGTCCCCGTTCGGATCGGCGAAGTTCACCGGGTCGTTGCCGGCGTAGGCGTAGCGGTGCAACGAGGTCGGCAACGTCGGATCGCCCTCGACGGGATCGCGTCCCAGAAAGCGGCCGACCGCCGGGTCGTAGTACCGCTCGCGCAGGTAGTAGAGACCGGTCTCCTCGTCCAGTTGCTGCCCGAGGTAGCGGTAGTCGTTCTCGGTGGAGCCCGCCTGGGCGACACCGTTGCCGAACGCGTCGTACGCGTACTGATCGATGACCGCACCAGCCGTATCGGTCAATTGGCGAACGTTGCCGCTGCCGTCCGGCAGCACGAAGGAGTCGACGAGGTTACGCTGGCTCGAGACGAGCCCCGCGCCGAACTGGTGTCGAGCCACGAGCCCGCCCGCACCATCCCGCTCCTCCACGACCTGGCGCAGGCCGGTGGGATTGCGGCGATCGATCAGGTACCGGAGGGTGCCGGCCGCGGTGGCCTTGGCCACGCGTGTGCCGTCGGCGTCGTACTGGAAGCTGACGACGCCGGCGCCGCTGCTCACCGATGCCAGGCGGTTGTCGGGTGTCCAGGCGAACGTGCTGACGGCCCCGGCCTGGTCGCGGGATGCGACATTGCCGCGCGGGTCGTACGTGTAGGCGACCGACCCGGCCGTCAACAGGCGATCGTCGGCATCGTAGGTGTAGGTCACGGGCAGCCCGTTGGCGATCAGGCGGGTGCGGTTCCCTGCCAGGTCGTACTCGTACTGACGCGAGTACGCCGACGCTCCGGTCCGCGTCTCGTCGACGAGTCGTCCCATCTGGTCGTAGGTGAAGCTGGTGGTGGCGCCGGCCTCGGTGACCGACGCGCGCCGGCCAGCCGGGGTGTACGCGTAGGTGAACGTCGACAGCGTGGCGCCCGCACGTTCGTAGAGCACCGACGTCAGGCGATTGCGGGCGTCGTGCGCCAGTGCGCCCGTCACGCCGCTGGGCAGCAGGACCGCGCTGAGGTTGCCTGCCGGATCGTACCGATAGGTTGTGGTGCCCGAACTCCCCTGCACGGTCGCGAGCCGGCCCATGGCATCGTAGCCGTAGGTCGTGGTTCCCCCCGGCGTCGCGATCGACGTCAGGCGGTTGCTGATGTCGTGGGCGTACTGAACCGCCCCCGTGCCCGGCTGATCGACACGGGCCAATCGACCGGCCGCATCGTATTGATAGGAGGTGACACCGCGCGCGTCCTCCTCAGTGGCGCGTCTCCCGCCTGCGGTGTAGGTGAATCGCACTTCGGTGCCGTCGGCGTGACGCCGGCGCGTGAGCCGGTCGGCCTGGTCGTACTCGAACGTCGTGGGCTGTCCGTCGTAGTCCACGAGCTGGGTCAGCCTCCCGACCGCGTCGTAGACCATGAACCGCGATTCGCCGGCCGGCAGCGTCTGTCGGCGGAGGCGTCCGATCTCGTCGTAGGCAAAGCGTGTCGCCCGCCCCAGCGGGTCGACCTGCGAAGTGCGCAGGCCCGCCTCGTCGTAGGTGAAACGCCATGTCGGAGCGGTGGCGCCGGCTGACGGGGGCGGCAGCGTCACCGCGGCCAGCCATCCGGTGTCGGCGATGTACTCGAAGGTCGTCACGCGCCCCTCCTGATCCACGCGGCGCACGGGACGTCCCCATTGGTCGTGGACCTCCGTGGCTTCGGTGCCGTCAGGCAGGTGGCCCGTGACGCTGCGCGCGGCCGCGTCGTAGCGCAGTTCCTTTCGGAACCCACGCGGATCGATCTCGGCGACCAGCCGGCCGCCCGTGTCGTACTCGTAGCGGGTCTCGGGTCTGACCAGCGCACCGCCGGGGCCGCTCGGCACGGCTGGTCCGAGCATGCGCACGCGCCGACCGGCGGTGTCGTATTCGTAGTCCGTGCGCGCCCCGTCCGGGGCGATGCTGGCCGTCAGCTGTCCCCCGGGCGAGTAGAGGCTGCGCGTCACGCCGCCGTTTGGCGCGGTGACCGACACGCGTCGCCGCAGCTCATCGTAGCCGTACTGGGTGACGAGCCCTTCGCGGTCCGTCACCCGGATCAGGTTGCCCCGCTGGTCGTACGCACGCTGCTCGGTCGTGCCATCGGGGTACGTCGACCGCACGAGCGCACCGGCCTCGTCGTACTCGAACGCCGTCACCCGGCCGAGAGCATCGGTCGTGGAGGCCACGAGCCCGAGCGCGTTGTACGACGTGGCGGTCGCCTGGCCCAGCGGGTCGATGGTACGAGTCACGCGGTTGAGCGCGTCGTACTCGAAACGCGTCGTCAACGTTCGCACGACGCCCTCGATGGTCCTCGTCACGGTTTCACTGAGACGATTTCCCGACGCATCGTACGTGTAGTTGGTGGCCTGGCCGCGTGCATCGACGCGCGAGACCAGCCGACCGTACGCGTCGTGGCCGAGGTGGGAGACGCGGCCATCGGGATCCTCCACTCGCGTGGGGTTCCCCGACTCGTCGTACTCGACGTCGGTCGCGCGGCCGTCGACGTCGACCCATTCCGTCGCGTTGCCGGCACCATCGACGGAGAACCTCGTCATCAGGCCGTTGGGATCGGTCTGCGACAGCAGGTACCCCCTCGTATCGTAGGTGGCCTCCCGCCGCACGTTGAGGCCCGACGGGTCGACGACCGCACTCAGCTCGTTGCCGAGCGCATCCCACGCGCTCTCGGTGCGCACGCCGTCCGCATCGATCTGCAGCGTCTCGTTGCCTTGCGCATCGTAGGCGTGTTCGGTCCGCACGGGCACCACGGTCCCGTCGATGGTGACGGAGCGTTCCTGCGTGAGGACGTTGCCACGGTCGTCGTAGGTGGCGCGCGTCTGGTTCCCGAACGCGTCGGTGACGACCTCTGTGCGGGCCGCGACATCGTGGACGAACTCAGTCCGCACCCCACGGGCATCGATGACGGCGACCAGGCGGCCGGCGTCGTCGTACTCGCTCTGGACGGCGCGGTTGCCCAGCGGGTCGTTGACACGGATGAGGCCATGCCTCCCGTTGTATTCGAAGGTCGTCCGATTCCCGGCCTGATCGGTGAAGGCGGTCAGATCACCGTCGGCGTACTCGTAGGTCAGGGTGGGGCCCCTCGGATCGGTGATGGAGGTGATGCGCCCCTGCTGATCGCGCGAGAACGCGACGCTCCTTCCGCCGGCGTGGAACAGGCCGCCGGGCGTGATGTCCAGGGCGTTGCCGTTGCTGTCCTGGATGCGGGTGAGTCCACGCGTGCGATCGAGATCGAAGATGCGGCCGTCGATGGTCGCCAGCCGCACCCGGCGCGGATCGTACGGCCGCTCGGTACCGGCATAGAAGGCGTCCGCGTCGACCACGACATCGCCACCGCCGTGCAGGTAGAGGACGTCGACGCCGTCCAGACTCTGCAGGGTCGCACCGGGCAGGGTGCCGCTCAGATAGCGGAACCGTGCCACGCCTTCACAGGCGCCGGTCACGGCACCGCCCCCCACCACTTCGAGCGCAAAGACGTACGACTCGCGCTCCGAGAGCCGGATCTCCGTCATGTGTGAGCGGGTCTCGGCGGCACCGCCGATACAGGGAACCGATTGACCGAGAATCGTGCCGTCCCTGATTTCCCACCCGAGGCCGGGTTCGCGATTGTTCCGGTAGCTGCCCGAGGCGACCTGCAGGCTCCAGCCGATGCCGAAATCGCGCTGCGACCCGACGCGGCTGTCGTAGGTGCGGACTACCGCGATGGGCACACCAGCCATCGGCACCTGCAGATCGGTGAACGACAGCTGGAACACCCCCACCTTCATCTCACCCGTGACCCGGTACACCCGCTCGTCCACCGCCGTCTGCCCGTTCACGTCCTCGGCAATCAGCCGCACCCGGTACAACCCGTTCTCGAGCAACGTCGGATCGAGCCGCCCGAGGACCCCGTTTGTCACGGGGACAGTCCCTGTGACAATTGTTAAGAATGTCACCGCGTCCACCTCGGCGAGTTGCAGCGTGTAGCGCAGGAAGTTCGCGTCCGCCACGGTCCCGACGATGTCGGTGGGCATCGTGACCTCAGCCAGGTCATCCGGCGTCACGAGGAGCGCCGTCGGCGGCGTGTCGTCGCCAGCCACCGAATCCACGCCGTTGCAGTTCTGATCGATGCCGTCCCCGGGGATGTCGACGGCGCCGGGGTTGATGTTCGGGTCGGTGTCGTTGCAGTCGCCCATGTCACCCGTGTAGCCGTCGCCATCAGCATCCAGCGTGCCCGGCGGCGGGCCGAGCGATACAACCAGGGAGACGAGCGTGCCGAGATCGGCCACGGTCCCGGCGGCAGGCGACTGCGCGAGAACGATGGTGGCCGGCACCGCGGCGCTGTACTGCCCGGTCACCGGCCCAGGCACGAACTGCGCGGCGACGATGTCGGCCTCCGCGCCGGGCTGCGTCTGGCCAACCACATCGGGGACTGTCCCCGCGGGCGCCGGACCGGTCGACACCGACAGGCTCACCGGCGAGCCCGTCGCAACCAGCGTCCCGGCCACCGGGCTCTGGCTCACGACCGACCCAGACGGCACCGTCGGGCTGTTCCTCGTGCTGATGGCGCCGACCGCGAGCGCGGCGCCCGTGATGGCGCCCTCCGCGGCCGCCTGCGCCTGGCCCACGACGTCCGGCACCGCGACCGGCTCGCCCACCGTCACCGTGTAGGCCTGCAGCGCGAAGAGCCCGCGCGCATCCTCGACCTTGACGACAACTTCGTGCGCACCCGTCTGCGACGCGGCCGGGGTCCAGCGGATGAACCCTGCCCCTGCATCGATGGTCATGCCGGCAGGCGAAGTCGTCAGCGACCAGGACAGGATGTCGCCGGCATCCGGATCGATCGCCGTCGCGGCATAGCCATAGGCCACACCGTGCGCGGCCGACACCCCCGGCGTCGAGGTAATCTCCGGCGCCGCGTTCACGGGCCGCACGGTGATCCGCACGGTCGCGACGTTCGACTCGAGCACGCCGTCGCTGGCGACATAGGTGAACGAATCGGCGCCGTCGCCCGCAAACTCACCCGGAGCGAAGGCGTTCGTGCGGAAGGCGTTCAGGCCGGGCAGCAGCCAGTGCGGGGTCTCCTGCACCGGCACCGACGCGTGCTCGTCGACGTTGGTCACGTGATACGCGTGCTGGTTCCAGATCCGCCGCGTCCTGGTCCACAGGTTGGCAGCGTCGCCGAAGACGACGATCCCCGTGTCGCCTGCCCCACCTCGCAGGAAGTCCGACGAGACGACGATGTCGGCGTGCCCGTCGTTGTCGACGTCGGCCACGACCGGGATCTCCCCCCACGTGGCCGACTGCACGGGCGTCTTCGCCAGCAGCAGCCCATCGTGGCCCCGGTAGATGCGCAGGTACGTCTCGTCGCGGTAGACGATCTCGAGCGTGCCATCGCCGTCGAGGTCGAAGGCCACCGAGCCGGTGGAGTTCGAGCTGCGATCGGAGATGACCGAGCTCCACCGCTCCGTGCCGTCCCGGTTCAGCAGCACGAACCGCTCGGCTCCGGCAATGCCGATCTCCGGCCGGCCATCCCCATCCACGTCGGCGATGAGCGCCGCGCC